>JANOZJ010000210.1:0-5034 GCA_031429315.1 Akkermansiaceae bacterium
GAGTTGTTCCTCACTGAGCTGGCCGGTGCGGATGTTTGGGTCGATCCCCGCGTGTTCGAGGATCTTTGCCGCCGTTGGGCGACCGATGCCAAACATGTAGGGCAGAGAAGCTTCGATGCGCTTCTCATTGGGAATTTCAATACCTAGGATACGTGCCATGATGTGCGTGATTTCGCGTGACCACGAGAGGATGTCCGGATTGCTCCGGCGACTCCGCGGGGCGGGTGATTTAGCAGAGCGCCGGGGGCTGGCAAGCCGTAAATGGAAAATTTCTCGGTTTTACTCCGAAGTGGAGCGGCGGCGATCAAAGGTCGCCACGGCGGGTGATTGGAGCGTCCATTCAACCGGCAGTTGGAGCGGAGTTGGTCTTCATCCGCACTACCCGCCGCCTTCGGTGCCTAGGCTGACGAGCCGAAGACATCGCGGATATTCGAGTGAAGCCGGGGAACGAGCTCCACCGGGACATCGGGGAAGTCCAAGCGGGTGCGGACCACCGCCGCATCGATGAAACCGGCGGCATGAAGCTAGGCCAACAAGGAGATGTCCTTGGGACGGCCGACGAGGAGTTCACTGCCGCGTAGTCATGCGGCTCCAGGTCACTGCGTTCCTTCTGGGACGGCCTTACCCTCGCCGCCGCCGCAACGGCCAAGTCCACGGAACTGCTCTCGGAAGATCTCAGCCATGAGCAAAAACTTCAAGGCATCACCATCCGGAATCCGTTTGTGCGGGGAAAGACGCGGTGATGATCCTCAATCACAAGGCCGCCATTGAATTCCTGCTGGAATCCACCACCGAGGCCGGATTCGACCGCCGGATCACAGGCTTGTCTTCTTCAAACGTAGTCCAGGACTTCAGTCCGTCTTCGATTCCAAACCCGACCATACTGAAGTCCTCGACTCCATTTCAAAACGGCACTTCACCCGCCAATTCCCGCGCTCCCTCCGCCACTCGCTCTGCGTGGCTGTGGCGTCTCGCCGCAGACCGTCTCCGGAGCGTCTCGCTCCGAGTCGTCTTCTAAAACGGCGAGCCGCCCACCAACTCGTCTTCTTCAAACGTAGTTCAGGACTTCAGTCCGTCTTCTCTTCCAAAGCCGTCCGGACTGAAGTCCTCGACTACATTTCAAAACGGCACATCTCCCGCCAGTTCCGCCGCTTCCTCCGCCACCCGCTCGGCCTCGGCCTGCAAGCCGACAATCTCTTTCTCCAGCTCCTCCTGCTGCGCGGCGGCGATGGTGTCGATCACGGCGGCGTCTTTCTCGGCGAATCGGAAGACTTCGTAATCCGGGCTGGCGCGGAGGGTGTCGAGGGTTTCGATCAGTTCCAGGATTCTGGCTTGGAGATGCTCGTAGAGGGAGCGGAGTTCCATGAGGGTGTGATCCCCGTCGAGGGAAACGCTGGCCCAGCCTTGCTGGCGGATGAAGGTCTGCGGGTCTTTGGCGATGCGTTCCAACAGCTCGATGTCGCCACGGTCGCGGGCTTCGTTGATGGCTTGGGTGAGCCGTTCGTAGGTCTTGCGCTTTTCCAGGTCGTGCTCGTGGAGATCCGGGTGGAACATGCGCACGAGCTTCTTCCAAAGCTGTTTGAGCCGCGCGGTCTCGTCGTCGTTGAGTTCCCGTTTCCCTTTGAGCGCGGAGGCGGTGGAATCGTATTCCCGGTCTTTCTCCGCCGCTTCACGCTGGTAGTCGGCCGCGGTTTTTTCGGCAGCTTCCTCGCCACCGGCCAGCAGGCGGTCGATGAAGGCCTTGCGGTATTGGATCAAGTGCCGCAGCCGGTCGCGTTCCTGGTAGAAGGGACGCAGGGCGCCGAACAAGCGCGAGCGCACCGAGTCCACCTTGGACTTCTCCACCCCGTAATCCAGCTCCAGATCGGCGAGGCGGCTGCGGGCAGCCTCGATGCCAATTTAAGATTTCCGCTTGCGACGATTCTCTTTTTTGGTAATTTTCCCTGCGTGATCAAGAGCTTCGCCGATGCCGAAACCGGGAAGGTTTTCATTCTCACACCATCCCGGAAACTGCCCGGTGAAATTCAAACCCGCGCGAAAGTAAAACTCGACCAGCTCCATGCCGCTTCAGAATTGAACCATCTGCGGGTTCCACCCAGCAACCGCCTTGAGAAGCTGTCCGGCAACTTGCGCGAGTTTCACAGCATCCGGATCAACCAGCAATGGAGGATCATTTTTGTCTGGAAAGACAACCACGCCCACCAAGTCCAAATCACCGATTACCACTGAACTCTCATGAAAACCATGCCTCTTCCCAACGCCTTTGCCGAGACACTTCGCGAGACCCTTGATGAGTGGCCCTCCACCCAGAAAGAGATCGCCAAGGCCACCGGCATCCTTGCCTCCCACCTCTCCGAGATGAAGTCCGGGCGTCGCCGTTGCACGCCGGAATACGACCTCCGCTTGTCCCGCTTCTTCGGCATGGAAGAGGGTTTCTGGATGCGGCTCCAGCTTCATTATGAAATGCAGCGCGTCCGGATCGAACTTGGCCATCGCATCGACATGGAAGTGCAACCGGCGGCCTGATCATCCGGCTCTAAAACGGCGAGCTTCCCACCAACTCCTCGATTTCTCTCTCCAGCTCCTCCTGCTGCGCGGCGGCGATGGTGTCGATCACGGGGAGCACACGCGCCCTCGCGTGTCCCATGTCGCGCCCTCGCGGCATGGTCGGCTCGCACTACAGCTCAGGCCGTCCTCGTGATTCGACGCATGATTTCAGCGGGGGCGCTGAAATCCACACGCGAGGGCGCGTGTGCTCCCCTTGCGCGAGCGCACCGAGTCCACCTTGGACTTCTCTACCCCGTAATCCAGCTCCAGATCCGCGAGGCGGCTGCGGGCGGCCTCGATGAGTCGTTGGTAATGCTCCAGCCCCGGATGTCGGAAAACCACCAGTCCGCCGCCAGAGCCACCGGTATCGCCGGGCATATCCACATCCAGAAACGTCGCATCCTCCAGCGTTGCGCCGGACGCCAGTTGCCCGAGATACCAGCGGCCCATCGCCGAACTCCGCTCGTTCGTGGACTCCGCCAACCACTCCAGCCACGACCTCAACTCCGCATCCTCCCGCGCCTCCTGATAGAGCCTACCCTTGAACTTGCCGAACGACAGCCGCGAGGGAAACCACTCGTCCCCGGCGAAACCCACGATCTTCTCCCAAGTATCCAGCCCCCGCTTCTCAGCCAACGGCCGCAGCACCTGCTGCATCAGATCGATCACCGTCAGCACGTCTCCCAATGCCGTGTGCGCCCCGTTCTCCGGCCACCGGTAATACTGCCGCAGCGTCTGGAGCTTGCAGTTTCCGGCAGGCACCGGATCGAGCAAACGCTGGGCCAGCTTCAATGCACAGAAACCCGGAACGCCGATCTGCGGAATGCCAAGCCGCTTCCACTCGGGTAACAGAACCTTGTCCCAATCATATTCCAAATTGTAAGCCACGACTGGCAGCCCACCCGCATAAGTCGCGAATTCTTCGTAAGCCTCCGCAGGTGCGACTCCATCCCGTTCCAGAATCTCACGGGTGTAGCCATGCACTCTTGATGCTTCGGCAGGAATCGCACAGCCATGATTGAGCATCAGCCGGAATGGTTCGCCGTCTTTTTCCCACCCACGCATTTTCTGCGCAGCCAAATCCACCGCAAACACCGGCATCGAAAAACCGGTAGTTTCCGTGTCGAGGAGTATCCAATTTCGGCTTCCTGTCATTCTACTTGGACAATTCCTCCAATGTGATAGTTGGCGGTATCTCAGAACGAAAATCCTCAAGGTTCTTGAGGTGGCGGATTTCCAACCCGGATAAACTATTGCCACCACACCATAAAGTCACCAGATTCGAGTTTTCCGATAAATCAAGAGCTGTCAAATTATTCGACTCGCAATTGAGCAACTCAAGATTTTTCAATGACGAGACATCCAACTGATTTAATTCATTCGAGGCACATACAAGCTCTTTTAGACCGGCGACTACCGAAAGATCAATATTGCTGAGGTGATTGTAGCCGCATGCCAGATCTACAATATTGGGGATTACAGAGAGATCCAATTTCGTCAGTTGATTGCCGCCACAAGATAATATTTTGAGTTTTGGAACCGAGGATAAGTCTAGATCTTTGATTTTATTCGCTCCGCAATTAAGATTAGTAAGTTCAGGAACCGCTGAGACATCCAACTCGGTAAGATGATTACTATAGCAATAAAGTGTTCTGAGATTTGGGACTGGGCGAAGATCTAGCTCTGTCAAATAATTTCCCCCGCATTTTAGCACCGTCAGTTTTGAAACAGGAGAGAGCTCCAACTCTGTCATTTTGTTATTCCAGCACTCAAGCCGTCTAAGATTAGGAACAGCAGAAAGATCCAGACGAGAAACTTGCTCTCGATATTGCAGGCTCAACACCTCCACTGACAAACCTTTGATTGGTGGCAGCCCGCAAACAGGCAGGACACTTCCCGAAACAAAAAGTTGCTTGAATCGCCCATCAATAATGCTTGTGCAGCCGCCAAATGCTGCCTTCAGCAAAAGCTCTAATACATGTTCCGGAGCCAATCGGAGCTCCTCGGCCCATACGCAAACCAACTGGTAATCCGGGCCGCACAATTCGTGCTTCCCGATCCAATGGCGTGTTGCCAAACTCTTGCTCGTCTGGATGTGAACTATCGATCGACTGATGATTTCAGACAAAGCAGGCGATCCATCAGCGGAAATTCCTGCCAATCCTGATTCAGGTCGGATTTGAAGGACTGCTTTTTCTCTGGAATCTGATTGCTCGGGGGCCATTGGTGCGGATTGGCCGAAACTGTGATTCGGATGCTTTTCACAAGCAATCCGAAATTTCGAGGCCTTCTTCTGAAAGTCGCATGACCAACGGGCTATCAGATCATCGGACGTCATGGACACCGAAATCTATGGCAAAAGACAAGTGATCCTGTAATCGTCGTGCATTCCATCGGTGCTTTTCCTTACGCCACCATTTCGTCACCATGAACAACACCCGCTCCTTTCCTTTGATCCAAGATTTGCCGCAGCTAATGGACTCTTCT
>JANOZJ010000211.1:0-15134 GCA_031429315.1 Akkermansiaceae bacterium
GGCGGCGACCCGGGAATGGCTGACCCGCCAAGCACCGGACACGGCGGATCGCCTGATGGGAGAAGCCCTGGGAAGCGCGTCCACGGAAGGCGGGGAAGTCGGTTATTCGAAACTCGTCGAACTCGTTCTCGAAGTCCACGCGAGCAGCGGCAACGACGACGCGCTGATCGCATTTCTCGACCGTTCCGATGCTTCCGGACACCCGGAAATGTCCAAGCAACTCGCGGGAAAAATCACCGATCCGCAACGCCGCGAAGAGGCCCTCGAATCCCTCAAGTAAATGTCCGCTGCCATGAAGAAATCGTTTGTCATTGCGCTGGTGATTCTCGCGCTCAGCGCGGCGGCCCGCCTGCGCCAGCAACAGCAGCTTTCCGTGCTGCGGCAAGACTATCAGAAACTAACCGCCGAAGCCGGCCCCCTCGGCGTCACCGGAGATCCCTCGGAACCGCGTCTCACCAAACGCCAGCGCGAGCAACGGGACAATCAGGCGCTGGCCATGGCCGGCGAATGGATCGCCTTGACCAAGGAAATGGAAGCGCTCGAAAAAAGCGGCGAACGACCGGACGAGGCCGCCGCCGAACGCTACGAAATTTTCCTCTCGCGCCTCGAAGAGCTGGATGTTTCCCAACTCAAGCAAATCATCGCCGAGGTGCGCGGGGACCGGCGGATCTCCGCCGAGGGCCGGCGCAAGATCATCACCGCATCCATCCAGAAAATGTCAGAGGCGCACCCCGGAGCGGCTCTGGCCATGTTCCTGGAGTGTTCCGACCTGCTAGGGAAAAACGAGGACAGCCAAGACCTGATGGCCACCGCCCTCAGCGGCCTTGCGGCGGAGAACCCACAGGCCGCCGCCAGGTGGCTCGACCGGCACTCCGCCGTCTACGCCGCCACTGCGGATGACTACACCCACCGCGAGGTGATCGACAGCATCGCCGCTACCGATCCGCAGCTTGCTTTCAAACTGCTAGGAAGCTTGCACTTCGAAGATCCCACTGACGCGATTCAAGCGATCATCGCCACTTCCGAGGACCACCCGGAGAAACGCGACGCGATTCTATCAGCCTTGCGCGGCTATCTCGCCACCGTCGCCAACGCGGAAGATCGCGAAAAATTTCGCGACGAGGCGTTCGAAGCATTCGCGCAAAACCTCGACGTGGAAGACATCGATTCCGTAAGCCGCTGGATCGCGAACTCCAAGTTGACCCCGGAGGAAAAAACCCACTTCGCCGCCGGACTCTCGTATTCCGCGACGAAGGACGACACCGGCCGCTGGATCGAGTGGATGTCCGCGAACGTGCCCGCTGACGGCCTAACGGAGCCGGTGAAGGATCTCGTCGGCGAGTGGACTCAGCAGGACTATCAGGCCGCCGGCAAATGGCTGGCCACCACCCCGGAAAGCCCGGCCAAGCACCCGGCCATCCTCGCCTACGCCGCCGCCGTCGCCGAATACGAACCGCAGGTCGCCGGCCAGTGGGCGATGACCCTGCCGGCCGGCCCGGTGCGCGATGAAACGCTCAAGGTCATCTATCAAAACTGGCCCGGCAGCGATCCCGTCGGTGCCGCCGCCTTCGCCCGCGAGCACGGCATGGAATAAGTGAGTGGAAATCACTCCGCGGCATCCGTCGGCCTGCTAGGCGGCGCGTTGAGCGGGCGGGGCAGGGGACCAGTGTCGGCATCGCCGATGGCAGCCTGCGTCCGGATCGCAAAGGCGATGGCCGTGGCGAGCTTCTGGCGGTAGCCGGCATCGCTGACCAAACGGCTCTCGGCGGCGTTGCTCAGGTAGCCGCCCTCTAGCAGAAGGCACGGGATTTCCGGGTTGCGGGTCAGGCGCATCCGGCGGCGGACCATCCCGCGGTTGCCGTTTTCCGCCGGGCATACTTGGTTCATCGCCCGCTGGCAGCGGACCGCGAGACCATGGCTATCGACCCGCCAATAGTATGTCTCCGGGCCACGGATACTGGATGGGCCGCTGTTATAATGCATGCTCACAAGGATCGCGCCGCCATGTCGGTTAGCCCGGCTCACCCGCTCGTCGAGATCGACGAAGGTGTCGTCGCCGCGCATCATGACCACCCGGAAATCGCGGCGCAGGTCGTTGGCAATCCGCATGGCCGTGTCGAGCGCCAGATCCTTTTCCTGCTGCCCGGTGGCACGGCTAACAGCACCGCTGTCCTTGCCGCCGTGACCGGCGTCGATGATGACCGTCGTGAAGCCTTTCGGGCCGGGCCGGTGGCCATACACATCGCGCCCGGACGAGGAGCCGCCGGGAGGCGCGGCGCAGGAAACGAACAAGACGGTTAGAGAGAAACCGAGGGTGGCTTTGACAAACGGACTCATGGCCGGGATTCAACGCAGGATCGGCGCTGCAGGGAAAGCCCTGGTTTGCGGCATGGACCGGATTCCGAATCCAGAGCATCTCCATTTGGATTTTTTTCAACCACAGATGAACAGGATGGACGCAGATTGGAGAGATAAAGAGGATTGATGGTGGTCGCCCATCAGAAATCCGGACCCACCTCTTATCCTTTCTTCCATCTGTGTTCATCCTGTTCATCTGTGGTTTGATTTTGAAATGGAGATGCCGGATTCCGGAGCGATCCCGGGTTGTCTTCAAAGTGAATCCGTGCCAGCTGCCGCCATGGCATCAACTTACACGGCAATCATCCAGCAGGATAACGGCTGGTGGATCGGATGGATCGAGGAGGTTCCCGGCGTGAACGCCCAGGAGGCGACCAAGGAAGAGCTCTTGGTGTCCATTCGTGAGGTGCTCAAGGAGGCACTGGATTTCAACCGGGAAGAGGCCCGGGCGAGTGCAAAGATCCTGGTATTCCGGAACCGTAGGCATCCGCGATGAATAGGCGGCGGCCGATTGCTCCGCCTTGACGGATCACTTACATGCAGCGAATCCTCCCTCGTTTGAAAGCCACTCACCTCATCCCGCCCGTCGCGGCGCTCGTCTTGGTCGGCGCTTGGAACGCCGTCCAACTGCGGTCGATTTCCTCGCTCGAAAACAACGCTGGATTCCTGCGGGAAAAAATCTCCACCGCACTCGCGGCAGGAAATCTCCCGGCCGCTTCATCGTCCACGGATAGGCCTAACAAGGGTGCCGCCGCCACCGGCAAGCAGCCCCACGACTGGAAGGAACTTTCCGCCCGACTGTTGGAAATGCAAAACGGCGGCAGCCGCAGCGACCTGCGGGCGGGGATCAGTTTCCAACAGGAACTTGCGGGGATGACCAAGGAGGAAATGACCGCCGCGCTCGATGAAATCGCCGGCCTCGATCTATCCGCTGAAGCCCGCGAGACACTTGAGAGCTTGATCATCGCGCCATTGATCCGCGAGGATCCGCAGCTCGCGCTGGAGCGTTTCTCCGACCGCATCGGCAGCGAATCGAGTGCCATCGGCTGGCAGCTCTCGACCGCCCTGCGCGACTGGGCGAAGAAGGATCTGGCAGGTGCCACCGCTTGGTTCGACCGCCAGATCGCCGAGGGGAAGTTCGACAGCAAGTCGCTAGACGGCCGCGGTGAAGAGCGCACCCGCTTCGAGGCCGCGCTGATGCAGAGCTTGCTTTCGTCCGATCCCAATGCCGCCAGCCAGCGGCTCGCCGACATCCCCGAAGACCAGCGGCGCGAGGTCCTCGAGCAGATCGCTTTCCCGGAACTCGGCCCGCAGGATCAAAGGACCTACGCCGAACTGGTCCGCCAGTTAGTCCCGCAGGACGAGCGCGCCGGATCGTTCGCCCACATCGCCTCCGAGCTGGTCGATGACAGCGGCTACGGCAAGGTCAGCAATTTCCTCGATGCCGTCCAAGCCACTCCCGCCGAGCGGGCCGCCGCCGCCAGCCAGACAGCCGAGTCCCGCTTGCAGTTGTTAGGACTCGAAGGAAACGTGACCCGCGCCGATGTCGACAGCCTGCGCGAATGGCTGACCCGCCAGGCACCCGGCCAGGTGGATAGCATCACTGGCAAGTCCCTCGCCGAGGCCGCCCAGGACCAGGGAAAATTCAAATTCGCCGAGGCCTCCCAACTCGCTATCCAATACCAGCAAAGCAGCGGCAAAGACGACGTGCTGGTCGCCTTCCTGCAAAGCTATGCCGCCCGTTCCAACCTGGAGGAAGCCATCCACATGGCCGACCTCATTTCCGATGGAAAGCGCCGCGCGGAAGTCCTCGATCAGCTCAAATGAACGGTTCACTGAAATTTCCCATCGCCGCCGCCATCCTGATTCTAGCAATCGGCGGCGCGCTGGGCCTCATCCACCAACAGCGTCTAACGGCCCTGCATCAGGAGCAGCGCGAGCTCGCCGCCGCAGCACGGCAACTCGGTATTTCCCCGACCGTCCCCGGCGACTCGCCGATCACCAAGCGCCAGCGCGACGACCGCGCGGACGATGCGAATGCCATGGCCAGGGAATTCGTCGCCTTCGGTCGGGAAGTCGAGAACCACGAGCAACAGGGAGACGAGACGGACGAGGCATTCCAAAAGCGCGGACTCGAAATGCAGGCGAAGCTGATGGAACTCGACGCATCGCAACTCAAGGGACTCATCGCCGCCCTGCGCGATGACAAGAGTCTATCCGACCAAGTCCGCCACAACCTGATCTGTTACTCGATCTCGATGATCGGCCAGGATCATCCCGCCGCAGCGCTCGCCCTTGTTTCCGAGTCCGCCGATTTGCTGACAGACAGTTCCACCGCCGCGAGCGTGGTTCACTCCACGCTGGCCAACTGGGCGAAAAAAGATCCGCTCGCCGCGCGCGAGTGGATCCGCAAAAACGCTGCGGAGCACCCGGACTTCGCGGATGACAATGCCAAGCGCTCCATCATCGAGGGCGCGGCGGAGAACGACCCCAAGCTTGCCTTCAAGCTCATCGGTGAAATGCACATCGAGGACACCTCGTCCGCGGTCCAGTCGCTCGTTGAGGTCGGTGAAACGTCGGAGCAACGCACCGCGATTCTCGACGCCTTGCGCGGTCACCTCGCGACTCTTCCCGAAGGACATGAGCGCGACGACTTGCTCCAGGAATCGCTCGAAACCATGGGCCGCAACCTCACCAACGAAAACTTCGACTCGGTGCAGTCGTGGATCTCCCAATCCAAACTCAGCCCTGCGGAAAGCGCCCAGTTCGCCGCCGGCCTCTCCTACTTCAACACCAAACAGGACACCGGCCGCTGGATCGACTGGATGGCGCAAAATCTGCCCCAGGATGCGGTCGCTGACAACGTGGACAATCTCATCGGCCAATGGACCCAGCAGGACTATCAGGCCGCAGGCAAATGGCTCGCCGTCGCCGCCGAGGGTCCGGCGAAACAGGCGGCTGTTAGCACCTACGCCGGCACCGTCGCCGAATACGAGCCGCAGACTGCCGTGCAGTGGGCGCTGACCCTGCCCGTCGGCGAAGCCCGCCAGGCGACCTTCGAGGCGATCTATCAAAACTGGCCGGCGGACGATGCCGAGGCCGCCGCCGCCTTCGCGAAGCAATACGGGGTCGATCCCGCAGCGGAGCCTTGATCCGAACACTTCTCATGGAAGTGGTGTGGCGCTTAGCTTCCCACCGCTTTCGCCGCGGCTTTCACCACCTTCTTTGCCTTGCTGACCAGCAGGCTCTTCCCGGTCATTTGCTTGGGCTGGGCCACACCTAACATTTCCAGCAACGTCGGTGCGACGTCGGCCAGGATGCCATCTCTAACCGTATAGTCTGCGGCGTCGGCGGCGACGTAGAAGATATGGACGAGATTGGTGGTGTGCGCGGTGTTAGGCGAGCCGTCGGCATTGCGCATGTATTCGCAGTTTCCGTGGTCGGCGGTGATGAGGAGCTTGCCGCCGAGGCGCAGCGTTTCCTGGACGATGGCTTTCACGTCGGCATCGATGACCTCGCACGCCTTCACCGCAGCCTCGACGACGCCGGTGTGGCCGACCATGTCGGGGTTGGCAAAGTTGAGGATGACCATGTCGTAATCCTTGAGCTTGGCGACGACGGTGTCGGTCACCTGTTGGGCGCTCATCTCCGGCTTGAAATCATAGGTCGGCACGTCCTTGGGTGACGGAATAATGACGCGGTCCTCGCCCTGATAGGCGACTTCCTCACCGCCATTGAAGAAGTAGGTGACATGCGGGTATTTCTCCGTTTCGGCGATGCGCATCTGGGTCATGCCGGCGTTGGCGACGGTCTGGCCGAGGACCATGTCGAGCGTCTGCGCGGAGAAGATTTCCGGGCAGTTATATTTTTCGTCATACTGCGTGAGGGTGACGAAGTGGATCTTCGGAGTGACCTCACGGTCGAAGCCATCGAAGTCCGGATGGAGGAATGCTTCTGATAGTTCGCGCGCGCGGTCGGAGCGGAAGTTGAAGAACAGGACCACGTCGCCGTCGCGGACACGCTGGGTGTCCGGCTCGTTGAAGATCATCGGCGGCATGAACTCGTCGGTCTTGTCGAGGCGGTAATAGTCGGCGACGGCTTCGCTCGCGAGGACATCGCGCTGTTCGCCTTTTCCTAACACGATGGCGTCCCATGCCAGCTTCACCCGGTCCCAACGCTTGTCGCGGTCCATCGCGAAATAGCGGCCGATCACGGTGGCAACGTGGGCGCCGCACTTGGCGGCCTCGTCCTCGACCTTGGCGAGATACGCTTGGCCGCCGGTCGGCGAGGTGTCACGACCGTCGGTGATGGCATGGATGAAAATGTCGTTCACGCCGGCTTTCTTGGCCAGTTTCACCATCGCGATGAGCTGGTCCTGGTGGCTATGGACGCCGCCGTCGGAAACCAGCCCGATGAAATGCAGGCGGCTGTTCCTGGCCTTTTCCAGAGTCGCGGCGAAGACGGGATTTTTCGCGAGCGTCCCCTCTTCGATCGCCTTGTTGATGCGGGTAAGGTCCTGATAGACGATGCGGCCGGCGCCGAGATTGAGGTGGCCGACTTCGGAATTGCCCATTTGGCCGGGTGGCAGACCGACATCGAGGCCGGAGGCGCTGAGAAAACCTTTCGGGTATTTCGCGAACATCACTTCGTGGAAGGGAGTCTTCGCGAGCAAGGTCGCGTTGCCGTCTTTGACAGCGGTTTCTTTCCCGCCGGGATTCACTCCCCAGCCGTCGCGAATGATGAGCACTACAGGTTTCTTGGCCATGACGACGGGCATTTACCCCCACGCGTCCGACCCGGCAAGCCTTGAAAGGCTTCCATGATCCCCGGAAACGATTTGCTCCCCCCACCCGGTCCTGCTTACACAAAAGCCGCACGCCATGTCCGACAAACCATTTTTCTATCAAGATCCGTATCCGCTCGGCCCTGACTCGACGGAGTATGAACGGATCAGCTCCGAGCATGTCACGCTCTCGGAGTTCGAGGGCAAGCCGGTCCTGAAGATCGCCCCGGAAGCACTGACGCTGCTGGCGGCGGAAGCGATCAAGGGCATCAATTTCACGCTGCGCGCCTCGCACCTTGAGCAAGTGGCGGCGATTCTGGATGATCCGGAAGCCTCGGAAAACGACCGGATGGTCGCGTTGATGTTGCTGAAAAACGCGGAGATCGCCTCGCACGGGATCCTGCCATTTTGCCAGGACACCGGCACCGCCACCATCGTCGGGAAAAAGGGCCAACAAGTGTGGACCGGATGCGACGACGCGGAGTTCCTCTCGCAGGGCATCTATCAGACCTACACCCGGGAAAACCTCCGCTACTCGCAGACCGCGCCACTGACGATGTATGACGAGGTCAACACCAAGACCAACCTGCCCGCGCAGATCGACCTCTACGCCACGGAGGGCGACGCCTACAAGTTCCTGTTCGTCAGCAAGGGCGGCGGCTCGGCGAACAAGACGTTCCTCTATCAGGAAACCAAGGCCCTGCTCAATCCCAAGCGGCTCAAGGAATTCTGCCTCGAAAAAATGACGTCGCTCGGCACTGCGGCGTGCCCGCCCTATCACCTTGCGTTTGTCATTGGCGGAACTTCTGCCGAGACATGTCTTAAGACGGTGAAGCTTGCTTCCACCCATTATTACGACGAGCTGCCGACTTCTGGAAATGAGCACGGCCAGGCGTTCCGCGACCTTGCGCTGGAGAAGGAACTGCTCGCAATGGCCCGCGAGATCGGGATTGGCGCGCAGTTCGGCGGGAAATATTTCGCGCTCGATGTGCGGGTGATCCGCTTGCCACGGCATGGCGCGTCGTGCCCGGTCGGCGTCGGTGTTTCCTGCTCGGCGGACCGCCAAGCGAAAGCGAAGATCACCAAGGACGGCATTTTCCTCGAAAAACTGGAGAAAGATCCCGGCCGCTTCATCCCGGAAAAATTCCGCGATTGGAAATTCAAGGGTGTGCCGATCGACCTCGATCTCGGGATGGAAGAGACGTTGAAAACGCTTTCAAAATACCCGGTCACCACCGCGCTCGCTCTAACTGGAACCATCATCGTCGCCCGCGACATCGCCCATGCGAAGCTGAAGGAGATCCTCGACGACACCGGCGAGCTGCCGGAGTATTTCAGGAAATACCCGGTCTATTACGCCGGCCCGGCCAAGACGCCGGCGGGTTTGCCATCGGGTTCCTTCGGCCCGACCACCGCCGGGCGGATGGACGGCTACGTCGATCTCTTCCAATCGCACGGTGGCTCGATGGTAATGCTCGCGAAGGGCAATCGCTCGAAACAAGTCACCGACGCCTGCCAGCAACACGGCGGTTTCTACCTCGGCTCGGCCGGTGGACCAGCTGCTTTGCTGGCGCAAGAACACATCCGCTCGCAGGAGGTCGTCGCTTTTCCCGAACTCGGCATGGAAGCGGTTTGGAAAATCACGGTGGAAAATTTTCCGGCATTCATCCTGGTGGACAACAAGGGCAACGATTTCTTCACCTCGCTGAACGCCTGCCCGGTGTGCCACTGAGCGGCAATCCTGTCCGCTCGAAAGTAAATGCATTGCAACCGGGTATAGCGACGCTATCCTCCCGCCAACAACACCACTACCACTATGGGACCCATCGGAATGCCAGAATTGATCATCATCTTTATTGTGATCCTGTTGCTCTTCGGAGCGAAGAAACTGCCTGAACTCGCCCGCGGAATCGGCAAGAGCATGGGCGAATTCAAGAAAGCGAAGGAAGAATTCGAGCACGAAATCACCCGCTCCGAAACAGAGGTCCGCGTGAAGGAAGTGCCGGGCAAAGAACCCCGCGAATCCTGACAGCACGATGCGACTCCGGGCTTTTGCCGCCGCGATTGAAACTCACGCCCCAAGGAAACTTGGGGCGATTTGCTGCACGCTGGCGCTGTTAGCCAGTTCCGCCTGCGACAAGAAGGGCACGCCGGATTGGGACACGCCCGGCGGGAAAGCGCCGACCACTGCGGCGGTTGAATCAACTCCAACGCAGCCGTCATCCGCATCGGCTGCCGGCGAGACCCCGCTGGCCGACGAATTTCAAGAATCACAGACTCCCCCGGCGGACGCCTCGGACAACGCCCCATCCGAGAGCCTTCGCTTCATCAACTACAACGTCGAAAACTGGCTGACGATGGATCGCTACGTCGGAGGAAGAACCCTCAAAGGCGCTCCGAAGCCCGCCAGCGAGAAGAAAGCGGTCGTAGCGATCCTCGCCCGTCACGCTCCCGATGTCATCGGGCTGTGCGAAATCGGCGAGGCCACCGATCTGGCGGAAATCCAGCACGACCTCAAGGCCGCCGGCCTCGATCTTCCCCACTCCCACTACACCGGCGGATCGGATCCCACCCGCCATCTCGGGCTGCTATCCCGATTTCCGATCACCGCCACGGCCAAGCCTGCGGAAACCGAATACCAGCTCGCCGGCCAAACCTTCGCCATCAACCGCGGGATCCTCGATGCTTCGGTCAAAGCACGCGGCAAGAGCTATCGCTTCCTCGGCGTCCACCTGAAATCCAAACGCGACAGCGAGCAGGGGGATCAGGAAGCGATCCGGCTCCACGAAGCCCGCTTGTTGCGCCGTCATGTGGACGCCATCCTCAAGTCGGATGCCGCCGCGCGGCTCGTCGTTTACGGCGATTTCAATGACACCCGGGCGACTCCCGCGATCAAGACGATCACCGGCAAATACAAGGATCCGGCCTATCTAACCGCCATCCCAGCGAAGGACTCCCGCAACGACGCGTGGACCCACCATTGGGCGCTGCATGATATTTACTCACGCATCGACTTCATCATGGTCAGCCAGGGGCTGCGCAATGAGGTGAACTACCGCGCCGCGAAAATCATCGACGATGCCGGGTGGGACGAAGCCTCCGACCACCGCGCGGTGATGGTGCTCTTCAAGTGAGTGGCCGCAAACAATTCGACTTTTCTTGTTGCAAACCAATCTCAATTGGCGATCTTGCGCCCGGATGTCACCCGCCCTAGCAGCCGACTTGAAAATCGACAGCGCCATGACCTTGAACCAGGCCAAGGTGGGTTGTGACGTGCAGATCCGGGTCTTGAGCGGTCCCGGTTGCGAGCGCCTCCGCGACCTTGGATTCTGCGAGCAACTGCAAGTCCGCAAGCTCGCGGGCGGACGGAATCTGATCTGCTCGATCTGCGGCACCCGGATGGCGATCAGCCGCGAACTGGCCGAGCAGGTGCTGGTCTCGCCCGTCGGTTGAAATCCCATGTCTGCGGCCTCCGATGCTCCTTCGACGATCGCGTTGATCGGCAATCCCAACGCCGGAAAAACCACGCTTTTCAACGCGCTGACCGGTGCCAACCAACGCGTCGGCAACTACGCCGGAGTCACCGTGGAAGTGAAATCCGGGGAAACCTACACGCCGCACGGCCGCAAGCTGCACGTCCTCGATTTGCCCGGCTGCTACTCGTTGCGGGCGAATTCTCCCGATGAAAAGGTCGCGCTCGACGCCCTCAGCGGCCAGTTCCCCGGCGAACCCAAACCGGACCTCGTCGTCAGCGTGGTGGACGCCTCCAATCTCGAACGCCACCTGCAACTCACGCTTCAGGTCATCGAACTCGGACTGCCCTGCGTGCTCGCCCTCAACATGGTCGATGTCGCCGAGCGCACCGGCCTGCGGCTCGATCCCGCGAAATTGGCCGAAGAACTCGGCATCCCGGTCGTGCCGATGCAGGCGAACGCGAAGAAAGGCATCGTCGAGCTCAAGCAAGCGCTGCGATTTCCCCACCCGATCGCGGCCAAAGCCACTTGGATCACCGACGCGACCGATCCCGAGTCCGGCAGACGCGCGTTCATCACCCGTCTTTGCGAACTCGCGGCACGTCGGCCGGACGCGCACCAACAGACTCTATCCGATCGAATCGATGCCGTGCTGCTGCATCCGGTGTTAGGCTGGATTAGCCTCGCGGGGATCTTTTTCACCGTGCTGTGGGCGATTTTTTCCTTCGCGCAAATCCCGATGGGCTGGATCGAGGCTGGCCAAGGTGCGCTCGGCGATTGGGTATCCTCGCTGATGGCGGAGGGCGACCTGCGTTCACTCATCGTCGATGGAGTAATCGGCGGCGCGGGTGGGGTGATCGTTTTCCTGCCGCAGATCGTGCTGTTGTTCCTGTTCATCGGCTTGTTGGAAAGTTCCGGCTACATGTCCCGCGCCGCCTATCTGATGGACGGCGTGATGTCGAAAGTCGGATTGAGCGGGAAATCCTTCCTGCCACTTTTCAGCTCCTATGCCTGCGCTATCCCCGGCATCATGGCCACCCGCACCATCGACTCGGCGAAGGAACGGCTGGTCACGATTTTCGTCGCGCCGTGGATGAGTTGCTCCGCCCGGTTGCCGGTTTATTTCCTGATCATCCCGCTGCTGCTGCATGAAAACGAAGGCACTTGGAAACAAGCGCTGGTGCTGTTCGCCATCTACGCGTTCGGCACTCTAACCGCCTGTGTCGTCGCCCGTATTTTGCGCGGCCGTCTCGGCGAGGACATCACGCCGGGCCATTTCCTGTTGGAACTGCCGCCCTACCGCAAGCCGCAGTGGAGTTATATTTTCCGGCACGTTCTGGACCGCGCGTTTTCGTTCGTGAAAAAGGCGGGAACCATCATCCTTGGCCTGTCGATTCTGTTATGGGCGCTCAGCACCTATCCAAAAAAGAAAGATGCCGACGAGGCGGAAGCGCTCGCCCACAGTGCGATGGGCCGCATCGGCGAGGCCATCGAACCGATCGTGAAGCCGCTCGGCTTCGACGGTCGGATGGGCACCGCCATCCTCACCTCCTTCGCCGCGCGCGAGGTCTTCGTTTCCTCGATGCGGATTCTCTATCGGGTCGAGGACACCGATGACGAAGCAAAAACCCGCGGTGTCCTGCGTGACCGGCTCGTCGCCTCGACCTGGCCGGACGGTCGTCCGATTTTCACCCCGCTGTCGCTCATCTCGCTGCTGGTGTTTTTCATCTACGCGCTGCAATGCCTGCCGACCAGCGCGGTCGTCGCGCGCGAAGCCGGATCGTGGAAATGGGCCATCGGGCAGTTTGTGTTCATGACCGGCTTCGCTTACTTCGCCTCGCTCGTCGTCTTCCAGGTCGGCAGGCTCATCGGACTCTAACATGGACTGGCAAACTTACACCGCTGTTGGCATCGTGACCCTCACGCTCGTGATCTTCGCCGTCCGCCTAGCCCGCCCGAAAAAGAAGTCCGGCTGCGGCAAGGACTGCGGCTGCGGGAAAAAGTAGTCTTGGACTTAGTCCGTTCTTCCGCATTTCCCGCCATGTGAAGCCTTGAAGACTTGCCCGCGCTGGGCGCCCCGCTGCATCTCGGCATGGAATCCGCGAAAATGGAGGCGTCGGGATTCACCGGACGAAACCATCCTTGCCTCCGCCGGACGCTTGATCGAATCTCCGCCTCGTGGAAGAACCTGATCTCATCCCCGCCGCGCACACCAACGACGGATTTTTCAAGGCCGTCTTCTCCCAGCCCGAGCACGCCACCGCGTTTTTCAAGAGCCATCTGCCGCCTGCCATCGCGGAGAAAATCGACTGGCCTTCGCTGGTGGTGCTGCCCGGTTCGTTCGTGAAATCCAGTCTCCAACAGGTGCATTCGGATTTGCTGTTCTCCGTCCGCATCGGCGAGCGGGAGACGCTGCTCTGATGGTCCTCTACGCCCTCCATTCCGACAGTGACCTTGACGCCCATAAAATTTATCATAGCCTCTCAAGCAACCTCGAACTCGAAAGAAACACCATGTCTGTCGCTGAAAAACTAATCGCCCAAGGCCGCGTGGAAGGCCGTGTCGAGGGCCAGCAAAAAGGTCTTTGGATCGGCAAAATCCAGGCTTTCGAGGAGTTTCTCGATTGTCCCGTCAGCCCCAGTGCGGCTTTGGAAGCGATGAGTCTGGAGGAGCTTGCCGCCCGCCACCGGGATCTGCACCGCGAATATGAGACGCGCTTCAAGCGCCCGTGACCTTCGGCGGCTCGGTGGGCACCCATGAATGCCTGTATCATGAGCTTGAATGCGCTCTCCGGCCTCGCTATCCCACGTCCGTGCTGATTCGAAACCGCCTTGAAGACTTGCCCGCGCTGGGCGTGCCGCTGCATCTCGCGCTGGGAGTTTTCGACGGCGTCCACGTGGGACATCAGGCGGTGATCGCCCGCGCGGTGGATGCCGCGGCCCGCGACGGCGGGCTGGCGGGACTGTTGACCTTCGATCCCCATCCGATCCGCGTGATCGCGCCTAACAAGGCTCCCGCGAATTTGTTGGAAACCCTGGCACACAAGGCGCGGGTGGTCGGCGAGCTGGGCGTGCAACTTTTCATTCCGCTGCATTTCGACATGGAGTTCGCGAAAATGGAGGCGTCCGAATTCATCGCGCAACTCACGGCAGCACCTGTCAGGACCATCGCGGTGGGCGAGGATTGGCGCTTCGGCCATCATCGCGGTGGTGACGTGACTTTCCTCGAACAGGAAGGCGGCCGCCGCGGATTCAAGTTGGAGGCCGTGCCACCGGTCATGCACGACGGCGAGCGCATCAGCAGCAGCCGCATCCGGCAGGCGATCCGCGATGGCAATCTCGACGCGGCGGAACAAATGCTCGGCCGACCCTACACGGTCAGCGGGACCGTCGTCGCAGGCAAAAAACTCGGCCGGACGATTGGGTTTCCGACGGCGAATCTCGCCACCGGCGAGGCTCAGCTCCCTGCCGACGGAGTGTGGGCGGTGCGCGCGCGGCTCGCGGATGGCCGCGATCTAACGGGCGTCGCCAACCTCGGCCTGCGCCCGACCATCGGCGGCGGCGACGCGCGCGTGTTGGAGGTGCATCTGTTCGATTTCTCCGGCGAACTCTACGGCGAGGAACTCGAAGTCCGCTTCCACAGCTATCTCCGGCATGAGTTGAAATTCCCTTCGCTCGATGCGCTGCGCCTGCAAATCCAACGTGACGCCGCTGCCGCGAGGGAACTTTTCACCATTTCAAAATCGCTGCGTTGACAGCGATCAGGTTCATGTGAACACTCTCCTCATGAACAGCTTCCTGCCTCTGATAGCCCGGGTCCGCAAACTCCTCGAAACCAAGGTTTTCCCGCACTTCAGGCAGCCGCCAGTCATCCGCCGGAAAATCGCGGTGCAACTCGAATTCCCATGGCTTTCAAAAAGATGAGTTTTCCGGATTTTTAGCTTAGCATCGTCCGCCCGGCCCACTATACCTCGCGGGAACCATTCGCATGGAGACGCTCAAACCCATTAAATTTTCCCGTGGCCGTGCCGCTTTGTTGGCAAGCACCTGCCTGATCGTTCCATTGCTGGCTGGCGAACCCCGGGGCGGTCCTCGCCTCGCCGAGACCGAGGTTTCCCGCCGCAGTGTCGCCATCGACGAAGCCCAGGAGTTGCTGCGAAAAGGCGATGAAGCCTACACTGCCGGGAACTACGCGCAGGCCGCCGAGGCCTACGCCGGTGCCCGCGAGCTGATCCCCGACGCGCCGATCTCCGCCGAACTGCGGGCCGCCGCCACCGAGCGATACGCGCAGGCGTCCGTCGAGCAAGCGCGCGTCCTTTCCCGCAACGGGGATGTGGCCGGAGCCAAGGCCGCCGTGGACAAAGTTCTCGTGGCCTCCATCGCCCCGAACAATCCCGGCGCACTCGCCATGCGCGCCCAGCTCGACGATCCGATCCGCACCAATCCCGCGCTCACCGCCGAATACACCAAGGACGTCGATGCCGTCCGCCGTCTGCTCTACACCGCCGAAGGGGCATACAA
>JANOZJ010000212.1:0-7054 GCA_031429315.1 Akkermansiaceae bacterium
AGTTCGCCCACCGATTCACCGTCGAGCCGCATCGCGCCGCCGGGGGCGATCATCTCGGTGTTAGCGACGATGCCTTGGGTGACCGACTGCGAGAGACCGGCCGGACTGCCCATCGCCAGCACCGGATCGCCGACTTCAAGCGCCGAGCTGTCGCCGAATTTCGCCACTGGCAACGGGGCCTCGGGGTTGCGGAGGTCTTTCTTGTCGATCTTCAAAATCGCCAGATCCGCCAGCGCGTCGGTGCCGACCAGCGTGGCCTTGAGCTCCTGCCGATCTGCCAGACGCACGGTGATCCGGGTCGCGTGACCGGCGACGTGGTGGTTGGTTAGAATGTAGCCATCCGGTGAAATGATCGTGCCCGAACCGCTGCCCCGGCCTTTTTGCATCCGCCCGGCACCGCCCTCTTCGGCGACGACGTGGATCCGGACAAGCGCCGGATAGACCGCCCGCACGGCGGCTTCGATTTGCGGGTCCGCCTTGGCGAAGACTTGGGGAGAAAGAGGAATCGCCAGGGTGACGGCGAGAGCGAACTTGGGAAATGACAGCATGGCGGGAGCTACCTAGCGGGAGACAGCCAAACAACGAAGCCCGGAAAGCGTCTTGTCTGAGATTTTTTATGGAGTGCGCTGGCAGAGCGCAGCGGCGACAGCGCTTTGGATTCTGCGGCGGGTAAAGTGATATAGGCATTCTTGCCTGTTCTTCGGATTCGTAGTGAGCCGGGAAGAACAGGCAAGAATGCCTATATCACATCGGTTCATCCAAAGCGGCGTGGCGCGATCGCTTCCCGCCGCAGTCCATGGGGGCTTTACTCGGAGGGAGCCGGACGCGATGATCCGCCAGAGTCATGGAAGTCAGCTGCGATCAATTCATCCGCTATCTCGCGACCGAGCGCGGGCTATCCGAGGCGTATCAATTGTCGGTCCGCCAGTCGCTCGACGCGCTGGGGAAATGGATGAAGACGCCGCTCCGCGACCTCGGCACCGATGAGCTCGCGGCGTTTCTCAGCGATCGTAAAAAGGCAGGTCTCAACGCGGCCTCGCTGCGGATCACGACGGTGCATCTCAAAGTGTTTTTCCGCTGGCTGGTGATCAAGGGCAAGCTGGAGATGGATCCGGCGGAGCCGTTGTTAGCCCCGCGGCCGGACCTGACTCTGCCGGAGACCTTGCATGCCTCCGAGCTGGTTAAATTGTTGGAGTCGATCGATCCGTCGTTGCCGTTAGGTCGGCGGGATCTGGCGATCCTGGAATTGTTCTACTCGTCCGGCCTGCGCTTGTCCGAGTTGTGCAAGGCACGGCTGGAGTGGATGGATTTCGAGGAAGGCTTTCTGCGCGTCTCCGGCAAAGGTGGAAAAACCCGGATCGTCCGGGTGGGCCACAAGGCGCTGGAGGCGATTGCCGCGTATCTCTCTAACGAACGTCCGGGCCTGGTCACAAAGAAAACCTCGTCGCACATTTTCCTCAGCGTGCGGGGCGGGGCGTTGTCGCCGGACCGGGTGCGGCAGATCGTCAAGGAGCGGGCGAAGTTCGCGGGCATCGACCAGAACGTCTATCCGCATTTGCTGCGCCACTCGTTCGCGACGCATCTGCTGGAAGGCGGCGCGGACCTACGGGTGATCCAGGAGCTGCTAGGCCACGCGGATATTTCCACGACCCAGATTTACACGCACGTGGACCGGCAGCGGTTGAAGGCGGTGCACAAGCAGTTTCATCCGAGGGGTTAGAGGCCGGATGCAGGAGGATGAAGATGAATGGACGACACGTCCATTCCTCCAAACTGATCAGTTGAAGGGCTTGATTTCCAGCGGCACGGATCCAAGTCCAGAACATGAGGGAACAATTCCGCTAACGCGGCAAACGAAAAACGGCCACCCCGTCGGGTGGCCGTTTGTAGAAGCGCTTTTGATAACGATGTGCAGAGCAGGGAAACGCTTTGCGCTTCAAACTTTGTCTTGATTCGTGGTGAGATTCACTTCGAGTCCGACCGAGGTCAATGCAATAAAAGGATATTTGATAGAATCGCTCGACGGCATCTCAGAATCCGATACCGTTCTCGCACATCCCCCAATCCATGGCTATCACCCTCGCATTTGATATCGGATACGCGTCAATCGGCTGGTGCGTCCTTTCTTCCGACAAGCAAACCTCGAAAGATCCAGCCATCCGCGGCACAGGCGTTGTCACTTTCCCCACGGACGATTGCCTCGCCTCCCAGCGGCGCGACTTGCGCCGCACGCGCAGGCACATCCGCGCCACAAGAATGAGGATCGAGCGAATGAAGCGCTGGCTTTTACACCGTGGGGTTCTGACCCGCGTGGATCTTGACCGTCCCGGACATCCCGCGCCGTTTCTGCTAGCTTCGGCAGCCTTGCAGGTTCACTGCAAGCTCACTGCGTGGGAACTATGGACGATCTTGCGGTGGTATGCCCACAACCGCGGATACGATGGAAACTCCCGCTGGGCTGGCGGCGAGGAAGAACTGGAAGACACCGAGAAGGTCACCAATGCCTGGTCTCTCATGGAAAGCCACGGCACGAACACGATGTGCGAAACGGTTTGCAAATGCCTTGACCTCGATCCTGGAAATTACGGCAAGCGCATCTCATCGACACTTCCCTACAAGACTCTCAACGCGGCTTATCCCCGTGACACCGTAACCGCCGAAGTCGGTCGCCTGCTTTCGCTGCACCTCGGGAAAATCCCCGGCATGGATGCGACTACCGTCCGCCTGCTGATGAGTGCCAATGAACTTGGCGAAGCCGACCGGTCCCAGCTCAAGACCGCCGGGATCAAGCTCCCCAAGCGTTACCACGGCGGACTACTCTTCGGCCAACTCCTGCCTCGCTTCGATAACCGAATCATCCGGCGATGCCCGATTACATGGGCCAAAACCCATGATGAGGCTCTGGCTGATGGAAAAACATCTAAGGAAGCCAGGCATCTGGCAGACAAGTTCGCCAAGGTGCCTTCCGCCAAATGCCCGGAATTCTTCCGCTTCCGCTTCGCGATGCTTCTAGCGAATCTAAAGATCGACGATGGCAAGGCGGTCCCGCGTGATCTCCGCCAGACAATCTGGAAGCACGCGGAACAACAGGGGCGCGTTACATACAAAGATCTTGTAGGGATTATCAAAGCTGCCGGTCATAAACCTTTCAATTTGGATGCTTACTTCAAGATTCATCCAGATTCCGAAGAAGCTCTAACGCTCGACCCGGTGGTGGAATTCCCGAACAAGAATCAGATCGTCAAAGCCATTTGGCCCATCTTAACGGAATCCACTCGGAATGAAGTCCTAGCCCGTTGGACCAAAGGTGGAACCGTAACTCCGGAAGAACTCTATCAACTCAGCGGCTCCAATCCGGCGGTTCAAGTGGCAATCGTCGCCGTATTTGACAAGGATCAACAGGGCAAGAAAGAAAGGAAGTCCTACCAGACAATTCAAAACCTCCTTTCCCGCAAACTGGCACCTGCCGCCACCTCGGGCCGCGCGCCATACGCTCGCCCTGTTCTTAAGGCCGTAGTCAATGAAGTGCTGGCAGGACCTTTTCACCCGCTCAAAGCTAACAAAATCACCGACCCGGTAAACGGTGAAGACAAACCTGATAACGGAGTCCTTTACGATCTCGGTATTCCGACGTCACGGGTGTGGCAACTTCAAGACGAGCGCCCGATAGACCAGCTTACGAACAATCACCTCGTCCGCCATCGGATGCTGATTCTCGATCGTCTGCTTGATGACATTCTACTGGAGTTCTGCCCAGATGGAAAAGATGTCGGACGTGTCATCGTCGAAGTTGCCCGTGAACTGCGGGAATTTTCAGGCATGACCGCCAAGGATATTTCCTCTGAGCTCAAAAGCCGAATGAAAAACTTTACCGAGGCCATTGCCTATCTGGACAAGCACGCGCCCAATCTTGAACGCAGCGGCGGGATCATTCGAAAATGCCGGGTTGCAATGGACCTCGGCTGGTGTTGCCCCTTCACTGGAGAGAAATACGACGCTTATGATCTGCCCAAACTCGAGCGCGAACATATCATCCCTTACGCCACGAGGAATACAAATTCGCTTCACGCTCTGGTCCTAACATGGCCGGAAGTGAACCGGATGAAAGGGAAGCGCACCGCCCGTCAGTTCATCGCGGAGTACGAGGCGAAACCAGTTGAAGGCAAAACCAATCTTTCACTTTTCACGATTCGCCGTTACGACGAATTTGTCGAAAAGCTGGATACTCGCGGCCATTTGGACGACGCCCGACGTAAACGCGCACGGAAAGCGTTGCTAGCCACCAATGACTTTGAAGACAAGGAGCTTGGCTTCACCGAAGGCCAACTCACGCAATCAAGCCACTTGATGAAACTTGCGATGGGTGCACTGAAACGCAAAGTCCCTCTAGCTGCCGTCGATCCGATTCCCGGACCTGTTACCGCGGAGATCCGCAAGGCATGGAAGCTCGTCGGCACCCTCAGCCTCGCTTGTCCCGAGGTCATGGATGAAAACGGCGAAGTCCGCCCCAAGGACGAAATCCGCAGTCTTACCCATCTGCATCACGCACTGGATGCTGTCACGCTTGCTCTTGCTGCCCATTACTTTCCTCTCCAGTCGCGCGGTCAGGATCAAAAAGGTAAAATCTGGCAGGCTTTGCTCAAACGTAATCGAACCGAAGATGAGAAGAAGTTTCTGCACAATCTGGGTATTTTCGACCGCTATCAACGTCCTCGTCGAGACAAGGATGGAAACACCACTTCGGAAACCGATGTTCGCCTTCGTGATCTGCCGAAAACAGTTAAAGAACAGGTCGCGCGATCGTTGGCTGAAGGTCGGGTTATGCAGCATATACCATCGGACCGGTCAGGAGCCAAGGCGGAACTCACCACTTGGGGGATTGTATCGATAGATGGTGAAGGTGACGAAGCCCGCGTTTCGCTCCGCCAACGAACCACCAAAATTGAGAATGGCAAACGTGTGCTAGGCATGAAACCCGGCGAAGAACGTGCCGGGAAATTGCTTGGGATTGATCCGAAAAATGGATCGGGCAAACTGAAGGCTATCAATGGAGCTATGGTCATAGGTGCGAACTACGGTTTAGCCTTGGATCCCCAACCTCAAATCATTCCGTTTCATGACGTCCAGCAGCGGCTCGAAAAAATACAGGCCGCAAATGGTGGTAAATCTGTCAGAGTATTGAGAAACGGGATGTTAATAAGACTTTCTGGGCAAGGCTCACGCGACGGGATCTGGAGCATCTATACAGTTCAGGCCTCACTCAAGATTGATTTAACGAGACCTGGCACTTATGGACGCCCTAAAAAGGGCGATAAAGTTTGGCGCGAAGTCGCTATAAAAGGGCTGCTCCAAAAGGGGCTTGAAATACTTCCTCGTAGATATACCGGCTATCAACTGACGGATTGAATAGGGGCAAACCACGAGGCATCATGTCCTACCATATCGTCAGCATTGATGCCCCCGATTGCTCGCTTTCCTGTAAGGACGGACAGCTTACCTGCAAGAGTGCG
The DNA here is from genome assembly GCA_031429315.1 of Akkermansiaceae bacterium. Taxonomy (GTDB): domain Bacteria; phylum Verrucomicrobiota; class Verrucomicrobiia; order Verrucomicrobiales; family Akkermansiaceae; genus Luteolibacter. The sequence continues at coordinate 5,511 of JANOZJ010000212.1, forward strand.
GAGGGCGAACGTAGCATCCCCTTGGAAGACGTGGCAGCAATCATCATCACCTCATTTTCCGTTTCGATTCATTCCAAACTCCTGCTGGAAGCCGCCAAGTTTGGTGTTAGCCTCGTGATTTGCGAGAACTTCAAACCCGCATCGCTGGTGCTTCCGGCCAACCGGGCCAGCGATACCTTGCTCACGCGGGCTCAGGCCTACATCCCGGCTCAACTCCGGCAACGCCTTTGGCACAAGACCATTGATGCAAAATGCGAGAACCAGTTCAGCCTAGCCTCGGAACTGGCACCCGGAGATAATCGGTTAGAACGCCTCGGCCTTCTTGCCCGAAGCCGTGCGCGGACCAAAGAAGCGGAGTGCGCCAAGTTGTTCTGGCGGATCTATGCCGACCACGTGGCGGAAACAGATGATTTCCGGCGACAGCGCGAGGGAGGAGGCCCTAACCCACTGCTCAACTATGGCTATGCCGTGCTGCTTTCGACCGTGTTACAAAATCTTTTTGCGGTTGGCCTCGATCCCACCTTCGGCATTTCACACGTCGTTCGCGAACGCTCCACGCCTCTCGCCTATGACCTAATGGAACCGTTTAGGCCTTGCGTGGATTGGCGCGTCGCGAAGTGGATTCGCGATCATCCGGGAGAAGAAAACCCCTCAGTCACCAAGGAATTCCGCCGCTGGGTGACAGGATTCCCTCTCGAATCGGTCGATTGGTTTGAACTAACCCTCGACGTGCGTGGCGTCATCGAAGGGGTGACCAGGTCATTCCGACAGGCGGTCACGACCGCGCAATCCGGCCCATACCGGCCATGGACCCGAACCACTACAAAATGGGCTGGCTGATGGTCGCCTTTGACCTGCCGGTCAAAACGAAAGAGGAGCGGAAGCGGGCCACAGGCTTCCGGCAATTCCTTCTCGATGACGGCTTCCAGATGATCCAATTCAGCGTTTATGCCCGGCCCTGCGTCACCTTTGCCCGGCAGGAAACCCATCTTCGCCGGATCCGGTTGGCGGTTCCCAACGAGGGTGCAATCCGGGCCATCTACATCACCAAAGCCCAATGGGAAAAGGCTTTCATCATCCACGGAAAACCCGCCGTGGAGGTTTCCGCCGAGGAAATGCCAGAGCAAATCCAGTTATGGTGACACATCTCGTTTCCCGAAATGCGTCAGAAGTGACTGAGAACGAGAGGTAGGGAGGGCACGTATAGTGCCCCCCCCAGTTTTTGAATCAAGGCAAAGCTGCGGCCTAGAAGTCGAATTCCAGTTGCCGATAGTGCCCCCCCCAGTTTTTGAATCAAGGCAAAGCGCCCGCTCCGAGGCGGACTCCATCCGGCGTATAGTGCCCCCCCCAGTTTTTGAATCAAGGCAAAGCAGTGCCGCTCCCCGGCGGTTGCTCCACTTTATAGTGCCCCCCCCAGTTTTTGAATCAAGGCAAAGCGCTTGTCTGTCCAGCGCCGCGCGCGGCGGGATAGTGCCCCCCCCAGTTTTTGAATCAAGGCAAAGCCCCCATACGCTGCCGCCCGCAGATGGACGGATAGTGCCCCC
>JANOZJ010000213.1:0-4496 GCA_031429315.1 Akkermansiaceae bacterium
TTCGTCGGTGACGGCCTTTTCCCCGAAGACGCGGAGCGCGGCATTGCAGGATTGGGAGCGGGCGAGCGAGCCGGCGGGGCGGTTGATGTCCACCCGCGGGCGCATGCGGTGGGGGAAGGAGTAGGTGTAGGAGAAATCCGGAGTGCGCTGGTGGTTGATGCCGACGATGGAGTGTTTGACGAGCTTGTCGTCGAGCTTCACGCCGATGGTGGTGCGGGCCTGGTCCATGGCTAACAGGACGGTGGCGGTGGTGAAGGAAGTGGGGAGGCCGGAGGGCTTTTGGGTGGTGACCTCGTCGAAGACATCGAGGTAGCCCCAGCCGCCGTTGATGTCTTCGTAGCGGTTCACGAGATCGACTTGTCCCTGGGCGAGGTGGACCCAGTCGGCCTTTTTTGCGGGGGCGGATTCTCGCTGATAGAGGCGGGACATGGCGCGCAGCGCGTAGGCGTGGCCCCACACGTTGTAGGTGGTGGTGGGGTCGGCGCGGCGGAGTTTCGGTAGCTCGGCGGCGGTCCACGCGGCGGCCCGGTCGATGGCGGCGGCAGCCTCGGGACGCGGGTCGGCGGCGTCGATCAGGCCTGATAGCGCGAGGCAAGATGCGCCGGCGAGGTAGGCTTGGTGGGCACCGGGGAGCGGCGCGTAGATGTTGAGATTCTTGGTGAGGCGGGCACTGCCCCAGGAGCCGTTGGGGTTCTGGCGGGTGAGCAGGAAATCGACCCCGCGGCGGATCGAGGCGTCGATTTCTCCGGCTCTGGCGAGCGGAGAAATCGAGACGCAAGACACCAAGACACAAGACACAAGAGAAGAGAACTGGGTGGAGGAGTTCATCGGTCTTTTCTTAGTTCTTCCCCTCTTGAGTCTTGAGTCTCACTTCTCCGGGACGACGATGACTTGGCCGGCTTCCAGGCCGGACAGGATTTCGGTTTCCTCCTTGGAAACGCGGCCGCGTTTGACCGGGCGGCGTTCGGTTTTGGCATCCGCGAGTTTGACTTCCACGGTCCAGCCGCCGGCGTCGAAGCTGAGGGCCTTGTTAGGAATGACGATGGCGACCGGTTGCTGATAGGAAATGAGGCGGATCTGGACAGTCGCGCCGGCGGCGGGGGTGAGATCTTTGGGCCAGGTGACGGATAGATCCGCACGGTAGGTGCCGTCCGGGGCGGGCGCGCTGGCGAGCTTGAGGAGCTTGACCGGGATTTCCAAATCCTCACGGCCGCCGAGGGTGGCGACTCCTGTTAGCTCGGGCTTGAGGGAGCGGGCGGTGGCGTCATCAAGGAACGACACGAGGGCGAGCTTGGCGGTGGCCGGGACGAAGCTGGCGAACGGCTTGTTGACGGGCGGATGGCCTTGGAGAACGAGGGTCTTGACGATATCGCCAGGGGTCCAACGGCCGTTTTCGATCGGGCCATGATAGAAGGTACCGTCCGCCGGAGCCTTGAATTCGAACTGGCTGCGGTCGGCCTCGAGTTCGGCGAGGTCTTGTTTGGCCCGCAGGTTAGCGGTCTTGAGGGATTCGAGCGCGAGCTTGCTCAGCTCGACGGATCGCGGGATGTCGATCTCGGCCTTTTTCTGGCTGATAGACGTGTCGCGTTCGCTGTCGGCCAGGGTTTTCGCCTCGCGGGGAAGGGTGACCGCGAGGGTGCGCTTGTGGTCGAGGGTTTCCATGCGGAGGGCGAACTCAGCGGAGGCGACGGCGTCCTGCTGGCGGACGAGGATGATTTCCTCGGTGTCTTCGGTGATGTCGTCCGCCTCGTACATCTTGGAAAGCTGTTTAAGTTCCTCGCGCTGGTTGGAGAGGATTTGTTCGCTGCGCTTGAGGGCTTGGGACGCGGCGTCCTCGGTGGCTTTGCGGCGGGTTTGGCTGAAATAGGTGTTTTCCTCCTTGGCGATTTCCGCCGCGCGGCGGGCGGCTTCCAACTTGTTAGGCGCGGTTTCCTGGAGGACCCTGGCATCGAGTTCGGCCTGCGCGAGGGCGAGCGTGGCGGTTTCAAGGGCGCTGCGGGTGTCCACGATTTTCTTGTCGATGTCCTCGGAATCGAAACGGATGAGGACCTCGCCTTTCTTGGCGGTGGAGCCGTGTTCGGCGATCTGGACGATCTTGAAATCCGCCCACGCCTTGGCGTCGAGCCTGAGCAGCACGCAATCGCCACCTGGCAAGGCGGCGGCGTTGAACGACCGTTCGATGGCAAACGGTCGCGGCGCAATGGTGACTTCTCCGGCGTGGGAGGCGGCGGCGATCAAGGCGGGAATGAGGTGCAAGGGTGTGAGGCGGGCCATGGGTGCGGCGCAATCAAGCACGCCGGAAACGAAAGATCAATCCGCGGCTTTGCCTTTCCGCGCGAGCCAGATCGGCAGGAAGCGCGGGCGTTTCGCGTTGGGCGAGGAGGGCACGGTGAATTCGGCGACTTCGAAGCCCGAGCCCTGGAGGCGGCGGGTGAGGGTGGCGACGTGGCGCGAGCCGGCGATGGCGAGCAGGCCGCCGGCTTGCAACGCTTCAAAGGCGGCGGAAACCCAGCGGCGTTCGTCCACCCAGGTGCGGTTGCGCGGACCGGTGGGCGAGGCGTCGAGATGGACCAGGATGGCATGGAGCAAGCCGGCGTGGCGGATGAGTCCGGACGGGCCGCAATCGGTTTCCAGCGAGACCCGCGGATCGGTGAGGAGCGGGCTATCGGGCAGATGGGCGCGGTGCCACTCGGGGATCGCGGCGAGCGGCTCGGCGACGATGAGGTTGGCGCGTTTCTGCGGGAGTTCCTTGGCCACGGCGGCGATCATGTGACCGAGACCGAGGCCGGAAAACCAGATCTGCGGCTGGCGGGCGGGGCGGAACGGGGCGCAGGCGAGACGGGCCAGTTCTTCCTCGGCGGCACGGGTGGCGGGGCCGCAGATTTGCTGGCCGTGGACGAGCAGGGATTTGCGGCCGTCGTGTTCCTGGAGGGCGAGGATATTGCCGTCTGGAAGCAGGGTTTCCGCGAGAGTGATTCTTGGTTTCATGGCGCTGGTGGCCTTGGTGGCCGGGCACGGCTTAGTGGATGATCGTGGCGATGTCCACAGAAGCCGCAAACCCGATTTGCAAATCCGTTAGCCGCTAACAAGAAAACCCCGGCTCGAAGGCCGGGGTTTTTTGGTTTTTTAGTTGCTGGAAATCAGGAGGCCGGAGCTTCCCGATGCGATCACAGGCTGCCCTTGAGGACGGATGACGGCTTGAAACCGACCGACTTGGAAGCGGCGATTTTCATGGCTTCTCCAGTCTTCGGGTTGCGACCTTGGCGTGCGGCCCGCTGTTTGACTTCGAAAGTTCCGAAACCAATGATTTGGACTTTTTTATCCTTCTTCACGCCTTTGGCGATAGAGGAAAGGACGGCTTCGAGGGCTTCATCGGCAGCACGCTTGGTGGCGTCTTTTCCGAGGGCGGCTTGGATGGATTCAATCAGTTCAGCTTTATTCATGGCAGCGACGTTTGTGAGAATGCAGTCGGAGCTTGGCAAGATAAAATCTGGTGAATTCAAAGGGATTTTTTTCCAGTGGCTGCTTGACTTGCGGGGCATTTCCGGTGTTGGCCGAAGTTCTGCTAGATGGGCGGACGGGGTTTTCCGGACTGGATAAGTTTGGTTAGACCCGTCCAAATTGGCAGCACTGGGAACGCCGGAAGCAAACCTGTGAGGGACGTCCGCCGCGCCGCCTGCGCGGACGGGCACTCGCGGTAACGGAAGATCCATGGCGGCTTGCGGTGAGCGTGACCTGGAGTCCAGCGCATGGACACCCGCTTCCCTAACATGGCTGACGACTCGCCTGTCCCGGAGCGCTCGCCGGCATGTGTCTGAAACGCGTAATCCCTGCTCCAGCAAGGATTCACTAAGGCTTGTGAAATTTTTCACAAATAGAACTTGCGAAGGTTGGTGACGATCCATTAAAGACCCCGCGCCTGCCGTCAGCAGGATTTCCGCATGCGATTTTTCCTCTCCACCGCGATTTTTTGGATTATGAGCCCGCTCGCCGCCTTGGCCGGTGAGGGCGGCGGCCATCATGCGCTGCCGTTGCACGCCGAGCGGATTTTCGAAAACCTGCCGATCACCAACTCGATGGTGATGTCGTGGGTCGCCGCGCTGTTAGTAATCCTGTTCGCGATGGTGGCCACGCGCCGGATGGAAATGATCCCAAGCGGGATTCAAAACTTCGCCGAGTGGTTGGTGGAAAGCCTCTACGATTTCCTCGAAGGCATCCTCGGTGCCCACCTCGTCAAGCGCACCTTCTGGTTTTTCGGCGGGGTCTTCATTCTGATTCTCTGCTCGAACTGGGTCGGTCTGGTGCCGGGCGTCGGGACGATCAAGTACGGCGAATCCCCGATCCTGCGGGGTGGCAACGCCGACCTCAACATGACCGCCGCGCTGGCCGCAGTCGCCACGTTCCTGTGGTTCTACTGGGCCATCAGTGAAAATGGAGTGGGCGGCGTCTTGAAACATATCTTCGCTCCCAAAGGCGAGTTCAATGGCTTGATGAAG
>JANOZJ010000214.1:0-2006 GCA_031429315.1 Akkermansiaceae bacterium
CTCGGCCCTCGATCTCCAAAGTTGGAAGTTTGTGCTTTGCGGAGTTTTCGGAGTTGCCGCCCTGTCTTACTACGGCCTCACCTCTAAATGACTCCACCCTCGGAAAATCAAGAGGCGAACAAGTCGTGCATGGCAACCCCCACTAGCCCCTTTGTTCTCGATGCTCCCACGTAATTTTAACCTCAACCCCGCGATCAGCGCTGGCTCCCACTAGTGGGGTTGCCATCACTCGGATCGTTAGCGAAGAAATGGAAGAAATCGTCAAGCGCGTGATTGAGTCCTTTGTGGACCAACTGGAGAATCCTCCAGACGTGGTGCGTGGAACAGAGCTCAGTCATATTCAGAAAGATTTTTTTGAGGCTTTAAGCAATGTCACGGATGACGATGTAAGAGTCCGATGGGAGCGCAATGTCGATACCAAGTGCGGACGTTTCCGGCTTGATTTCCTGCTCAAACGGCTTTCCGACGGGTTCGCTATTGGCATCGAGTGCGACGGCAAAGATTTTCACACCCCTGACCGTGATTTTAAGCGTGATACGGCAATAATCGCGACCGGTATGGTGGATAAGATATACAGGATTAGGGGGCACGATATTTTCTGTCATGTCTATGATGTGTTGCAGTTGTTGGCCCGCATGGAGCCTTGGATTGTATCAGAACGCGGAGCGGCGGTTATAGAGTCGAGGGCACACCCGAAGGATTTGCGGCGCGATCACATTGGCAGCCCAGGGATTGGTTTTCAGTTCGCTACGATTCGCTTCTACGAGCCTCCCCATGATGACCGCCGCAGTGGCATTACTGGTCCCTTTCATCCGACAATCATCGAATACACCCAAAATGAAGAGCGCTAACAAGACGTGGAGCAGCAACCGGCCAGAAGCTTTCCAGTTGCTTTTCATTTGCCCCCCTTTCGCGCCGGTGCGCTCACTTTGACGTTCGCAAAGAAATCTAAGATTCTACAAGTATCACTCGAATGAACGCTTTGAAGACACACGAGTTCAACGTCCCTATTGATGATAATGCTGAGGGAGCAGTGGTGGTCCTTTGGCCTTGTAATGCCGAGATGTTGCACGAATACGTGATGAAGAGGTTCGGTCTGGATCCCGGAGATAGGAACACATGGGAAGGCAAATGCTTCTTTTCCCAAGAGTTGGACGACAAAGTAGGTCGGCCATTCGTTGTGATTGCTTTGAAGAATTGGGACTTGAACCTGAACGCTCCTCCGCATCGGAAATCCCTTTCAGCCAAAATGGCGCTTCTCGCGCACGAATGTTTTCATGCTGCTGAATGGATGCTAAAGCAATCTGGATCTCCAGTTCCTGCAATGAAGCCTGGTGGCAAATGGGAGACATGGGAAGATGCGGCATATCTCTTACAGAGACTTATGAGGCGTGCGCTTGAGGGCATGTTGAAAGATTATTCACCTGTCGTCATGCCTGATCAGGATTTCAATCAACCTTCTGCCACTTGCCAACTACTGTGCGATAATCAATCCACAACGAACACTTTATAAATATGCCTAACGAACACAATCAGGTCGAATCTATCGCAAGAATCGTCTGTGGCTATTGCCTTGCGAATAGAAGTCTATTTGGCAATCATCCATATAGAGAGCTGTTCCCAACAACGCAAAGAGTTGAAAAGTCATATGAATTTCTCTATTTGTGGGGCGGAAGAAAGAGATTCACTGAACCCAAAAAGTCAGCTCTTTTGAGGGCGCATCTATTCACGGTAGAATTTTTTCAGATCGTGGCTCCAAATATCGAATTAATGTGCCGATTCAACGGTGGAGTGGTAAGGTATTGGAATGGGAAAGGGGCTAGAAAGAATGTGTGTATTGAAGATATGGCTGAGAAATGGCAGATGATTGAAGAAGTGATGGGCGGAGGTGGCAACCAAAGTCCTTTCATGGAATATCAAGTCGATATCACCAACATCTGGAACGAGATTTCTCCATATCTAGAGTCATGACAGAGTTACACAGCATAGACCCTTTGCCAAAAATT
>JANOZJ010000215.1:0-5411 GCA_031429315.1 Akkermansiaceae bacterium
CCGCCGCTTCCGGCAAGGACTCCGCATACGCCAGATACGGCTTCACATCATACACCGGCGTCCCGTCCAGCAGGTCAAGCCCGCCTAGCAGCAGCACCGGCGAATCCGCAGCCGTCGAGTCGATCCCCTCCAGTCTCACCAGCGACAGCCCCAGTCCGTTAGGGCGGAACGTGGTGCGGCTCGCGAAAACCCCTACCCGCTGGTTTCCCCCGAGTCGCGGCGGGCGGACGGTGGGCTTCCATCCTTGAGCGACCGTTTCATGAAATCCGAAGATCAGCCACAAATGCGAAAAACCCTCGATCCCGCGGATCGCCTCGGGACTGCGGTATTCCGGATGAAACACCAGCCTGCCCCACGCGCTCGGGCAAAGCCCCGGCTGCCTCGGAACCGCGAATTTCCCGCCGAAACACGAGCGAACCGTGGCGATGGGTTCGATGGTCATTCCCTACTCCTCAGCGCGTCTTGAAGTGCACGCTCGACCGCAGCACCGCGCCCTCGCGGCGGCTGTGGATGGTGAGCTTGTCGAGATCCGATAGAACGGTGATCGAGTCCCTGATCACTTTTCCGTCCTTGTCCGGGAGAGCTTCGCCCGTGACGTCTTTGGAATTCTTGTCAACCACCTTGTAAGTCTCCGTGGCGTATTTCTCGAGGGTCTTGAAGTTCAGGCTGAGCCAGAAGCCGCTGCGGGTTTCCCCGCCGGCGTCGGCCTTGGCGATGAGGTCGAGCGCCTGGTTCTTCGAGGTGGAAGCGGCAAACCACTTGTCCCCCACCGTGACCGAGGGCACGAAGTCGTCCGTTAGAAACGGCATCGGGAAGAACCAGGTGGTGTTGCCGCCGCGCTCGGAACTCATCGGCTTCTGCATCGGGATTTCCTGTCCGGTCATCTCGCTGATTTTCGCCAGCGTGCCAGTTAGAGTGGTGTTCATCTTGTCCCATGAGCCGGAGAGTTTGGCGCGGTCGGTCACCGGCGCGATCATGGAAATCCGCGGCACCCTGGCCTTGTCCAGCACTGGCTGGGGAATGCCGGGAATGGCGGGCGCACCACCTTTGAAATCGACGACCAGCGCGCATTCGTGGCCGAGGCTGCCGCCGAAATCATGACTGAAGGCATCCCACAGGGCCACCATGTCCGGGCGGAATTTGCCATCGATCATCGTCGCCATTTCCTTGAACTGCTTCATGTCAGCATTTCCCATCGGGACCTCGGCGACCTTCATCGCCATGGCATACGAGGCCTCGATCAGCGACTCGTAATAGGCGCTGGCCTTTTCGCTGAAGGCGGCATCCTTGGTCACATCCACGAACAGGAACACGTCTTCCGAATCGCCGAGACGGGCGAGCTTGTTAGGCGATTTCCAATCGACCATGCCGGCGTCGGTGCCGCCGCAGGACTCGATCCTGAGACCTTGTTCGAAGAAGGCGACCGTGCAGACCGAGTCGATGCTGGTGAGCTTGCGCAGGGCGGTTTCACGTTCCGCGACGATTTGCAGCAGCGCTTCGAGGTCGCGGGTGTCACCGAGTCCCTCGGATCCGGCCAGACCGTCACGCAGGCCGTTGGTCATGTCCGCAAGTCCGCCGGCGGATTTGACCAAGGTTTCCATCGGGGCCTTTTGACCATAGACGAGAGCCGCCAGTTGCTTGGAGCCAAAGGCATCGCTGAAGGCGAGGGCATCCGACGAGACGATCGACTGGCTCACGTCGCCGGCAAGGTTGAAATCAGCGACCGATCCGCCGAGGTAGAGCACCACGTATTCACCGACGGTGCCGCTGACGATCACGAGGTCTTTCTTCGCCACCACGGCTAACAATTGATCGACGGTGGCGGCGTCGAGCTCCTCTTCCATGCCCGCGCGGTCCTCGGCCATGGATGCGGCGAGCTTGGAGCCGAGGATTTTGACGCCCTCGAATTTCTGACCGGCGCTCTCAATGGTCACCGGTTCGACGAGGCCTTCGACTCTTTCCTTGAGCATGTTGGCATTGGCAACGAGCGCGCCAATTTGCTGGGCGGCGGCGGTGCGATCCGCCTCTTTGGTCCGGAATGCCAGATAGACGGGTGGGAGCTTGGACTTCTCTAGCAGCGCGATCCCCGCCTGCGGATCCTTGAGAAGATCCTTGAACAACTCCGGGCCATAATCCATTGACAGCGATTCTCCGAGCGAGGCGGTTTCGCCGGATTTCACCGCCGCGCCGAAGGCTTTGGCGAGCGCCCGCATTTGGAAGTAGCCCATCCGGCGGTAAAACGTGACGAGGTTGCCGGCTTGTTCGCCGGTGGATTTGCCCAGTGCCATGGTGAATTCTGACCCGAACAATACGGCTGGCCCCATCGCTTCAGCCGCAGGGTCCGGAAGCGCGGCCTCTTGCCCGGGTGCAGGCACTTCCGCGTCGTCTTCCGCCGCTTCATCCGCGCCAATTCCCCCCAAGCCACCCATTTGTTCCTGGACGAGCTTCCAGAGTTTCGTCCCCTTGACGCGATTCGCGGTCTGCGTGCCGTTGTAAAACGAGAGAATGGCTTCGGTGTCTTGCGGCAGGTGCTTCGCGAAGCCCAGCTTGGCGGCGCGTTCCTCGGGACCGAGCTTCGGGACCACCGCTTCGGCCGCCGGTGTCGGCTCGCCGTTAGAAGGCGTTGCGGCCACCGCTGGCGGAGCCTCCGGTGCCTTGACCTGTTCCTTCTTCTTACAAGCCCCGAGGCCGATGGCCAAAGCGGGGATCAACAACCAGTTCGCATGCGTTTTCATAGAGGCGCACAGTTAGAACACGCGGGCGGCGGCTAGCAAGCAGATTGCCCGCGGATTGCAGGAAATGCGCGGTTGCGTGATCGTCCCGACTGTGGATGGTAATGCCAGCCCGACGACCATGGCAGCCACAACCACCCAGCCTCCCCGCAGCGATCTTTTCCCTTTCGAACTCGTGCGCCCCGAACTCGAGCGGGTGGAAATCTCGATCCGCGAGCAAGTCCGCGGCTTCGATCCTGCCGTCGAGCCCTACGTCTCTTATATCTGCAACACCTCCGGCAAACGCATCCGCCCGGCCCTCGCCATCCTCGTCGGCGGCGCGGCCGGCGGAGTGACTGAGGATCATTTGAAAGTCGGCGTCATCCTCGAGCTCATCCACATGGCCACGCTCGTCCACGACGACATCATGGACGGCGCCAACACCCGCCGGATGGTCCCCACCGCCAACGCGAAATGGGGCAACGCGCTCTCCGTCCTGCTAGGCGACGTGCTGTTTTCCCACGCGCTCACCCTCGCCACCGATTTCAACAGCATCAACATCTGCCGCAAGGTCGGCCACGCCGCCCGCGAAGTCTGCCAGGGTGAAATCATCCAGACCCAGCGCCGCTTCGACCTGACCTTCACCAAGGCAGAGTATTTCCGCGTCATCGAGATGAAAACCGGCGCGCTCTTCGCCGCCGCCACCGGCCTCGCCGCGAATCTATCCGGACTCAATGCCGACACCGAAGCCCGCCTCTACAGCTACGGCATGAAACTCGGCACCGCCTATCAGATCTACGACGACTGCCTCGACCTCGTCGGCTCCGAGGAAATCGTCGGCAAGACGCTCCGCACCGATCTCATCAAGGGCAAGCTCACCCTGCCCATCCTCAACCTGCTCGAAACCGCCTCCGATGCCCAGCGCATGAAACTCAACAAGCGCATCCTCGACCAGGAACCGCTCGACCTCCCTGTCCTGCTAGGCATCGCCGAATACGAGGGCGCCATCGAGAGCGCCGTGGACACCGCCCTCGCCCTGCTTGCGGATAGCCGCGAGGACCTCGCGCCGTTAGGGAAGTCCATCCACTCGGATGCGCTGGGGCAGATCACTTGGTTTCTGGCCGGGCTGTTGGAAAAGTGCCGGCGCTGAGAAGATGAGTTGATAGTGGATAGTTGATTGTTGATGGAAAGAAAGACGATCAACGCTACCTTTTCTCCAATCTTGCCTCTTCCTATCAACCATCAACTGTCCCAATGCCTCGCAAACTTCTCATCATCGGCGGCGGCTTTGCCGGGATGGAGTGCGCCCGCCGCCTCGCCAACGACGAGCGCTTCGAGATCACCCTCGTCGATCGCACCAACCACCATCTCTTCCAGCCGCTGCTCTATCAGGTCGCCACCGCCTCGCTCGCCGCGCCGGACATCGCCCGCTCCATCCGGCAAATCCTGGCGGACGCGAAGAACGTCACCGTCCTGATGGACGAGATCACCGGCATCGACACCGCCGGGAAACAAGCCACCGGTCTCTCCGGCACTGCCTATGCCTACGACTACCTCTTGTTAGCCGCCGGCGCGCGCACCGGTTATTTCGGCAACGACGCCTGGGCAACCCACAGCCTCGGCCTCAAGACCATCGCCGATGCCCAGAACATCCGCCGCACCGTTCTATCCAATCTCGAACGCGCCGAACTCACCACCGACGAAGCCGAGCGGAAACGCCTGATGACCGTTGCCATCGTCGGCGGCGGCCCGACCGGCGTCGAGCTGGCGGGGGCTTTCTCCGATCTCGTCCACCGTTCGCTGAAATCCAATTTCCGCCGGATCGACACCGCCAAACTCAGGATCATCCTCATCGAGGGTTCCGAACTCGTCCTCGACGCCTATGATGAAGAACAAAGTCTCTACGCCCGCAAGCGCCTGGAGAAACTCGGCGTCGAGATCCGCAACAACACCCGAGTCACCAATGTTAGGGAGGGCACGCTTGAGTTCAAGGACGGCAGCATGCTCGAAGCCGCCGCCATCATCTGGGCCGCCGGCATCGCCGCCAACCCGCTAACCACCGCGCTCGGCGTCCCCACCGACCGCGCCGGCCGCATCACGCCCGCTCCCGATCTATCCGTTCCCGGCCACCCGGAAATTTTCCTAGCCGGCGATCTCGTCAGCATGAAGGACTGCGATGGCCAGATGGTCCCCGGCGTCGCCCCCGCCGCCGTCCAGATGGGTGCCCACGTCGCCAAAGTCCTCAAAGGCGAACTTGAAAATCGCAAGCGCCCGGCCTTCGACTACTTCGACAAGGGCATGATGGCCATCATCGGCAAGAACTACGCCCTCGTAAAAACCGACAAACTGCGGATGCAGGGATTCGTCGCCTGGCTCGCCTGGCTGTTCATCCACATCACCTTCCTCATCGGCTTCCGCAACAAACTCGCCGTTCTGCTAGGTTGGGCCTATTCCTATATCATCAACAACCCTGAGGCGCGGATCATCGTGAATCCGCCGGTGGCCGTCCTCCCCGGCAAGCCGCCGCTGGCTTGAGTATGAATTGATAGGTCCTATACAACCTATAGGACTTATTTCTGCTTCCGAGTTCCTTGCGTTTTCGCTCAACTCCGGCTTCAGCCCGCTCGTCACCCACTACTATGCCTTCAATAACAGACATCGCCCCGCCGCCCCATCTCTGACTATTAGACCTGCCCGATG
>JANOZJ010000216.1:0-89673 GCA_031429315.1 Akkermansiaceae bacterium
GCCACGATCCTCGACCAAGCGCGGGGCAACGTCGTCCGCATGGTGAACACCCAGATGGTGCTCGCCTATTGGTTGATCGGGCGGGAGATCGTTTTGGAGCTTCAAGGGGGAGAGGAGCGGGCGGAATACGGCAAGAGGTTACTCGAAGACCTCTCGGTCCGACTCAATGAGCGGTATGGAAAAGGATTTTCCGAACAAAGTTTGCAGAACTTCAGAAGGTTCTATCTCGCTTATTCTGAGCGGATTGAAATTTCCTCCCCGTCGGGAAGGAAATCTGACGGCAAGGGAATTTCCTCCCCACTGGGGAGGAAATTGGAAACCGAGCAAAAGCCGTGCGCACTGGGTGTAGAATCTTCGAAAACGTCAATTGCCCACCCAATGGGCGCACAATTCGCAATTCCCTACCCATCGGGTGCCGAATTGCTTCAAACCTTCTCACCCCAGCTCACCTGGTCGCACTACCGCGCCCTGATGCGGGTGGACAGGGGCAAACTCCAATGCCCCAAAGGGGCAACCCAAGGTAGCCTAGGGCAACGCCCTAGGATCGTCCATCCAATGAATCATGAAGCCCTGAAAGGGCGACCTAACCGTCGCTGCCTTTGGATCGCCCCTTCAGGGCTCGAATATTGGGACGCCATCACACCCAGGGCGTTGCCCTGGGCTAGCGTAAGTCGCCCCATTGGGGCTGTCATTCGCACGGTTGGAAATGTCATTTGCGCCGTTGAGGTCTTAGAAATCCGCGCCAACGGCGCAACCCAAGGTAGCCTAGGGCAACGCCCTAGGAATCCGATCAAACCACAAATCCAAGCCCTAAAGGGGCGATCAAACCGATGTCACAGTCCCTCGCCCGTCTCCACATTCACCTCGTTTTCAGCACAAAGAATCGTGCGCCCCTCATCCCCGATACAATCCGGTCCGCGCTCCACGCCTACATGGCCACGGTGCTTCAAAACCTCGGGTGCGCTCCCGTGCTCATCAACTCAGTGGAAGACCACATCCATTTGCTTTTCGATTTATCCCGCACGGTGGCAGTCAGCAAAGCGGTCGAGGATGTTAAAAAATCTTCGTCCAAGTGGCTCAAAACCCAGGGAGAGGGACTGGGGAGTTTTGCGTGGCAATCAGGGTATGGAGCTTTTGCAGTTTCCGAATCGAACGTTGATGCCGTCCGGGAATACATCGCCCGTCAGCGCGAGCATCACCGGCACAAAACGTTTCAGGAGGAATACCGCCAATTCCTCGAAAGGCATTGTGTCGTCTATGACGAGAGATATGTATGGGATTGATCCGCATGGTTACCATCATTGGCACGCCCCTTCAGGGCTCACTTATTTGGACGCCATCACACCCAGGGCGTTGCCCTGGGCTGGCGTAAGTCGCCCCATTGGGGCTGGCTTGATCGAGTTGAACCTGGAGGATCAAGCCGATGCCTAAGAAGAAATCCCCGAACAGGCTGCGTCTGCGCAACAGCACAGCGGAATTTCTGACCTTCGCCTACCAGACGGGTGGCGATGGCGTGGACGTGCGGGTGGAGGACGGCACGATCTGGCTGTCGCAGAAAAACATGGGGCTGCTTTTTGAGACGACGCCTGAAAACGTGCTAATGCACCTCAAGAACATCTTCGCTGGCCAGGAATTGGCGGAAGATTCAGTTGCTAAGGTTTTCTTAGCAACTGCTGCCGACGACAAAAACTACCGGATCAAGCACTACAACCTCGATGCCATTATTGCCGTCGGCTACCGCGTGAATTCCAAGCGCGCTACGGCTTTCCGGCAATGGGCCACGGGAGTCCTGCGGGACTACACGCTCCGGGGCTATGTGATGGATCGGAAGCGGATGGAGAATGGCGCGTTCCTCAGCGAGGATTACTTCGAGCGTCTGCTGGAAGAGATCCGCGAGATCCGTTTTTCCGAGCGGCGCTTTTACCAGAAGATCGCCGACATCTATTCCACCGCGATGGATTACGATAAGGACGCTCCGACCACCCACGCGTTTTTTGCCAAAGTGCAGAATAAGATGCATTACGCCGTCCACGGTCACACCGCCGCCGAACTGATTGTGAAGCGTGCGGATCACACCGAGGAGCGGATGGGATTGACGACTTGGGCGAAAGCTCCCAGCGGCAAGATTCTCAAAAATGATGTGGTGGTGGCAAAAAACTACCTGACGGAGGATGAACTCGCGGATCTGGGGCGCATCGTGAGCGCCTATCTGGATCTAGCGGAAGGCCGTGCCAAACGCCGCATACCGATGACCATGGAAGATTGGGCGAAGCGTCTCGACATCTTCCTCGCGGCGGATGAGCGGGAAGTGCTGCAAGACGCCGGACGCATCAGTGCGGAGATTGCCCGTGAGCATGCAGAGGGCGAATTTGAAAAATACCGCGTGATTCAAGACCGGCTCTTCCACAGCGATTTCGATACCTTCGCGGCCTTGGAGAATGAGAAAGAAGGCGCGGGTTGATGGATGGAATATTCAATATTTAACACGGAATGATCAGTTTTCAATGGAAGACAAAGAGCGATGAGTAAAGGTAACGAATATGATCTGAAGGATCGCCTGATTGATTACTCGGTCAGGATCATTTTACTATCAGAGGCACTTCCCGATTCCAAAGCGGGCAAGCACATCGCTTCGCAGATTTTACGGAGTGGCACTTCTCCCGCGCCGAATTATGGCGAGGCGACTAGTGCGGAGTCCACTGCGGATTTCATCCACAAGCTCAAAATCGCTTTGAAGGAGCTCCGCGAAACAGAAGTTTGGCTCAAAGTCATCGAGAAGGCTGGAATGATCAAGCCACCATCGAAACTCCAGTCTCTCATTCAAGAAACCGACGAACTAATCGCGATCCTGTTCACCAGCGTCGGCACCGCCAAAAAACGCAACTCGCGTCCGCCCAATTCTGAACATTGAAAATTCCGTGTTGAATATTGATTATTAGAAACTTCTTCCTTCATGCCCAAATCCACCATCGAGCAAATCCTCTTACCCAAGCCGGAAGCGCATCCCCGCATCTACGCATACTCCATCGCGGACAAGGCGCACGCGGGGCTTCTTAAAGTGGGCCAGACGAGTCGCGAGGTGAAGAAGCGGGTCGCCGAGCAGCTCAAGACGGCGAGAATCAGGAACTACACCATCGAGCTGGATGAATCCGCCGAGCGCGAAGATGGATCGATTTTTACCGACCATGAAGTCCGCGCAGCACTTGCGAAGAAAGGCCACGAGAAAGACGGGCTGGAATGGATGCGCTGCACGGTGAAGGACGTGAAAACGGTTCTGGCCGAGCTGCGCAGCGGGCAGAAATTCTCCGGCACACATCACGAGAATTTCCCGATGCGGCGGGAGCAGGCGGATGCGGTCGATAAGACGTATGCCTACTACCAGTCGATCTGGGCGGAGAGCAAGAAGGCGGTGCCGCGTTTCCTGTGGAATGCCAAGATGCGCTTCGGCAAGACCTTCACGGCCTATCAGCTCGCCAAGAAACTCGGGGCCAAGCGCGTGCTGGTGCTCACCTTCAAGCCCGCCGTGGAAGATGCCTGGCAGACGGACTTGGAATCCCATGTGGATTTCGACGGTTGGCAATACGTGTCCCGCTCGTCCGGCGGCGATCCTTCTAAGGTTTCCAACAAAAAGCCGTTGGTGTTTTTCGGTTCCTTCCAGGATCTGTTGGGCACGGACAGCGTGGGGAACATCAAGGCCAAGAACGAATGGCTGCACACGATGAACTGGGATCTGGTCGTTTTCGACGAGTATCATTTCGGTGCATGGCGGGAGACAGCGAAGGAATTGTTCGAGGGTGAGGATGACGCCGTCGCAAAGAAGGAAACCAAGCTGGAATACACCGCTGGATTGGAGGGAATGAACGAGGATTTGACCGTGCTATCTGAGAAGGAGGCCGCATTTCTTCCGATCACAACCAAGGCCTACCTCTATCTTTCCGGGACGCCGTTCAAAGCCTTGTCCACAGGGGAGTTCATCGAGGAGCAAATTTTCAACTGGACCTACACCGACGAGCAACGGGCCAAGGAGACTTTCGCGAGGGAACATCCCGGCAAGCGCAATCCGTACGGCGCACTGCCGCAGATGCGGTTGCTCACCTATCAGATGCCAGAGGAACTGCTGGCCATCGCGAGCGGCGGGGAGTTCGATGAATTCGATCTCAATGCGTTTTTCGAAGCGACAGGGAGAGGGGTTCTGGCGGAGTTCAAGCACAAGAGCGATGTGCAGAAGTGGCTGGACATCATTCGTGGCGGCTACGCGCAGCGTGCGGTGGAGCATCTCAAGACCGGGACACGCCCGCCCTTTCCCTACTCGGACGTTCGCTTGCTTCCCTATCTCCAGCACTCGTTCTGGTTCCTGCCGAACGTGGCGGCCTGCCATGCAATGGCCAACCTGCTGGCCGAGAAACAGAATGTATTCTGGAAAGACTATGAAGTCGTCGTGGCGGCAGGAGCCACGGCTGGCATCGGGCTGGAGGCATTGCCGCCCGTGCGCAGGGCGATACGCGGCGGGTATGTCACGAAGACGATCACACTTTCCTGCGGCAAGCTCACCACCGGCGTGACCGTGTCGCAGTGGTCGTCCATCCTGATGCTGCGCAATTTGAGCTCGCCGGAGACCTATTTCCAAGCGGCGTTCCGCGTGCAGTCACCGTGGTCGATCAAAAATCCCAACGGCGACAATCCCAACGAGGAAGAAATCCTGAAGCCGATTTGCTTCGTGTTCGACTTCGCGCCCACGCGGGCATTGCGGCAGCTCTCCGAATACGGCATGGGCCTTTCACCTAACGAGCCGAACCCGGAGAATGCTGTGAAGGATCTTATATCGTTTCTCCCCGTGCTCGCCTACGACGGCGCGAACATGACGCTGATCGACGCAGGCGGCATCCTCGACATCGCGATGGCCGGCACCTCTGCCACCTTGCTCGCCCGCAAGTGGGAAAGCGCCCTGCTGGTGAACGTGGACAACGACACGCTACGCCGTGTTCTCAACAATCCCGATGCCATGGCCGCCGTGGAGCGGATCGAGGGTTGGCGCGCGCTCGGCGATAACGTCATCGAAACCATCATCAACAAGAGTGACCGGATCAAGGATCTCAAAAAGAAGGCCAAGGACGGGGAACTTTCGAGAAAGGAGAAGCAGGAACTCAGCGACGAGGAGAGGGAATTCAAGTCCGCGCGAAAGAAGGTGCAGGAGAAGCTGATTAAATTCGCGACCCGCATCCCCGCCTTCATGTATCTGACAGATTTTCGTGAGAACAAATTGCAGGATGTAATCACCAAGATCGAGACGGGTCTCTTCGAGACCGTCACTGGTCTAACGGTGAAGGATTTTCACCTGCTAGTTGGGCTGAAGGTTTTCAACACCGAGCAAATGAACCAAGCGGTGTTCGCCTTCCGGCGTTACGAGAATGCCTCGCTGCGCTACACAGGGATCGAAAGCCACGAGGGACTAACGCATTACGGGCTTTATGACACCGTGGTGGCGAGGGAGTGAAGGGCGGCGGCATAACAACAAACTATTTCTAGAAACGGAACAGACATTGCGCCCGATCTTCAAGTCACTGCCGAAATTAATGACAAGGGAGTCCGTGGTGCCTTTGTGGTGGGACTCGGCGAGCCACGCGAAAGATCTGTGAAATTGAGTGATGCTTTGGCGAGGGAAACTGAGCGTGCTCAAGTTGCAAATGCAGATGATTTCAAAAGCGGCAATTGACATGAATGAGGGCGTAAGCGGTGATCAGCAGCCGTTCCTTGGCCCGGGTCATGCCGACGTGGAGGACAGGGAAGTGCCGAGTGATCAGAGAAGAGAGCCGATGAAGATCACGGAGCGGAACTCAAGGCCCTTGCT
Organism: Akkermansiaceae bacterium; assembly: GCA_031429315.1. Lineage (GTDB taxonomy): Bacteria > Verrucomicrobiota > Verrucomicrobiia > Verrucomicrobiales > Akkermansiaceae > Luteolibacter. The sequence continues at coordinate 5,849 of JANOZJ010000216.1, forward strand.
GCTTTGCACGGAGAGGATGTTGACCTGGGGTTTCCGGGGATGCTGGCGATGTCCATGGGCACGGATTCTTCGACACCAGCGACGTACCCCTTTTGGGTGAGCGACAGGGATCGTTTTCCGGATAATAATGACAGCAATGTGGTTGCGTTTCGTTGTTGTCGTGGTCCTCGCCCTCTCGGCGGCGGTCGATCCCTGCCGGGCGAATCCGGCTTTGTACCTCATCGGCGACTCGACGGTGCGCAATGGCACGGCCGGGCAGACGGGGTGGGGGGATCCGTTGGTCAACGAGTTCGATCCGGCGAAAATCACGGTGATCAACCGGGCGATCGGCGGGCGCAGCAGCCGGACTTTTCTCAATGAGGGACGCTGGGATGCCGTGATGGCGCACCTCAAGCCGGGGGATTTCGTGCTGATACAGTTCGGCCACAACGACAATGGGGTGCTGAATGACGGGCGCTGCCGGGGATCACTGAAGGGCATCGGCGGGGACTCGGAAAAAATCATCCGCAGCACGGACAAGCAGCCCGAGACGGTGAGGAGCTACGGTTGGTATTTGCGGAGATTCATCACGGACGCGAAGGCGAAGGGCGCGACGCCGATCGTGGTTTCGCTGATTCCCCGGAATATCTGGACTGACGGGAAGATTGCCCGAGCGGATGACAGCTACGGTGGCTGGGCGAAGCAGGTGGCCAAGCAGGAGCATACGTTGTTCATCGATTTCAACAAGCTGCTAGCAGACCGCTATGACACGATGGGGCCGGAAAAAACCACCGGACTTTTCGCCGGGACGGATCACACTCACTCTGGGCCGGCGGGCGCGGCCTTCAATGCGAAAGTGATGGCTGCGGCGATCCGCGAGTTAAAGAGTTGTTGTTTGAGTAAGGCCTTGTTTCCCGCCGACCTGTGGTTGCCTTCGGTATTCTCGGATCACATGGTGTTGCAGCGCGACCTGCCGCTCCCAGTCTGGGGGACGGCGACTCCCGGCACGGAGGTGAAGGCGACCCTCGCGGGGAAATCCGCCACCGCGACGGCGGGCGAAGACGGCCGCTGGAAAATCGAGTTGCCCAAGCTGGATGCGGGCGGCCCGTTTTCGTTAGGAGTTTCCGCGGGCACCGCGACGAGAAGCTATACTGACGTGCTGGTGGGTGAAGTCTGGCTGTGCTCGGGTCAATCGAACATGGGTTTCACGCTGGCGAAGACCGGGAAGCGCGCGTTTTCCGGCGCGGTGGATTGGGAAAAAGAAGTGGCTTCAGCGAATCATCCGCAGCTCCGGATGTTCACCGCAGAGTGGAAAATGAATGAATTTCCGCAGCGCGACGTGCCGGGGAAATGGGCGGTCTGCTCGCCGCAGACGGCCGGGGATTTTTCCGCAGTGGCGTACTATTTCGGCCGGGGGCTTCAGGAGAATCTCAAGGTGCCGGTCGGGCTGGTCACCTGCGCATACGGCGCCAGCACGATCGAGTCATGGATTCGTCAGGAGGCTTTGGCGTCGCATCCGCAGTTCAAAGGGCTGTTGGATGCTTTCGGAAAGAAGAACCTGGCCTTCCGCGACGACCCGAAACGGTTTCTCGACTACGGCGACGCGCGGGCGAAATTCAAAGGCGGCAAAGTCCCGAAAAATCCCGATCCATTTCAAGACCAGCACAATCCCTCCATGCTGCACAACGGCATGATCGCGCCCATCGTGCCCTACGCCATCCGCGGGGCGATCTGGTATCAAGGCGAGTCTAACATGAATGCCCGCGGTCTCCATGCGGATCTCCAGCGGACGCTCATGGAGGATTGGCGCGTGCAGTGGGGAAATCCCGATCTGCCGTTCTATTTTGTATCTAACTCCGAAGGACTTCCCGCGGCCCCATTCCGCCCCGCCCCATGAAACCCATCCGCTGCCTGTTTTTTCCGCTTCTCACCTCTCTCGCCTCCGCCCAGATTCCCGCATTTCCCGGAGCCCAGGGCTTCGGTGCCTATGCCACCGGCGGCCGCGGCGGCGATGTCTATTATGTCACCAATTTGAATAACAGCGGCGCGGGCTCGCTGCGTGTCGGACTCGATACCGCGCCTGCGGCAGGCCGCACCATCATGTTTGCGGTCAGCGGCTATATCCCCGTGGTCTCTGATACCAATTTCGACGTTCCATCGAAAGTGACCATCGCCGGGCAAACGGCTCCCGGTGATGGAGTGGGCCTGCGAGGTGGGCGCATGATGATCAGCGGCTCCAATGTGGTCATGCGTCATTTCCGCATCCGGCACGGCAGAAACGGAACAGGCGGGGATTGCCTCAATATCGCCAGCACCGCGTCGTCCACGATGCTCGACCACATCTCGATGATGTTCAGCACCGATGAGAACTTCTCGTTCTTCAACAGTTCGGTGAACAACTTCACGATGCAGTATTCCAACACCTCGTGGGGGATGGAGCGGCACAACGCCGGCGGCCTCTGGGATTTGCAGAACGGCTCCTGTCATCACACCCTCTGGGCGCATCACCGGACGCGCAACCCGAAGGCCCGGCCATCCATGTTAGAGTGGATCAACAACGTCACCTTCCATTGGCGCAGCGAAGGCTTCATCATGGGCGACTCGCAGACGCCGGCCAACTGGAAGGCCAACGTGCGCGGCTGTTACTATATCTCGATCGAGGATCCCGATGACAATTTCGGCATCAAGAGCACCGGACTCGTCAAAGCCCAGGTTGCGACGAACGGAGTGCCCAACTTCAGTCTCTATCTGAACGACACATTGTTCGACAACAACGACAACGGGCTCGTGGATGGGACAAACCAGGGTTACGGCATTGTCTCGGGCTCCGAATTCACGCCTGGAGATTCCGTCGGTGCGAACCGCTACTACAAATCGGCCACGCCCTTCACCGGCGCGACCGGCGCGGCCTTGGTCACCGTCGATGATCCGAAGGCGGCTTACAAAAAAGTCCTGTCATCCGCATCACCGTTGCGGCTCGACGCGAATTACACCGGCCCCCTCCGTGACGAACTCGACACCCTGCTAACAGACAGCGTGGTGAACCAATACAGCGTGCTCGTCCAGAAGGATGGAAAAGTCGCCGGAGAGGATCCTCTGAGGACGAACAACGGCGAACAGCTCCTCGCCGACCAGTATGGCATCACCAACAACGGCTTCGGCACCCTCAACGGCAGCACCCCGCCCACGGATTCCGATCTCGACGGCATGCCCGACGTCTGGGAGATCACACTCAACGGCTTGAACGGCATGGCTTTCAACGTCGCTGCGGATGATCACAACGCCGTGTTCACAACCGCCCAGATTCCTAACACTTTCTTGCCGGCCGGCACTGCCGTCGGCTACACCTACCTCGAGGAATACCTGCACTTCCTCGCGGTTCCCCACGCCACTGTCGCAAAAAATGCCGCCGGGGCACCTTCGTTCCAAACCGTCGATCTGCGGAAATACACCGACGGGTTTTCCAATGCTCCCGCATTCACGCTTGCCGGTGTCGTCAACGGCACCACCCAGCAGTTCAGCACCGACGGCACCACTCTATCCGCCACCGGTCCCATCGTGAAGTTCACGCCCACGCTCAATGCAATCGGTCGCGCTGGCTTCAGCTTCACCGTCGTGGACGCGGACGGCAGCCAGTGGACGCAGCCATTTGCGATTCTGATCTCGGCCGCAGCCTCGCCGCGGGATCTGGTGTGGATCGGCGACGGCAGCACGAATGCGTGGAACGACTCGACGTTGAACTGGAGACAGGCCTCGGGAGCCTCCACGACTTTCAGCGTGGGTGACACCGCGTTGTTCGATGACCGGGGTTCCGCTTCACCTGCCGTCAACATCACCGGCACCCAGACCGCGGGCTCGGTGCTCGTCACCGGAATTAAAAACTACTTGATGGGCGGCAGCGGAACCATTGCCTCCACGGGAGCGCTCACCAAGGCCGGAAGCACCACGCTGACGATCGCCAACAGTGTCAGTTTCGCCAACGGCACCTTCCTGAACGGTGGTGAAACCATCCTCAACAATGGCGGTGTCATCGGTGGCGGTGCGATCAAGTTCACCGGAGGCAGCACGCTTCGTTCGAATCATGGCTCCAACGATGTGGACACGCTCACCTTGAACCCAGCCATCGAGGTCGCCACAGGCGCCGTGGGCAACATCACTCTTTCCCAACGGGTGAACCTGAAAGGCGCGCTCTCCGGCGGAGGCACTTTCAATATCTTCTCGCCCTCCAATCTGGGGACCGAGGGCCGCGTCTATCTGGATGGCGCGTCGGCCGGATGCACCGGAAACGTCAATCTATCAGGCGGCGCGACCGCACCCGGAAACGCAGGCCGGATTTCCTTCCGCAAGAACGACGGCGGAGCGTTCAACGGCTTCGGCAGCGCGCGGGTGAACCTCTCCGGCATCGACATTTTCACCACGAACAATTCCGGTGGAAACACCTACGACATCGGACAACTGAGCGGTGACGCCTACGCCCGGCTGCGCAGCAACTATGTCGGCGGTTCCACGACCTGGGCGATCGGCGGCCTGAACACCAGCTCCACCTTCGCAGGAACGATCATGGACGGGACGGCGCTCACGAACCTGACAAAAGCCGGCTCGGGAACGCTCACCCTGTCCGGCGCTAACAGCTACACCGGAGCGACCGCCGTGAATGGCGGAAAACTCTTCGTTTCCGGCTCGCTCGGAAACACGGCCGTGACCCTCGCCAGCGGCGCGACACTCGTGGGCAACGGTCCCATTGCGGGTGCCGTCAATGCGCTATCAGGCTCCACGCTGGCGGGTGCTTCCATCATCTCCGGTCTAACCACCTTGTCCGGCGGTGGCACGGTTTCGCCAGGCAACGCGCCAGCCGAAAGAGGTATCCTCACGACGTTTGGCGGCTTCACGGTCACGGGTTCCGGGACGCTGGTTTTCGATCTTTCGAACTCGCCTGTTGGAAACAACGATCGCGTTTACGTGACGGGCGGCAGTGGCTATCTGGGTGGCTTGACGAACACCTTCCAAATCAACATGGCGGACGGCGTGCTTGGAGCCGGAAGTTACAAACTGATTGATTGCGCCGCGGGAGTTCCCCTTGCCGTGCAATATTCCACCACGAGTATGGTTCTGCAAATCAACGCCCCGACTTCCACGCGGCAAACGTTTGGGATGCAACGCACCGGCAGTGGTACTGCCGGCGGCTATGTGCGGCTCAATGTCACCAACGACGCCGGTTCGCTCGTCTGGACCGGCGCGAACGGAAACACATGGGATCTCAACACCACCGTGAACTTTTCCGGCGGCCCGTCCGGCGACAACAAGTTTTACAATCTCGACAAGATCGATTTCACCGACAGCGCCAGCACCGGAAACGTGACGCTGACCGGCAACCTTCAGCCGCGCGAACTCGTCGTCTGGAATCAGGTTCTGAACTATGTTTTCAACGCCACCGCCGGCGCGATCGTCGGCAACGGATCACTGGTGAAAACCGGAATCAAATCCCTGACGATCGCCGCATCGGGCACCGGCAACACCTACTCCGGCGGCAGCATCCTCTACGACGGGACGCTGGCCGTTTCCGGCGCAAACCCCTTGGGCACGGGAACCATCACGATGAACGGCGGAATCCTGGCGCTGCCGAATGCCCCGACTTTCCTGCCAAACTCCATGGTCTTCAGCGGCAACAGCGCGATCACTTCCAGCAATACCGGGAATTCCACCATCGTCAATTCCACCGCCTCCACATTCTCCAGCAGCGGCCAGGCAAACGTAAGTCTAGCAGGCTTGAACGGCATCCTGAGCATCAATGGATCCATGAGCGGTTTCAGCGGGTCCATCGCGTTCGGCAGCAGCTCGGGAACGGTCCGGCTCAACGCTAACTCATCAGGTGCAAATGATGTAAACTTCGGCAGCGCAAACACCCTCTTTGATCTCGGGACCGCTGGCGCAGCCCTCAACAACCGAAACGGCAACCTCACCATCCAGCTCGGCGCGCTCGCCGGCGGCCCTAACACCAAACTGCGCGGCCGCCAGACCGACAGCGGCGCGACCGCGACGACCTACGTGATCGGAGCGCTCAACATGGACGCGACCTTCGCGGGATCGATTCACAGCGATGGCGACTTGCTCGGCGTGAACCTCGTCAAGGTCGGCAGCGGCAAGTGGACCTTGAGTGGAAATTCGAATTTCGTCGGCTCGCTGGAGATCGATGCCGGAACCTTGGCGCTTTCGGGATCGCTCGCTTGCACGGCGGGCGCGGACTTGAACAACACGGCTGCGCTCATCATGGCGGGTGGCACACTCACGGTGGACAGCCTCGAGATCGCTGCCGGGGCGACGCTTTCCGGAAACGGAACGATCGCCGGCGAGTTGATCAACCATGGCACCATCACCAGCACGGGCGGCACGCTGGCCATCACCGGCGCGGTGGTGAACAACGGAACCATGCGCTTGAAGCGCGGCAGCCAGCTTTCCGCGAGCGGGCCGTTTCAGAACTACGGAATCCTCGATCTTCTAACCGCCTCGGGCGGACTTCCTCCGAATCTTGAAAACCTCGGCGTCGTGATCGATTCCAGTGGACTTGAGGTCATCGGCGCGGGGATTCAGGCCACCAATTTCGAATTGAGGATCATGACCTACAGCGGCCATGTCTATCAGTTCGAACACAGCGCCACGATGGCTCCCGGTTCGTGGTCTCCGCTCGGCGCGCCCGTGGCGGGCAGTGATTCGGAGAAAACCTTCATCCACACCGGCGGCGTTGCGGGAACGAAGCGGTTCTATCGAGTTGCGATTGATCCTTGAAATTTGCAGTTCCCCGGTCGCTGATACCAGCCATGTTCCGTGTCATCATCCGCTGGATCCATCTGCTCGCGTTCTTCGCGGGATGTGGCTCCGTTTCCGCCCACACCGGATTCGAGAGCGAGACGGATGTCAGGATTTACGCCGACCGCGTGGACATCATCTGTCGGACGACCTTTGCGTTCGGGTGGAAACTCCTCGGCGAGCGTGCTCCGGCCGATGTGGGGGAAGAGGGGCAGGCGGTGGCGGGTCCGCTCCTGGCGGAAAAGGCACCCGGGCTTTTCGAAGTGACGGCGGCGGGGAATGTGCTGAAACCGACGAAGGTGGATTGCCAGTTCGAGTTGGATCAGCACGTGGTATTCCTTCTCACTTATGACCGCCCTTCCGCATGGCCGATGGTTTTGCGGGCGCGGTTCTTTGATTTCCTCGATCCCCTGAGCGACGGGAAGATCAAGGTGTTTGATCAAACCGACGATCCCGATCGCCGGGACATCGAGCCCTTTGCGGGGAAAATCATCTATCGGGCGGATCCGGTGTTTTCCTTCAATCCCAGTCCGGCGGTCATCCGAGCCGTGGAATCCTCCGAGGCCGCGGCGGCCCCTCGTCAGGAGAGGCCAAACACTCCCGGCTTCGGCGGCTATTTCAAACTTGGCTTCCATCACATCAGCAGGGGTTATGATCATCTGCTGTTTCTGCTGGCGCTGCTGCTCGGTTGCCGGTCGTTGAAAGCCATGGTGATCATCGTCACGGCCTTCACCGTCGCGCATTCGCTCACGCTGGCGCTCGCCGCCCTTGGCTGGGTGGATCTGCCGGAGCGGTGGGTGGAATCTTTCATCGCGCTCTCGATCGTGTGGGTCGGAGTGGGCAACCTGCTTGGTAAAACCGCAGAAAAATCCCGCGGCTGGCTGACCTTCGGATTCGGTCTCGTCCACGGCTTGGGATTTGCCAGCGTGCTGAAAGGCATCGGCTTGGGCGCGGGCGGGCAATCCATCGTGCCGCCCTTGCTGGCCTTCAATCTCGGGGTTGAAACCGGGCAGCTTGCCATCGTCTTCATCGCCTTGCCAGTGCGGGTCATGTTGCGTAAACAGACCTCCATTTCACGCTGCGGAGTCCCCGCATTATCAGCCTTGGTGGCACTTGCCGGGCTGGTCTGGTTTTTCCAGCGGGTGTCCGGTTGAGCGGGTGCGCGGCTTACGGTCGATTAACCCACTCAGGGTATGGACGATGGGGGGGGCATGGGTGATCCTACCCCGTCGAGATCGTATCCGGAGTTCCGTTCGATTTTTAAAAAACCATGAGATTTTCATCCACCAGACTTGCCCTGATCTTCGTGCTGGGTGTGCTTTGCTGTGGCCCCGCCGTGGCGCAGCGGCAGATGGATGCCCTGAATCGCGGGCTCGTCGCCATCCGGAAAAGTTCCACCCAAGTGTATCTCAGTTGGCGCCTTTTCGGAAACGAACCGCCGAATGTCGCGTTCAACCTTTACCGCGCGGCGAACGGCGGCCCGGCCAGCAAGCTGAACACCAACCCGATCACCGCGACCACCGACTACACCGACTCCCCAGGCGTCACCAATCTGACTAACAACGCATATTCGTATTTCGTCAGGCCCGTCATCAATGGGATCGAACAGGCCAACTCGGAAACCGCCGCCCTTCCGGCCAGTCCGCCTCAGAAACAATTCCTCACCCTGCCGCTCCGTGCGGACACCGGTCCGAACGGCCCCTACACCGTCAAGTTCTGTTGGGTCGGCGATTTGGATGGCGATGGCGATTACGATTTCGTGGTGGACCGGCTCTCCACTTTAGGAGCCTACGAGCAGTTTCTCGAAGCCTACACCAACGACGGTACTTTCCTGTGGCGCATGGCCATGGGTCCTAACAGCGTGAACCAATACAGCATCGAACCCGGATCCTCCGCCATCAGCGTGGGTCACGGGGACAATGTCACTGTTTACGACATGGACGGCGACGGGAAGGCCGAGGTGCTGATCCGCACCTCGAACGGAGTCGTCTTCGGTAATGGGTCCGTGGTGGCCGGAGGAGCAAGCGACAACGTCCAGTTTCTTTCCGTCGTCAACGGCCTGACAGGAGCCGAACTCGCACGCGCAACCGTTCCGAATCCGAGGCTCGCGGACGGACCGATGAACGGCCACATGGGCATCCTCTACCTCGATGGCAAGCGGCCTTCGGTACTGCTTGCCGCCAAGAACCGTGATGCCAGCGAGGATTTCCACGGCACGATCACCGCCTGGGATTGGCGCGGCGGCGTGCTGAGCCAGCGCTGGACCTGGGAGGATTCCGGAGCACTCCATTCCCCTGAAGGCCACCAGATCCGGATCGGGGACGTTGACAATGACGGCAAGGACGAGTTCGTGGATATCGGCTACGTGCTGGATGACTCCGGCACCCAGCTCTTCAACATTCCCGAGATTGTTCACGGCGATCGTTTCCATCTGACCGACATCGATCCGGATCGCCCCGGTTTGGAGAACTTCATCATTCAGCAGAACAACCCGACCATGCTGGCCACCGAGCTCTATGACGCGGGAACCGGCGACCTCATCAGGAAATGGTATTCCGGCGGCATCGTCGATGTTGGCCGCGGCATCGCGCTGGACATCAATCCGACCCACAAAGGCTATGAGATGTTTTCAACCCAGCCCGGCATCTTCAATGCGAAGGGCCAGCAGATCTATGCGAACAACGTCTGGGCACCCGAAGGCCTCTGGTGGGACGGCGATCTCGGCCGCGAGTTCATCGACGGAGCCGGCAACGGAGCGCTCAACCCGGTGATCAATAAATTCAATGCCGTCACCGGCGTCACCGACCGCGTTTGGTCGCTCTACAGCGATTGGGGCGACTACAGCATCCAGCAGGCCTACGGCGGTCGTCCGACCTTCTGGGGCGACATCCTTGGCGACTGGCGTGAGGAACTCATTTTCGTCCAGTCCGACTACGCCGCGCTACGCATCTACACCACCACCAACGCCGCGAGCAACAAGCTCTACACGCTGATGCACAACCCGCAGTATCGCTGCCAGGCGACGACGAAGGGCTACGTGCAGGCGAGCTATGTCGATTATTATCTCGGCTTCGGCATGTCGTCCGTCGTGCCGCCGCCGCCGATGATTGCCACGGACCTGACCTGGTCTTCAGGCACGACATGGAATGTCGGAACCGCCGCATCATGGAAAAACGCCGGGGGCGCGTCCTCGGTCTTTGCGGCGGGAAACCGGGTGTTGTTTGATGTCTCGGGTTCGAATGCCACTGCGGTCGCCTTATCCGGCATTCTGAATCCGGGAGCCGTCAACTTTTTCAATCCGCAGGATTTCACGCTGGACGGCACATCCGGCTCCTTGTCCGGAACCATGACGCTTGCGAAGTCCGGCAAAGGCCGGGTGACTCTCACGGGAAGCCATGCCTACACGGGCACCACCACCATCTGGGACGGAGCGCTCGTCGTGAACGGCCAGATTTCCAACAGTCCCGTCACTGTCTGGGGCGGAACATGGGGAGGTGCGCTCGCGATGGGCCAGACCGGCGGCCGTCTGGCGGGCACTGGCACTATCAGCCAGCCGGTCACGCTCGAATACCGCGGCGCGATCACCCCCGGCTCCGGCATGGGTAATGCGGGAACCCTCACGCTGGGATCGGGGCTTACCGTCAATGATGGAGCCGCGCTTGCTTACGATCTATCAAACGATCCCTCCGGAGTCTCACTGCCGAGCGATCGCATTCATGTTTCCGGCAATCTCGTCCTGTCCGGCGTCGTACACATCGTAGTGACCGCGCTGAACGGTTTGCTCGCACCCGGGACTTACACGCTTCTCACTTATGCCGGTTCTCTCAGTGGGTCGGCCTCGAACATCGCACTCACCTTGCCTGAAGGAACCGCCCACACCTTGAACGTGGGTGCGGGTGCCATCACCCTCATCGTTCCCGTCACCCGCGCGCCCGCCGCACTGGTGTGGAAGGGTGGCTCCGGCGGGAACGCATGGGACATCGCCAACACCGCGAACTGGTTCCGCTCGGGCACCGCCGACACCTTCGTCGCGGGAGACTCGGTGACCTTTGATTCCACCGGTGCTGCGAGTCCTACCGTCAATCTCACCAACTCCCTGCCTGTGGGTGGAGTGCTTGTTTCCTCGAATACCGATTATCAATTCACCGGCACCGGTTCCCTCACCGGCAGCGGCGGTCTGACGAAAACCGGCACCGGCAACCTGACCGTTCTAACCACCAACAACTACAGCGGCCCCACCCTTGTCACCGGCGGCACGCTCGCCGTGGGCAATCTCGGCGATGGCGGCGCACCAAGCTCTATCGGCTCTGCCGGAACGGCGGCTTCCAATCTGACGCTCAACGGTGCCACGCTCGCGCTGGTCGGTGAACAAACCAGCACCAACCGCGCGCTGACCCTCGGTGCCTCGGGCGGGACGATTGCGGTTTCCACCTCGCTCCAAATCTCCGGTCAGATCACGGGGGCGGGCTCCCTAACGAAGTCGGGCGCGGGCAACCTCATTCTCGCGGCATCGAACAACCACTCCGGCGGCACCATCGTTTCCGCGGGAAAACTCGTGCTCGCCTCGGACGCCGCCAATGTTTCCGGCCTCGGCGGCGGAGGTCTCACCCTCAGCGGTGGCACGCTGACGATGACCGACAATGTGGACACCACCTCATGGGCCACCAGTTCCTGGTCGATCCATGTGCCCGCCGGGACCGCCGGCCGCCTCAACGCGGACGGCCGCTGCAACCTGACCGGGGCGCTAACCGGGGGAGGGGATTTCACCTTCTACACACCTTATGTCCGCACCGAACTGCTCGGCAACTGGTCCGCCTTCACCGGCAGGATTTTCGTGATCACGGATTCCGATGGCGGCGATTTCCGCTTCCAGCACGCCGCCGGTTATCCTGCCGCCCTGCTGGATCTCGGCGCAAATGTTTACGCCTATTACAACAAGGCGATGACGAGTAACATCACCCTGCCGGTTGGAAACCTGTCCGGCGTCGCCACGTCCGTTCTCAGGGGTGGCCCCACCTCGGGCCGCACGATGTTCTATCAGGTCGGCGCGCGCAACGAGGACGGCGTCTTTGCGGGAAGACTCATGGACAGCACCGGTTCGGTCGCTCTTGAGAAGGTTGGCGGCGGGACGCTCACACTCTCCGGAGCATCCACCCACACGGGAGCTACCACGGTGACTGCCGGACGCCTGCGTGTCACCGGAAGCACTGCGGGAACCAACTACACGGTGAAATCCGGAGCAACACTCGGTGGAACCGGATCCATTACCGGCAATCTGACCGTGCAATCCGGCGGCGGACTTGAATGGAGCGGCGCGCCGCTCGCCATCACCGGCAACGTCACGTTCTCGGGAGACACAGTGATAAGAGCTGCGGCCGGACTTTCCCTAACTACCGGAAGCCACACGCTGCTCACTTACACCGGCACGCTCACGGGGTCCCCCGTCTTCATCTGGGAGGCGTCCGCCGGAGTGCCTTATATCGCCACTTTCAATACCTCCGTGCCCAACGTCATCACGATGACCCTTGAAGAGCTGCCGCGCGTGCCCGGCCCGATCATTTGGAGCGGTGCCAACGGATTCGACTGGGACGGCGCTAACAATAACTGGCTGGCGGACGCCCAAGCCGTCAGTTACATGAACGGCGACACCCCCACCTTCACGGACTCGGGAAACGCCGCCTCCGCCATCAATCTAACCACCACTGTCACGCCGACCGCCGTGGTGGTGGACTCGACCAAAAACCACACGATCTCCGGCAGCGGGGGGATCACCGGAAGCGCCAGCCTCTCCAAGTCCGGCAGCGGCACGCTCACCATTTCCTCAGCCCACAGTTTCGAAGGCGGCACCGCCATCCACGCAGGCACGGTGGCCATTTCCAATGCGGCGGCGCTCGGGACCGGCACCGTCACGCTCAACGGCGGCACCTGGGCCACCGGCACCCAGTCTCCGCAAAACGCGATCCACGTCACCGCGGATTCCACCCTCAGCGGTGGCCAAAGCAGCGGCCAACACGCTGTTAAAAACATCACCGGTTCAGGCACCCTCACCCTTAACACCACCAGCGTATTCGATCTCGAAGGTGATCTGTCGGAATTCTCCGGCACCTTCGCCCTAACGGGTTCCGGCTCGTTGCGGTTTTACAACGTCACGAACAATGCCAGTGCCCTAGCCACGTTCGATCTCGGGACGCGCGGACTGTCGGCCCGCAGCGGTTCCGCCTTCAACCTCGGTGCCCTCTCCGGCCAGGCCGGCAGTTATCTCGGCATGTCTAGCAGCAGTAACTCATCGAACTGCACCTACACCATCGGCGGAAATAATGCGGCCACCACCTTTGCCGGCGTGATCGCCAACGGTAGCCCCTCCAAACCCGTCCACATCGTCAAAACCGGCAGCGGCCACCTCATGCTCGCCGGAACGAACACCTATACCGGCGTCACCACGATCAACTCCGGCAAGCTCAGCGTCACCGGCTCGCTCGATGCCACCACCACCACCGTCGCCACCACCGGCACTCTGGGTGGCAATGGCAGCATCGCCGGCGCGGTGACGTGTCATGGCACTCTTGCTCCCGGAAATTCCACCGGCACCTTGTCCCTGAGCTCCGGACTCACCTTGTCATCCACCAGCACGCTGGACTGCGAACTCGGCACCACCTCCGATCTCGTGGCCGTCACTGGCGGTCTCACGCTCGACGGCACGGTGAATGTCACCGCCGCACCCGGTTTCGCCGCGGGCACCTACACCCTCATCACCTACAGCGGCTCCCTGACTAACAACACGGTCAACGTCGGCAGCCTGCCGCCCGGATTTATTGCCACCGTCAATACCGCCACGAATGGACAAGTCAGGTTGATTGTCACCGCCGCTCCCGCCCCAGCCACCATCACGCTCGGCAATCTCATTCAGACTTATGATGGCTCGGAAAAATCGGTTACTGTAGCCACCGTGCCCGGCGCACTGTCCCACTCGGTCACCTACAATGACTCAGCGACGAAACCCACCCAAGTCGGCACCTATGCCGTGGTCGCCACCATCACCGATCCTAACTATCAGGGCACGGCCAGCACCTCCCTGGTCATCGAGCCGGGTGGTATCACTTGGGCTTCGTGGAGGGACGTATATTTCTCCGAGGCCGAGCAAACCGCGGGCCTCGCTGCCGAAAACGCCGACCCCGATTTCGACAGTCTAACCAATCTCGGCGAATACGCCCTTGGCACCCCTCCGCACCAGTTCACCGCACCGTTTATTCCCGTTCTCGATGCCAACGGGCTTTCGCTCACTTTCATCCGTCCCGCCGGCCTGCTGGACGTGACCTATAGCGCGGAATCGACCGTCAATTTCGGCATCTGGTCACCCGTCCCGCTGGAAGTTCTCAACCCCGGATCCGATCCGGAAACCGTGCGTGCCCGTGATCCGCTCACCTCCGGAGATCCAAACAAGCGCTTCATCCGCCTCCGCTTTAGAAAATGAATTTTTGCCTCACCACACTCGCTATCTTGTTCACCACAGGTTTGCTCGCCGCCGCCGAGGACGAACGCCCGGTGGTGGACGCGTCGAATGTCGCCGTTGAAACCGCCGCCAATAGAAACCTTCCCACCTTTCACATCGCCGGTGATTCCACCGTGCGCAACGGCGGCAAGGACGGCATGTGGGGCTGGGGCGAACGCATCGCGCCGTTTTTTGATTCCAACAAAATCAACGTCGTCAACCACGCTATCGGCGGCCGCAGCGCCCGCACCTTCTTCACCGAAGGCCGCTGGCAAAAGGTGGCCGACGCACTCAAGCCCGGTGATTTCGTCATCATCCAGTTCGGCCACAACGACCAGGGCTGCGTCGGCGATCCCGCGAACAAAGGCCGCGCCGATCTGCCAGGCACCGGCGCTGAAACCGTGGAGGACATCAAGCCGGACGGCACCAAGGAGACCGTCCACACCTTCGGTTGGTATTTGAAGCGCTTCGTGTCCGACGCCCATGCGAAAAAAGCCACCGCCATCCTTTGCTCGCCGGTCCCTCACAAGGACCGCTGGGAGAACGGCCGCGATTTCGAAAATCTCGCCGCCTGGACGGAGGAAATCGCAAAGTCTGACAAGGCGCTTTATTTCGATCTCACCCAGGTCATCACCGGGGCCTATCAGAAAGCGGGCCGTGCGCAGGTGGAAACGTTTTTCGCCGACCGCAACACCCATACCAGCGAGGCCGGTGCCAGCTTCAACGCCGCTTGCGTTGTCGCGGGATTGAAAACGCTCCCCGGAAATCCATTGGGAAAATTCCTGGCCGTAAACGACGAGGCTCCGGCCCGCCGTTTCTCCTTCGGCACCAAGGAGCCGAAATCCGGCTGGAACCGTGTGGCCGCAGGCGATCTTTATTCGCCCCATCAAGGTTATGGTTTTGAACCCGGCGCGGAAGGCGGCGGTGACGAGTGCTTCACCAGCGACAACCCCTTCCTCTTCTCCGTGAAACTGCCGGAGGGAAATTACATCGTCACCCTGATGCTCGACGATGCGGGAGGATCAGTGACCACCGTGAAGTCCGAGACGCGGCGGCTCATGCTGGAAAAGGTCCGCAGCAAGACCACTTGCAGCTTCATCGTCAACATCCGCACTCCGCAAATCCCCGGCGGCGGCAAGGTCAATCTCAAGAGCCGCGAATTGGCGAGCGAAATGGTGGGCTGGGATGACAAGCTCACCCTCGAATTCAACGGCCACCGCCCGGCGCTGCGCGCGCTCACCATCGCCCCGGCCGCAGTGGCGACCGTCTTCCTAACGGGCGACTCGACCGTCTGTGACCAACCCGCCGAGCCATGGGGCAGTTGGGGCCAGATGTTGCCGCGCTTTTTCGGCCCCACCATCGCCGTGGCGAATTACGCCCAGTCCGGCGAGTCGATCCGCAGCTCGCTCGGCGCGGGCCGCTTCGACAAGGTGTTCAGCCTGATGAAGCGGGGCGACTATCACTTCATCCAGTTCGGCCACAACGACATGAAGGACAAGAATCCCGACGCTCTCGATCTCTATCGAGAAAATCTGGAGAAGCTCGTTGCCCGCACGCGCGAACTCGGGGGCACGCCCGTGCTCGTGACCTCCATGGAGCGCAAAAGCGGCGTCCGCGAGGACACGCTGGCCGGCTATCCAGACATCGTCCGTGCAATCGCGAAGAAAGAACACTGCGCCCTCATCGATCTGCATGCCATGAGTCGCACGCTCTATCAGTCGCTCGGTGCGGATTTGGACAAAGCCTTTCAGGATGGCACCCATCACAACAACTACGGCAGCTATCTGCTGGCCCGGTGTGTCGTCGCCGGCATCCAGCAGGCAAAACTTCCGCTGGCGGAATTCATCGCCGCCGACTTCACAGGATTTGATCCTTCCAAACTGGACGCCTTGGCCACCTTCGAGATGCCCGCAAGCCCGACCGTATCGGACGAGAAGCCGTTGGGAAACTAAGTCTCTGAAGCCACTCAAATAACACCATCGAGACTCCATGAAACACCTTTTGATAGGCACGCTCCTGCTAGCCGCTTTCGCTTCGGAATCATACGCCGCGCCAGGCCGCAAAATTCAGTTCAGAACCCTTTGCCTTGAGCAAATCCAAGGCTTGGAAAAAGTCGTTCTACCGTCAGGCAAGGATCTCGCGAAAAACCAGGAGGTCGTTCTTTACACCGACCTCTCGCCAGTCATGGAAGGCGTTTTCACCAACGACGAAGCCGTCTTCTATACCGAAAAATCCGGCGACGATGGTAAGCTCGTGCGAACTGCGGTGGGCAAGGCCATCTTGGGCAAATCAGACCGCCAGTTGTTCCTGTTCCATCCCGGTGGTGAAGGCGAAGGCAAGCTTCCTTATGATGTCCAGGCTTACGACGACGACCTGAAATCCTTCGCCCTGGGCAGCGTCCGGGCCATCAACCTGGCTCCGCTGCCCGTGCGGATCGTGATGCCGGAAGCGACGGGCCCGCCGATTGCCGCAGGTCAATTCGCCAAGTTCACCCACTCGAAAAAAGTGGATGACTATAACATGTATCCCGTATCCGTGGAATTCCAGATCGAGGGTGGCGAGTGGCTCAAGGCCCAGGCCGTGAGCTGGAAAGCCAGTGACCGCCGGCGTGAAATCGTTGTCATGCTGGAGGACGTCAAGACCAAGCAGCATACGGTAAAGATGTTCAGCGACGTGCCGCCGTGGGTGGCTGATCCTTCGACCCCGCGCCGCAAATGAGATGGGGTTTCCTTGAGTCAAACTCCGATTCTGCCAGATAAGCCAGTGCGATCGATCCTCCGCCCTACGACCACCGCGGTTCTTCTCGCGATGCTGTCCACCGCTCCCGCTCGGGAAACCCCCGTGTTTCCCGTTTCGATCGTCGTCGATGCCTCGAGACCCAGCGGCCCGCTCTAGCCGATCTGGCGCTTCTTCGGTGCTGATGAACCGAACTATACCTATATGAAGGACGGGCGGAAACTTCTTGGGCAACTCGGCGGACTCAAGCCGAGCGAGGTTTACTTCCGCACCCACAGCTTGTTAGTGACAGGCGAGGGGACTCACGCGCTCAAGTGGGGTTCCACCAACGCCTACACCGAGGACGCACAGGGCAATCCAATTTTACACCGGCTGGCCCTACCCGCCGAAGGACTGGGCGAAATGGGAGGAGCTTGTCTATCAGTGGGCAAGGCATTCCGTGGGAAAATACGGCGAGGCCGAGGTGCTGAACTGGTATTGGCAAACCTGGAACGAATCTAACATCGGCTACTGCGCGGCACCCGTGATGAGTTTTTCAAGCTCCACGACCACGCCGTCCGCGCCGTCCGCCGCGCCATCCCCAAGGCCAAGGTCGGTGGACCGGATCTGGCAGGAGGGGCCGGCGGCGACTTTTTGCGCAGCTTCCTCGATCACTGCGTCAAAGGCACCAACACCGCCACCGGCGAAACCGGCACGCCTATCGGAATGGCACCATGTATTCGAGCTACACCGCCGCCAGTTTCCCGCGCAAACTCGATCTGGCAGCCAAGCACGGGGTGAATCTGGAAGGTGCCCTAACGTGGGCGTTCGAATTCGAAGACCAGCCATACTTCGCCGGCTTCCGCTCGCTCGCCACCAACGGGATCAACAAGCCGGTCATGAATGTTTTCCGCATGTTTGCGAAAATGTCCGGCGACCGTCTGCCGGTCACGAGCGACGCGGCGGTTTCCCTGCCCGAGCTCCTTCGCAGCGGCGTCCGCAAGCAGGCCGACGTCTCCGCCCTCGCCAGCCTGGATAACAAAAATCTAACGGTCATGGTCTGGCACTATCACGACGACGATGTCGCCGGTCCTGACGCGGCCATCACCCTTAAGATCCCCGGTCTGCCGCCCGCCAACGGCAACGCGAAAGTCACCCACTACCGCATCGACGAGAGCCACAGCAACGCATTCACCTTCTGGAAAGCCCTCGGCGAACCACAGCAGCCGAGCACGGCCCAATACGCCGAGCTCGAAGCCGCCGGCATGCTAACAACTCTCGCTCCGGCCACTTCGACTCCCATCGTGGATCACACCGCGACGCTCCTTTTCGCCCTTCCCCGCCAAGGGGTTTCACTTGTCGTGTTAGAGTGGGAGTGAGTTTTCCCAGCTTCCACACCGCATGCGGCGGCGGGACTGAGAACCCTCAATGCTTAACCCGAACGGGGGACTGGTCGCAATGGTCCCTGATTCTACTTTCTCCATGTGTCGTGATAATCGGCTGATTACCCGAAGGGGTCATTGGGCGTGCGCCACCGATCCATTCTGAAAGACCCACCCCAAATATTCCTCGCCCGAAAATTCTTCCTCCATCCAAAATCCACCCATGAAACCCAGATTCCAAAATCTCCTTGTTAGTTTTTCCACCGTCGTCGGCTTCTCGAACGCATCCTTGTATGCCGCAGACCTGCACAAGTTCAATAATGCCGACGCTCTCACTGCCGCCACCTCATGGGTGGAGAATGTCGTTCCAGGCACCACCGACAACCTGATCTGGGACAGCACGCGCACTGCCGCAGGGTCCTACTCGTTTGGCAACGGCCAGTTCACCGGCGGGGTCACCATCCAGAATCCCGGCGGGCTGGTTCAGCTTCGGGTGGCCTCCAATGGCACCACCACACTGGCCAACAACGCTTTGATCGATATGTCGGCAGCCACGGTAGATGCGGAGTGGACCGGTGGTGCGATTCGGATCGAAAATGGCAACTATCTTCCAACCTTCACGGTCGCTGCGGGCAGGACCCTGACGATTGGCGGTAATGGTTTCAACAATCGGGGCAATACCAAAACCTTCACATTCGCCGGTGCTGGAGATGTGATCGTCAACGCCAACGTCGGCAGCGGCGGCGCGATGAATTTCAATGTGAACGGTGCCAAGGTCACCATGAACAACGCTGCCAGCGGCTGGACCTATGGAACCGTCACCAGCGGCAAGCTTGTGATCGGCAACTCGACGGTTCTGAGTGGCAAGCGAATCACCAACAGCGTCGCTAACGGTTTGGCATTCGGCACCGGCGTCACAAACGCAGCTCTCGGTGGGCTGGAAGGCAGCGGATCTTTTGTGCTGGAGAACTCCGACACCAGCGCGGTGGCTCTCACCATCGGTAGCAATAACACAAGTTACTCCATCTCCGGTGCGATCAGTGGGGCAGGCTCATTGATCAAGACGGGAACCGGCACCCAGACCCTATCAGGCGACAACGGCTTTACCGGCGGCATCTTCCTCAACGCCGGCGCGATCGCCTTCGGACACAGCAACGCCGCCGCGGGCGGTAAGGTGACCGCTTCGAATGGAACCACCGTGAACCTCGCGAACTCAGCCTCCGTATTCCTGAATGGAACGGTCGCGGTCTCCGGTGCTGGATCAAACGTGGTTTTATCCTCAAGTAACATTTCTGCGGGTTTCTCCAGCGCTTTCACCGGAGCGGCGGACCAGACGCTGACGATCAGCGGCGCGAATCAGGTGAACATCGGTTCCAACTTCCAGCAGTTCAGCGGCATGGATGGAACCGTGGCGGTCGCAAGTGGCGCGACCTTGCGGTTCTCCGGCTCTAGCCTGAACAACGGCGGTAGCAACACCACCTTCGACCTGACAGGCAACCTCGTCACCCGCAACAACGGCGTCCTCGCCCTCGGCGCACTGAGCGGCAACGGAAACATCTCGATGGGCGGGGCCGGATCCAACAATAGCCAGCTTTCCCTGTCTATCGGCGCGAAAGGTCTTGCCACCACTTTCGGAGGCGCAATCAGCGATGCAGATGCCCTGAATGGAAAAATCGTCAACGTCACCAAGACCGGTGCGGGGACCCAGACATTCTCCGGCATCAGCACCTACACCGGCGCAACCTTGGTTTCCGCAGGCACGCTTTTAATTACCGGAGAGCTAAGTGACACTGCGGTCACGGTGGACGGAGGAACGTTTGGCGGCACCGGAACGATAGCCAGCTCGCTCGCTATCGTGAGCGGATCTCTCCAGGTGGCCGATCTCGCAAACAGCCTTAGCGTCGGAGGCACGGTGACGCTCTTCTCTGGATTCGGAGTAGACAATCTCGCGGGTCTGGTGTGGGGAGATGTAACCAATGACACCTACACTCTAATCGACGGCACTCTGGCCGATGGAATCTTCGCCCAGTTGAATCATAACAGTTTCGCCACTGCCTATGACATCGGCGACGGACGCAAGGCCTACTTCCAGGAAGGAAGCCTGCAGCTCGTCGTCATCCCCGAGCCCGGCGCCGCTCTGCTGGGCTCGCTCGGACTGCTCGCCCTCATGCGTCGCCGCCGCGCTTGATCAATCTCCGGAGTTGATTGGGTTTTTCTCCGGCTTGGCGGGGTCCTTGACTGCGGTCGGGGATCCCGCTTTTTCGTAGGATCTCCATGGCTTGCGAAGCCCTCGACAAAACACCTTCAACCCGACATTTTACCTCAAAGCGTGCGAATTCTTCCATTCATTCTCTTGTTGTTGCTGGTGATGCGCTCCAGTGCTGCGGAATTCGCCGCGAAGGCGGGGCTGCAGGTGCGGGTCTGGCAATCCCAGGACGGCCTGCCGGGAAACGTGGTCCGCTCGGTGGTGCAGGCGAGTGATGGCTACCTGTGGGTGGCCACTGCGGAGGGGGTGGCACGCTTCGATGGCTTCGAATTTGAGGTGATCGAGCCCGAGGGTGACCTGCGGCGCAACCGCCTGGCATTTTCCCGGCTCTTCGCCGGCACTTCCGGGCGTGTCTGGGCGACTACCTATCAAGGCGGGCTTTATCGCTCCAAGGACGGGCGATTCCGCCGGATTCTCGAAAACGCCAAAGGCCCGCAGCCGCCGCTGGTCACGCAATTGATCGAAGACACGGACGGCACGGCTTATTTCAAACGTGGGGAGGACTTCGGCAAGGTCGCGCAAAACGGCGAGGTCTCGCCCTTGACGCCCTCATCGGATCTTTTAGGGCGTTTCAAGGAGGACATGGTGCTACGCCTGCGCAGCGGCCGGACTTTGGATCCGGCGGGCGGACTGGTTCTTCATGACCGGCTCGGTCGTCTCTGGACTAGCGGACGCGCTGGGAAACTCGCCGTCACGGAGAATGGCGGCGCTGAAATTCCGGTAAATCTTCCCCAAAGTGACCAGGCTTATGGCGTCAACGAGCTGCTGGAGGATCGCGAGGGCAACATTTGGCTCGCCACTCCGGTCAATGGTCTGGTGAGGGTGCGTCAAGCGCGGGTCGAGGCGCTCGATCCCAATCAAGGACAGAACGAGCGCGCTGTCGCCGCCGTGATGGAAGATCGGACCGGCGTCTGGTGGATCGCCAATCGCCGGGGCGGTCTCACCCGGTGGACGGCGGACGGATCTCAGTATGTGGACTTCATCAAATCCCGCCACGTGCGTCCGGCCGCCGCCTTGTTTGAGGACCGGGACTCGCGCCTCTGGGTGGCCTCGCGGGATGGCTCAGTGTTCCGCCGCGATGAGGATGGATTCAATCCCCAGTTCGCCGAAACCCAGATCCCATCCAAGGTGCGATCCATCACCCAGGATTCCAAAGGCAGCTTGTGGTTCGGCGGCTCCCAGGGTCTCGCCTCGCTCGCCGGGGAAACCGTCCGCGGCTTTGGCAAGGCGGATGGCGTGGGGGATCTCGATCTAACCGTCCTTCAGCCGTTCCCAGGCGGCCGGATCATCGCCGGCAGCTCCACAGGAACGGTTCTGTTGGGCGATGACAAAGGCTTCGAGACCATCGCCAGGCCGGAAATCCTCAAGCACCAGTGGGTCTCCGGAATTCTAACGATTTCCGCCAGGGAAACCTGGGTCTCCACCCTCGGCGGGGGACTCTATCTGTGGGACGGGGAAAAGTGGTCCGGTCTTGATGCGAACGACGGTCTGCCGGACTCACGGCTCACCTGCGTGCTGGACGATGGCGAAGGCTACCTCTGGATGGGTTCGCTGGGCGGCATCATCCGCGCCGAGCGCCAGAAGTTGCTCGCCCACATCCGTAGCCCGCAAAGCCCGGTGCAATGGCTCCGTCTCGATCACACCGATGGCCTGCCGTCCCGTGAATGCCTCGGCGGTTTCCAGCCGGCCGGCTGGCGCGCCCGCGACGGCCAGTTGTGGTTTCCCACCGGCAACGGCATCGCCCGCGTCCGGCCGGATCTCGTGGGTTCCAACCAAGTGGCACCGCCTGTCTATCTGCAAAAAGCCCGGGCCAACGGGGTCTTTCACACCGTGTCCGATGGTCCGCTTCACACCGAGCCGGGGCGCGCCCGCCTCGAGTTCCATTTCGTGGGTCTGAGTCTCAGCGCACCGGAGAAAATCACCTACCGCGCCCGGCTCTCAGGCCTCGATGACGCGTGGCGCGAGCTTGGCACCCAACGCGTCGCAACCTTTGAAGCCGTGCCCCCGGGTGAATACACCTTCGAGGTAATTGCCGTGAACGGTGACGGCCTGCGCAGCACCGCTGCCGCCCGCATCCCCATCATCATCCAACCTCATTTCTGGGAAACCGCGTGGTTTTATGTTTCCGTCGGCGCGCTCGTTCTATCCATCGCCGCAGGCACCGGCTGGCTCGCCGCACGCATGAGAATGAAGGACCGGATCCAGGCCTTGAAAGTCCGCAACGCGCGGGAAGGGGAGCGCTCCCGGATCGCCCGCGACCTCCACGACGATCTGGGTGCCAGCCTCACCGAGATTTCCATCCTCGCCGCCCTCGCCGCCGAGGATGCCGGAAAATCCCCGCTGCAAGCGCCGCTCGACCAGCTTTCCGTCAAAGCCAAACACGTCGTCGGCAGTCTCGATGAAATCGTCTGGGCGGTGAATCCGCGCGAGGACACGCTGCGCTCGCTC
This sequence comes from Akkermansiaceae bacterium, assembly GCA_031429315.1. Lineage (GTDB taxonomy): Bacteria > Verrucomicrobiota > Verrucomicrobiia > Verrucomicrobiales > Akkermansiaceae > Luteolibacter. The sequence continues at coordinate 28,932 of JANOZJ010000216.1, forward strand.
GTCGATTACATCGCCGCTTTCGCCCGCGAGTTTCTCGACATCGCCCACATCCCGCTGCGGCTCGATGTCACCCGGGAAATCCCGGATCACCCGCTCGTCACCACCCAGCGCCACGGCGTCTTTCTCGCCGCCCGCGAGGCCCTCAACAATATCGCCAAACACTCCGGAGCCACCGAAGTCATGCTCCGGATCTCCTTGGCGGAAGAGGTTCTCGAAATCCGCATCGAGGACAATGGCCGCGGTTTCGAGCCCGACTACGCCGCAGGTGGCAATGGCCTCGGAAATCTCAAACAGCGCATGCAGGATGCCGGCGGCGATTGCCGGATCGAAACCTATCGCGCCCAAGGAACCACCGTTTTCCTTACTCTCCCCTTGCGTGCCTCCCCCAAACCCGTTTCTTAATCCCATGTCGAATCATAAGGAGTCCGTCACTGACATCGCCATCGTCGAGGACAATGCCGCGCTCGGCAACGGGCTCCGCAAGATCGTCGAATCCGCCTCGGACTTCCGCTGTCTCGGGGTCTGGATCACCGCCGAGGAAGCCTTGAAAAAAATCGACGCCTTCCGGCCCCAAGTGGTGCTCATGGACATTAACCTACCCGGCATGTCCGGCATCGAGGCCACCGCCCGCATCAAGCAGCACCTGCCGGAAATCCAAGTCATCATGGTCACCGTCTATCGGGATCACGACCAGATTTTCGCCGCGCTCAAGGCCGGTGCCTCCGGCTACCTGCTCAAACGCTCCACGCCCGAGGAAGTCCGCCAGGCCATCCGCGATGTCCGCTCCGGCGGCGCGCCCATGAGCGCGGAAATCGCCCGCCGCGTGGTCGAGGCTTTCCACCAACCGGTCAAAGCACCCGGAGCCGAGGAAATCAAACTCTCCAAGCGCGAAACCGAAATCCTCGAACACCTCGCCATTGGCCTCGCTAACAAGGAAATCGCCGATCGCCTGACCATCAGCGTCGAGACCGTCCGCGTCCACCTGCGGCGCATTTATGACAAACTCCACGTCCACTCGCGCACCGAGGCGGCCATGAAGTTCCGGGACTCCCGCGAGGACCCGCGCGGAATGCGCTGAAAAAGCGTCATCATTCAGATCCGGCTGCGGATTCCGCATTCAAGATGCGCACGTTCTTCGCGTTTTCGATGCGGCCTTTCAGATTGCGGGCCTTTTCCATGTGGATGTTCTCCCATCGCTCACCACGAAGTCACGCTTGGCAAACACCGGCACCTGGATCGCGGGCATCTCAAACAATGCCTTGATCCGGATTCCGAAGATTCCGCCGTTTGCAACGCCCAAGACCCTCCCTTTTCAAGGTCCATTTCAGGCTCTCAAAAATGGTAACCCCATCGGGTTATGGACGCTGAAACAAAGCGCCGCGATATTGGATCCACAAACCGGTGCAAATACCGTCTTTCAAGTATCCCACAAATCGTTCGCAAAAACCCAAATCAACACACCATGAAACCCAAATTCACAAATCTGCTCCTAAGCGCCTCCATCGTTGTCAGCTTCTCCAGCCAGGCCTTCGCCGCCCCGGTCGTTAAGCAAAACAACACGGTCAACCTCAACGATAACGGCTCTTGGGTGGGAGGAACCACCCAGCCAGGCTCCGCTGACATTGCCGTATGGGATGCCACGGTAAACGTGAACCAAACCGTGGCTCTTGGCGCGGACTTGAGCTGGGGCGGGATCGACATGACCAATTCCGGCGGTGACGTCACCATCAATGGCGCTAACATCCTGACGATCGGCGCGAGTGGCATCACCTCCGCCGCCAGCAAGTGGGTCTGGATCGACTCGGCCGTCACCCTCGGTGCCGCTCAAACCTGGACCACCCCTAACAATCTCTTCGCCCGTGGCATCGTTTCAGGTGGGTTTGAACTGACCAAGGCAGGTGGCGCGATTCTGACCCTGACAAACGCAAATACATTATCCGGTGGGGTCAAAGTCACCGGGGGGCAGTTGACCGCCAAGAACGGAGCCGCGCTCGGAGCGAATACACTCACTCTTGGTAACGGAACCACCTACCGGTATGAACGCACGACTGCAAATGCCTCCACCTTCCAAGGAAACGCGATCACGGTATCTCCTTCCTCGTCCGTCACCATCACGACCGATAACAGCGGGAATGGCTATAGCGGCGTCATTTCGGGGGACGCCAACAGTACGGTTACAATTGGTGCCACCGGAGCAACGACGCAATGCTCATTCAGTGCGGGCTCAAGTACGCAGCAGTTCGGCAGTTTCATGGGCCGCGTGGAGATTTTCGATGGCACCAGCCTCCGCTTCTCCTCCACCAGCAGTTTGAACAACGGTGGTGCTTCCGCAATCTGGGATACCAATACCTCCGGTGAGATCGCCGCCCGCAACACCGGCACCGTCAATCTCGGTGCTCTTGTTGGGAATGGTTCTATTGTCGGTTCCTCCGGCGCGGATAACAACACCACCACATTCTCGGTCGGAGCATTGGGCAGTAATTCTACCTTTGACGGCATCATCCGAGACTCAAATACCGCCGTAGGTAGGCGCGCAGCCCTTACCAAAGTCGGTGCTGGAACGCTTACTCTGACCAGTGCGACCGGATTGACATACACCGGTGCCACCAACGTGAACGAGGGCACGCTGAAAATCAACGGCACCAAGTCCGGCATTGGCACCACCACTGTCAAAATCAACACGACCCTAACGGGCGCCGGCTCGGTTGCGGGAACCACCACCATCCAAAGCGGCGGCACCCTCGCCCCCGGCGATGGCGGAGTCGGCAACATCACCCACTCAAGCCTGACTCTTGCCTCGGGAAGCATTCTCGACATCGAGTTTGGCTCCGGGAACGACACTGCCACGGTCTCTTCCGGCGGCACCTTGACTCTCACATCCGGCGCGACCGTCGATGTCAATGGCTTCGGCACTGATGGCACCTACACGATTATCAACACCACGGGAGCCTCTGTCTCCGGCACCGCCGCGACCGCTCTCACTGCCGTCGGCGGCAATGGTCTGAAAGTTTACACCTTTGGCTATACCGGCACCGCGATCACCATGACAATCACCAGTTCGGATCCGAGCAACTACTGGAATGTGAATGGCACCGGCACCTGGGAACTGGCCGGCAACTGGACCAAGAATGAAATCCCAGATGCGATCGGAGCGATCGCCAAGGTCGGCCCCGGCGTCGGTGGTATTCTTGCAAATGCGTTCAGTGACCTGACATTCTCGATCACGCTGGATGCGGATCAAAAGGTCGGCACGCTCGCGTTTAGCGACACGGTCGGCACCTCCGTCGTCATTGACCCCGGACTCACCACGCCGGGCAGCCTCTTGTTCGACAATGGTGCCAGCGCCTCCATCCTCGCCGGTGTCGCCGGCGTTCACGTCATCAACGCCCCCGTGGTTGTGGATGCCGATGATCTGACGGTGGATGTCGGCGACGATGCACTCCCCGAAACCCCAACCTACTTGCTAACGCTCAATGGTGTGGTTAGCGGTTCTGGCGCGGCGATTGTGAAAAGCGGACTCGGCATCCTGGCACTCATGGGCGCGAACACCTTTGACGGCGGGACCACTCTAGGTGCCGGAAGTGTCAGAATCGGCACCCTCACCAGTCTAGGCGCGACGTCCACCGCAGCCACTTTCACCGGCGGAACCTTGCAGCTCGGGGCCGCCCTCACCGGCGTCACGCGGAGCCTACTGGTTTCCGGAGCGAGCAACGCCATCATCGACACCAACGGATTTGCCTACGGTTATGACGGCGTCATCGCCCCGCTCGGCGGCGGAACCGGCGGACTGAACAAAATCGGCGGCGGAACGCTGACCCTCACTGCGGCGCAAACCTACACGGGTGCCACCAACGTGACCGGTGGCACCCTGACGGTTGCAGGCGGTTCGATCACTTCGGGTGCCACATCATCCGTCACCAGCGCCGGACTCACCGTTTCCTCCGGAAGCGTGGCGTTCAACGCTGGGCTTAATGGGAATTCAGCCAATCCTGCCTCGGCGATGTCCATCAGTCTTACTGGTGGTACCTTCAGTGCGAGCTATGTCACGATAGGTCGGTGTACATCGAACACCAATGTTATTTACAATCCGATCGCGGGCAGAACTGAGAGCGGGTTGTATATCAATGGCGCGACAGCCAGCATTACCGGCGCACTCAACGTCGGTCAGGGCTCCAGCACCAACTCCACGTCCTCGGCCCGGATCGACAGCGGCAGTCTGAGCGTGGGAGGCGCAGTGGTCATCCAGGTCAACAGCCCTGATCGTTGGTCGGTGCTGGACGTGAACGGCGGTTCCTTCACCTCCACGAATGTGGCTACCGGAGTTCAGATCGGCAGCGGGCAGACCGGCAGTGACGCACTCATTGTCCGCAACACTGGCGTTGCCACGGTCGAGAAAATCCAGCTCATCCAGCCAGTCGCCTCCACCGAGACGAGTCTTCTCAATGTCTTGGGGGGCACCTTGTATGTCGGCTTCGGCGGTATCATTGGCAACAACAACGGCGGAACCGGCGTACTCGACGTGCAACTCGGCACCGCGACACTCGGCGCGAAGGCCACTTGGAGCACCTTGCTCGGAGCGACCCTCAACGGCACCACGGTGATCAAAGCCGCGAATGCCGTGGACGCCGCGTTCAACATCAGCATCGCGGGTGTCGTCGGCGGAACGGGCGGGCTGCAAAAAACCGGCACTGGAACGCTGACCCTGTCCGGAGCCAATGTCTATCAGGGAACCACCTTGGTCTCTGCCGGCAATCTGGCTTTCACCGGAGACAGCAGTGGTGCCTTGGGTGCCGTCACTGTGGCCACAGGCGCGACTCTCAGCGGCAGCGGCAACATCGGAGGGAGCGTCACGATTGATTCCACAGGCCACCACGCGCTCGCCGTCGCCGATGTCGTTGCCAACCAAGTCACCCGCGTCATCACCGGCGCGCTGACGATGACATCCGGAAACATCCTCGACCTCAGCGCGGCTGTCACCCCGTCCCCCGGCACCTACGTGCTCATTACTGCTACCGGAGGCATCACGGGCACCATTCCCAACACGACGGTCAATTACAATGGCATCACCGGCACCGTGGCCATCAATGGCAACAACGTTGAACTCACCGTATCTGGAGCTGCCGGCTACAGCAGTTGGGCCAGCTTGAACGGTGCCTCCGCCAACGCCAACGAAGATCACGACAACGACGGTGTCTCTAACGGAGTTGAATACTTCATCGGTGGCCCCAATGGAAACACCACCGGCTTCACCCCGCTGCCGGGCGTGATCACTGTTAACGGTGTCCTCAGTGTGACTTGGACTCATGCCGCAAGCTACACCGGCACCTATGGAACGGACTATGTCATTCAAACCTCCACCACCCTTGCTGCAGGAAGCTGGACCAATGAAACCCTCGGCGGCAACGTCGTGACCAGCGGCAACACGGTGACCTACACCTTCCCGGCTGGCCCCGTGAAGAACTTCGCCCGCCTGGTGGTCACTCCCTGAGCCCGTTCCATTCACACTCGAAAGTGATTCAGAACGCCCCGTCCGCCGCAGCGGACGGGGCGTTTTTTTCATTCAGCGACAAGCGTCGTCACGGTGACAAACCGCGCGGCGAGAGGTTTTGTTAGGTCTGATTGCGGGAGCGTTCCATTTGCTTGATGGCCGTGTTCGCCTGCGAGCTCAACCGCTGCTCCTTTCGGGTTATTGTGGTTACATGGCCAATGTGGGATGTTTAACAAAGATCGCTTTGGAGCGGTCTTCTGCGGCGGCACTCCCGGATTTTCAAAGGGTCATCACCGGCTCCACAAAGCGATTGCTATTTCTTTATCCATTATGAGAAAACCCATACACAAGGCAGGCTTTGGCGGATTCGCCCTGATTGTCACCCTCAGCCTGATGATCCTGCTAACGGTCGTCGCGGTGGGATTGCTCACGCTGTCCTCGATTTCGCTGCGTTCCTCCAGCCAAGGTGCCGCCCTGGCGATCGCCCAAAGCAATGCGAGGTTGGCCCTGATGCTGGCAGTCGGCGAGTTGCAGAAAACGGCCGGACCGGATCAGCGGATCACCGCCCCCGCCAATTTGCGGATTCCTGCGGCCGGGCCGGGGATCACCGGGGTGTGGAAATCCTGGCGACCGCCCTCGACCAATCCCGACTACACGGCGGCGAAGTCCGGAACGAACTTCCTGGGCTTTCTGATGTCGAATCCCACTCCCGCTGTCGCAGCGGACTCCAAGGTTCTGCCGACCGGAACCCTGACTCAGAAACTGGTGGGGCCGGGAAGCGTGGGGATAACTGACCCGAACCGCCAAATCAGTGCGCCGATGGTCGCAGTCGCCGGTGCCGCTGGCAAATCCGCCTCCGGCAGGATTTCATGGGTGGTCCTGGACGAAGGGGTGAAGGGTCGCATCGATCTCGCACCGGCCAAGGCACCAGACGGCCAGGGCGAAGCAATCACTCAAGTGGGCGCGCCACCGCGCAACGGAATCGAGGCGGTTCCCGATTTGCAATTTCTCGCCGCCACCACGGCAGGCGAAATCCAGACCCTGCGCGAAAGCCTCCTGCCGAAGCTGGTGAGCCTCAAGCAAACGGGACTTGGCGCAGCCAAGCCCGACGCGATGCAGCCCTATTTCCACGATTTCACCGTCTCCTCCAATTCGGTCCAGGCGGACGTCGCCAACGGCGGATTGAAAACCGATCTCAGCGTGCTCTTCGAGGGCGATTATGACTCCAAACTTCCCGCCGCCTATGCCGACCGGTTCCTCTACTCGGACACCTCGACCCCTTTCCAAGGTGCCACCTCGGACAGCCAGTGGGGCCTCTATGCGAACTACTCGCGGCTCTACCGCCGCACCACTGCGAATGACAATCCAAAGGATGGTCTTAAGGCGACCCTGCCGGCTGGATATAGCTTGAAGACTATCGCCGATATGACCCTGAAGAGGGACCGCTACGAGCCGGATATGGCTAAAGTCAAAGTGCCGGATTTGATGCCCACCGTGGAGCGGGTGGATACCGTGTTCTCGCTGGTGGCGAGGGATGCGAACCGCGGATTCACCGCCTATAAGGTCTTGCACTTGATGTATCTCCCAGTCGTCACGCTACACAATCCATACAACGTGCCGCTCCGGGTCACGGGACTGAAGGTCGATTTCTCCGACATCCCGGTCGGCTTCAGGTTTTTCGTGGGTGGCCAACCGGTGACGACTTCCGATCTGGTGCCGATCAATGATATGTATTTGGCGAACAAGGCACAAACCGGCAAGGTGAAGTCATTCAACATGTCGCTGCTGGGCAAGCTGTCAGGTCTCGATGAAGTGTTCATGGGGCCGGGCGAAACTAAAATCTTTGGAACTCCCTTTTCGAAAGACACCACTTGGTCGTCCGCCGGGACCATGAGCGATTGGTCTAGCAATGCCGCCACTGTCTCGAAGCTGGCACCCGGCATGATCACCGGGCCGACCGACGGGATTGGCTTTGACATCGATTTGCTGGCCCCCATCCCCGGCGATTTCTCGCCGTGGTTCAAGCTCCGTGAAACCACCGGCGGCCCCGGCGGGAAAAGCATGCTGACGCCTTATGGCAACGCGCAAATCCACCTGAAACCCGGCGAGGACATCAAGGTCGAGTTCGGCCCCAAGGCTCCGGTGACCGCTAACAACGCGTTCACGATCACGGTCAGTCTTGGCTCAACCGCAGCCGGCAAGACCCAGGTCTTTTACATGAGTGATGCCCGGCTCAAGACCGTGATGGAAGAGGGCACTTCGCCCCGTTTCCCGAATCCGCGGAGCTTTCCGGCAACCTATCCGGATGCCAGCAGTCCTCCGATCAAAACCGAGAGCATCTATGAGAGCGACGGCACCAAAGTGCAGGATTACGTCCACGCGAAGCCCTTCGCGATCTTCAGCGTGGGCGCTAAAACCACGGTGGAATCATTCACCAAAAGCCGGCCGGTGGCTGATACAGGGGTCGCCTACCAGATGGCGACCTGCGACCTAACAAGCTCGGCAACCCAAGGCGCAAGTCCCCTGGAATTCGCGTTGGTTCCGCAAAGCTCCAGTTCGGCCATCCAGTCGGGCGGGGCCAAAGGTGATCAGGGATTTTCCTTCGGTGGCCAAGGCTCGACCCACGGCACCACCGCCGCGACGATCTATGAAATTCCGATGGCGCCGTTGCAGTCAATCGCCCAACTCCGTCATGCGAATGGCGGCAGCATCGGCAGCGTGCCCTATGTGACTTACTCGGTCGGCGAGTCCCGCGCCCATCCGGCGGTTCCTTCCAGTGCGGTATTTTACAAACCGGATGCTTCGCGAACGGTACTCGATCACTCGTGGCTGGCCAATGACCAGTTATGGGATCGTTATTGGTTTTCCACCTTGTCCAGTCTCCAAGGCACGGGCTACGCCGCCACGGTGACTCAAAAAGCCTTGGCCGAAGAATTTTTCGCCGGGACCCGCGAGCTGCCTAACAGCCGAAACGCGCTTTTGCATGCAGTCGGCAAGGATGCGGCCACCACCGCCACGGGTGCCGATGGCAAGCAGTCGGCAATGTATGTTCTAACGAAAGGCGGCTTCAACGTGAACAGCACTTCGGTCGCCGCCTGGGTGGCGGTCCTCTCCAGTCTGGCCACCAGCGACGTGCCGTTGGCCGCCGGTTCCAGTGACAAAGATCCCGCGGGAACGCCTTTTCTGCGGGTCCGCCAGCCAAGCGGCGGTTTGAGCGCTGGACTCAGTGGCAAGGAAAAACTCTGGACCGGCTACCGCACCCTCACCGCCGCCGAGATCCAGATCCTCGCCACCAAAATCGTCGCGGAAATCAGATCTCGCGGCCCCTTCCTGTCGATGTCGGAATTCGTCAACCGCCGCCTCGGTGCTCCCGATGTCCTGACGAACAGCGGCGCAGTCCAAGCGGCCCTCGACCAGTCCGGCGTCAACGCGATCATGGAATCCAACGCCCGGCCGATCGCTCCGGCGGACGTCGCCAACTTCGGTTGGCAGAATCCCGATGCGGTCACTGGCAACACCGGTGCCGGAAGCCCGGGGGAAATCTCCCAAGGCGACGTCCTCTCCGCGATCGGCTCCTTCGTTTCCGTCCGCTCCGACACCTTTCGCATTCGCGCTTATGGCAATGCGCTGGATGCGAGCGGAAAAGTCACCGCGCAAGTCTGGTGCGAGGCAACCCTTCAGCGGGTGCCCGAGTATGTGGACACTGCCGATCTTCCCGCCGCACCGGCGACGACCCCGGCCAACCTCACCTTCGGCCGACAGTTCAAAACCATATCATTCCGCTGGCTTTCCCCGAGTGAGGTTTGAGCCGCCGCCCGTCTTATTCATCACTTCAGATCCGATCATTTCCAATCATGAGATATCTCATCATCGCCGCTTTATACCTTACGGTCTTCACTCCGATCTCCCCGGCCCAGACCGCGCGCAAGGTTCAGTTCCGCACGCTGTGCCTCGACTACTCTAACGAGATCCGCGGCGTGGTGATCCCCGGCGCTGGTCCGGATGAGATTCTGAAAATCCAGCTCTACACGGATGTCTCACCGGTGCTCGTCGGAGCCTTCACTGGCAACGAGGCGTCCTTCTTCATCGAGAAGCCGCCCGGACCGGACGGCAAGCCCGTGCGCGAACTCGTGGGTAGAACCTCCATCGGCAAGTCCGAACACCAGTTGTTTATCTTCCTTCCGGGCGCCGGTGCTGCGGGCAGCCTGCCATATCTGGTCCGGAGCTTCGACGATGATACCACCTCCTTTGCGATGGGCAGCGTGCGGGCCATCAACCTCTCGCCGGTACCGATCCGTTTCCTGTTGTCCGGCGAGATCACCCCGCAAATCCCGCCGACCAAATACGCCCAGTTTCCCCATTCGAAGAAGGTCAACGAATACAACATGTATCCGGTGGTGGTCGAATTCCTCAGCGGCAACGGCGAATGGATCCACGGCCAGTCTGTCAGTTGGAAGGCCACCGACCGACGCCGCGATCTCGTCATCACTTCAGTGGACGCCCGCTTCAAACAACCGGTGGTGAGAATGTTTGCGGATTTCCCACCGTGGATGGAACCTGCGGCAGCACCTGTCCAACCTTGAGCTGCCGATCCATACCATGAATCCACTTATCTATCCATTCGCCAGGGCCGCTTTATTGGCTTGTCCCGGCATTTGCCAAGCGGCGCAACTCGATGTGAGTGTTATCAACTCACTCCCCTTGGTTCGCCCTAATCAGACGATCGAGATCGCGGCTCGCGACCTCACCCCACTGGGCGCGAAGAATCTCAATCTGATCCACGTCAAAGACAGAGCCGGCAAGGAGTTGGTCTGCCAGCCCATCGACAATGACGGCGACGCCCTCCGAACTTTCGACGCAGTGCTGTTCCAAGCCGACTTCGCCGTCGGCGAGACCAAGGCCTTCACTGTGACGGTCGGCGCGAAGCAGGTTTATCCAAAGGAACAATACAAAGCTTTCGGTCGGTTCGTGCGCGAGCGCTTCGACGATTTCGCCTGGGAGAACGACCGCATCGCCCATCGCACCTATGGCCCCGCGCTCGAGACTTGGAAGGGTGAACCGCTGACGAGCAGTACCATCGACATCTGGTCCAAACGCACCCCGCGCATGGTCATCAATGACTGGTATCTCGCCGACGACTACCACGTCGATCACGGCGAAGGCGCCGACTATTACTCCGCTGGCCCGAGCCGCGGCTGCGGCGGGAGTGGCTTGTGGGCGAACGACCAGTTATGGGTGTCGCGAAATTTCACCACCTCCAACGTGCTCGCCAATGGCCCGATTCGTGTGCTGTTCGAGCTGGAATACGCACCCTTCGCCGTCAACGGAGTGAACGTTGCGGAAACCAAACGGATCTCACTCGACGCCGACCAACAATTTGATCGCTATGAAAGTCATTACAAAGTCGCCGGTGATCCACTCGCTCTAACCGCTGCCATCGGACTCAAGAAAGCTGCGGGGGAAACCGTCGAGATCAATGCTTCACAAGGCTCGCTCGTGAAATGGGAAAAGATGGAGAAACGCGCTGGGGAACAAGGTCTTGCTATCATCACCGCCCCCGGCGACTTCATCAAATTGGTGGACGACAAGCTCAACCAACTCGTGCTTGCAAAAGTGAACCCCGGAAACGTGGCGACTTATTGGGCGGGATTTTGTTGGGACAAGGCCGGTCGCTTCACCGATGCAGAAGCCTGGAAAACCCACGTCAGCGAGTTCGCGCAAGGCTTGGCATCGCCCGTCGTGGTTAAGGTGACCCTGGTGAAATGAAATCGATGAAAACCGCACTGTTCACCATCCTGCTATCGGCCGCGATCACACGGGTTACGCTGGCGGAAACACCCGGCGCTGACTGTTTTTCGAATTGGCCGCAAGGCGCATCGCCGGCAGAGGTCGGCAAGCGTGTGGCCGAGAATGTGATTCCCCGCAAGTTTCGTTTCGAAACCATGCCTGACAAAGCATCGCTCGGCGTGATCTATCCGGAGGTCATTGCTTGGTATGGCGCGCTGACGGTCGCGAAGTTGACCAACGATGCCGACCTCAGCCGCCGCTTGATTGCAAAATTCGAGCCGTTTCTCAGCGAGCCCGGCTCCAGCCGGATCAATCGCAAGCCGCACGTGGACTACCGGGTGTTCGGCGCTGTGCCGCTTGAGATCTATCTCGAAAACAAGGATGAGCGTTGCAAGGATCTCGGACTGAGTCTGGCCGATGCCCAATGGGAAACCACCACACCGGACGGGATTACTGGCGAAGCGCGCTATTGGATCGATGACATGTATATGATCCCGCTGGTGCAGGCCCAGGCGTTCCGTGCCACCGGAGATATCAAATATCTCGACCGGGCGGCGCTGGCGATGAGCGCTTATTTCGATAAAATGCAAGAGCCTAACGGACTATTCTTCCACGGCACCAATGCCCATTTTTTCTGGGGCCGCGGCAATGGCTGGATGGCGGCAGGCTCGGCCGAACTGTTGCGCTCGCTGCCGGAAGGTCATCCGCAACACGCGCGAATTCTCGCCGGCTACCGCAAGATGATGAATGGCCTGCTCGCCCATCAGGCGGAGTCGGGAATGTGGCGGCAACTCATCGACAAGCCCGAGTCGTGGCCGGAAACTTCGGGCACCGCGATGTTCGCCTTTGCGATGGTCACCGGCGTGAAGAACGCTTGGTTGGACGAGAAATCCTACGGCCCGCCCGCGCGCAAGGCTTGGCTCGCGCTCGTCTCCCATCTCGATGCCGACGCCAACCTGCGCGAGGTCTGCATCGGCACCAACAAGGGCTTTGATGAGGCTTTCTATCTCAATCGGACGCGGACCGCCGGCGACTTGCACGGCCAGTCGCCGATGCTCTGGACTGCCAGCGCCCTGCTGCGCTGACATTAACACGTTTGGGGGATCTTGCGGAACTTCGCAGGGCAGCTAATGTATTCCCGATGAACCCAAAACAAACCCCACTCACCCCTTCACGATCCACCGCCGGATTCACGCTTACGGAACTCCTTGTGGTGATTGTCATTATCGTCACCCTCGCGGCATTGAGCTTCGTGGGGGTTCAGAAGATCCGGCAAAGCGCCCACCAGGCCCGGTGTGCGGACAACCTCCGGAAATGGGGCATTGCCGTCAATGGCTATGCTGCGGACAACAACGGCCAAGTGGTATGGAACGGCTGGGCGAGCATCAGCAGCACCGCCCGGCATTATGAAACCTACCTTGGAGGTGATCGGGATTCGGCGACTGCCACGATGGACGGCAAGCGAGTGTTTGCCACCCAGTTGTGCCGGCGTTGCCCGGCACAGAAGTGGGATGGCGTGGGGAACGGCGTTACGGGCTACGCAGTGACCCGCCCCAATCCCAAGATTCCGAGTTCCAACATCTACAATCTCAGCACCGCAAGCGACCCGTCGCAGTTGCTGTTGATGATCGACGCGGAAGGTTTCCTCAACCTCAGTGGGCCGGACGATATCGCCTCCGCGATCACGCCAATTTGCAAAGACACCACCTCCCGCCATCGCCAGACCGTCAACGCTCTGTTTGGAGACGGTCATGTATCGAGCTATCGGCTCGGGGAGATCGCCGGTAGCGATAGCGGGAAAAAGGCCATGCGTGAACGTTGGTTCACGCTCAGATAGCCTGCATTGGCAGGATGACGCTGGAAGGGGATCCATCGGGTGTGGTGCCACTCTGGCGTATCGGCGATTGGGACGGGACGCCGCTGGAATTCCGCAATGGGAAATACATCTCCCCCATGCATCCGAAGTAAATCTTCGTTATTTCCGCTTTGAGACAAGCAGCCGCACCGGACCTAACAATCCGGATTCCATCGGTGTCCATCCGGCCGCGTCGAAGAGTTTGTAGTCGATGTTCACGAAGTTGATCTCGTGAAATTGTTTCCATGGCACCTTGCGCCGGTCCAGGTCGGCGACGCGGTTTGCGGCGAGGTTGGTGACCTCGATTTCCAACAGGTTATTACCCGGTTTGAGCGCACGGCTGATATCGATGACATGAGGAGCACACCATGAAATCCCGAAAGCCTGCCCGTTTAACGAGACACGCGCGGTGTTGGCCACGCGGCCGAGGTCGAGGCGGCATGCGGCGGGAAGCGGCTCCGCTAGATCGAAGGTGGTCGTGTAGCGTGCGGTGCCGGAGAAATTCGCCGCGTCGGGCAGGGTGGTCCAAGAGCCGGGTTGGATCGCTTTGGCAGGAGGCGGAAGCGTGGGGCCGCCCTCGATGAACTCGATTTCCCACGGGCCATTGATGGCGATGGCTGCCGGATCCGCAGGAGGGCTGACCCAGGACTCGCCATTGACCACCCGGTCGGTGAATGTGCGGATGATGACCGATTGGCCGGGTTCGAGACGCAGGGGGAAAAAGCGGCGGGATACCACAGCGTTGGGCGTCAGCGACCATGGATCGAGAACAATCGCGCTCTGGAATGGAGTGCCGAGTGGGAGCTCGCGATCAAACGTTTCCTTGCTGCGGTTCACGATGAAATAATGGTAGCCCTCCGCGTGGGTGCGGCGGACGAAGCGGAGGCCGAAATCGGTCATTGTTTCCTGCTGGCAGCGGGTTTTCGAGAGCGATTGGATGATGCTGCCTGCGCAGGAGATGACGTCGGACCCGAGTTTTTGCTGTGCGAGAAGGGCGTCCCGCCGTGCGGACTGTTGGTGGAATCCGGGAACGTCCTGCGGCCATCCGCCCTGCACGATTACTTTCGCCCCCTGTGCGTGGAGTTCGAGGATCCGTTTGAGGGTTTGCGGCTGGATGCGCTTCACACCGGGCAGGACGAGGGCGCAAAAGGCGTTTTGACCGAGTAGGATTCTGCCGTCTCTAACGGTGGCGTTGGCCAGCATATTGTCCGACGTATAATCGAAGGTGATGCCGTTGTTCCACAACTCCATGCTGGTTTGATAGAAGGGCGTGGTCCACAGCCACTCATTCTGGTTGTGGACGGTGAACAAGGGGAGTTTTTCCTGCGTGTTATGCCACATGTCGTGGATCGGATAATAGAGCAGCACGTCCGAGTCCGGCTTTCCATCCTGGAGGATCGACTGGCAGCGCTTGAGATAACCGGTGAAGGCGGATAGATCGCGCCAGAGCCCGCCGTTGTTTCCCATGTGCGTGGAGGCGTAAAACAACCAGCCAGGCCATTTGACATCTGAAGGCGAGTAAGGAATGCCGTGGAAGAAGATATGATTTACTCCGCCAAGAAATACGAAGTCGGCGGCTTCCTTGAGCTTTTCCGGAGTTACCCGGAAGTGCTCGTCGAGCCAGGTAAAGGTTTCCGCACTGACCAGCGTGTTGCCGTTCGCGTGGGTGGCAGATGCGGCGATGCGCAACATGGGGATCTGGTTTTCATCCACCTGCTTGAAAATCTCGGTCTCCGGGATTTCCGAGACGGCATAGTGGTCCAGCAGGTTGCCGGGTGAGCCATGCGCCTGATTGCGGGTGACGCCGCCATGCGCCTTCGCCCAATCATGCCAGCACCGGAGGTAGGCGAGGTGCAGCTCGCTGAGGGTTTCCCGATAGTCGGCGCGGACACGCGAGACGGTGTCGGTATCGCCAACACCCAAGAAGGCAGGAAGCTGGTCGCGGAGGTCGTAGCCACGGTGTGTTAGGAAAGAACTAAGGAATGTGGGCGTCCAGTCGGCTCCGTAGTATTCGAAGGAATCATGAAAGTGTGCGCGTGGCATCGGCGCGGAGAAGCCAGCGAAGGCCTTATCGAAGGCCGTGAGGTAATGTTCCATCGCCGACTGCGAAAACGGATCCAGCACGTTTCCCACGCCACCGGGTGCCGCCCGTTTCACCTTTTGGATCTCGGAATGTGAATTGAGTCCGATGATTTCCCAGGTGCCGGCGGGAGCCAGCCAATCGAGTGCTCCATCCTTCACCATCGGCTCAAGATCGATGGCCTCGCCGCTTTTTGGGTAAGCTCGAAGACATTCAAGTTTTCCTTGGGGCAGCGTCAGCCGGAAACGGGAGCCACCGGCGGCCTGGTGGCGGATGAACTTGAGTCCGGCGGAGGCGTTTTCCGCAGTCACCTGCGGGCCGCCGAAGGGCCACCCGGTGCCGGTCGTCATGTCCACGCCCATGCCGAGTTGCTTCGCCTCGCGGGTCGTGTGGGCGAGCATTCCCATCCACTCGGGCGAAAGAAAATCGATAAATCGTTCCTCCGCGCCCTTTGCGCCGTAGATCGGGCAGATCTCCACTCCGCCAATGCCGTTTTGTGCGAATTCCTCCAGCTCGCGTGTCAGGTTCGGCTTATCCACCGCGCTGCCCAGCCACCACCAGCGCGTCCATGGTTTCTGCGTCGGCGTCTCCGCAGGCCAGCCCAGTGGATCGGACGGAAAGTCAGCCGCGCTGGCAAGTGTCAGGGCTGCCAGCCATGGCAGGAAAACGGGTTTGAATGATGTCCTCATGGATTGTCGTCCGCAGCCTAATAGTTAAAGCTGGTGCTGGCATTAACCCGAACGAGTGATGCCACATGCCTTGCGAAAACCGCTCCTATCTGGTTCTTTGATGCATGTCCATCTTCAGGTTCCATCCTGCCCTCGTCTGTCTCATGGCGGGCGCGTTGACCATCCTCACGCCGTGTATCGCGGATGAGGTGCCCGCGAAACGTTTTGTCATCAGTGATTTCGGTGCCGTCGCCGATGGCAAGACTCTCAATACTGTCGCGATCCAGAAAGCCATCGACAAAGCTGCGGGAGAGGGAGGGGGAGTCGTGGAAATCCCGACCGGCACCTGGCTGAGTGGTTCGATTTTCCTGAAAAAAGGCGTGGCTCTCCATCTCGCCGAGAACGCTGTCCTGCTAGGCTCTCGTCACATCGGGGACTACCCGAAAATGGAAACCCGCATCGAAGGGCACTCCGAGCCCTGGCGCATGGCGCTCATCAACGCCCAACAAATGGACGAGGTGCGGATCGGCGGCTCGGGCGTGCTCGATGGCAATGGCATCACTTACTGGGCGGAGTTCTGGCAGCGCCGCAGGGAGAACCCGAAATGCACCAACCTTGAGGTCGAACGGCCGCGCCTGATGTTCATCGACCGCTGCACCGACGTGCGCGTGGAGGGGATTTCCCTGCGATATTCCGGGTTTTGGAATCTCCACCTCTACCGCTGCGCCGATGTGCTCATCGAGGGCCTCACCATTACCGCGCCGACTCGCCATACCAAGCACCGCAATTACCTGACCGAGGTCATCCTCAAGGGCATGGAAAAGGACGCGGGCGTCCGCAACCTGCCGGTCAAGGACAACATCCTCGGTCCCAGCACGGACGGCATCGATATCGACAGCTCGCAGCGCGTCACCATCCGGAAATGTTATATCTCGGTGAATGACGACAACATCGCCCTCAAAGGCAGCAAGGGGCCGCTCGCGGATCAGGACAAGGAGAGCCCTCCGGTGGAGGACATCCTCGTGGAGGACTGCGAGTTCGGCGATGGCAACGGCATGATCACCTGCGGCAGCGAGGCCACCTTGATCCGCAACGTCACGGTGAGAAACTGCCGCATCACCGGAGATGCCACGATGCTCACCCTCAAGCTCCGGCCCGACACCCCGCAGCGTTACGAGAACATCCTCATCGACGGCATCACGCTGAAAGGCGGGATGGGCCGCATCCTCAACGTCGCGCCGTGGACCCAGTTTTTCGATCTGAAAGGCCACGCCCCGCCGAGCCGCACGGTGAGCAACATCACCCTGCGCAACGTGCGCGGCGAGTTCCACACCCTCGGCATCCTTCGCGGAAACCCGGGCGACACGCTGAAGGACATCACCCTTGAAAACATGGATCTCAAGCTCGCCGAAACGGAATTCACGCCTGGCGACGTGAAAAACCTCTGGTTCAAAAATGTGATCGTAAATGGCAAGAATATCTCAAAACCCTGATGAGACTGATTTACCATACGTTTTTCTGCCTCCTGTTGAGCGCCCACGCGATCAGGGCTGGGGTGGTGAGCCTGAGCCAGGACGAGCGCTTTTTCCGCATGTCCAATGGCGTGCTCAGTGCCACGATTGAAAAGAACTCAGGTCGGGTCACCGCGGTGGCTCTTGGCGGGCAAGACTTGTTAGGTGGCGGCTCCGGATACTGGTCGATGTCCGCATCGTCCGCAGAATCGCGGGTGAGAGGCTATGGCCTGTCCAAGGAACAATTCATCTCCATCGATCCGGCGGCCAATGGTGGCGAGCGCGCGGAAGTGGCGTGCCATTTCCACGGCAGTGGGTCGGATGGTGCTTATCCGGGAAACACCGAGATCCGCTACGCGATCGACCGCCACTCGCACACGCTTTACGCCACGGCAATCATGAGCCACGGCAAAGGCGACGCGCCGTTCCAGATCGGCGAGAGTCGCTTTGTGCTGAAGCTCGATGCCGGGATTTTCGATCAGCTCACCGTGGACCGTGATCGCAACCAGATCATGCCCACCGGCGGGGATTGGGAAGAGGGCTCGCCCCTCAATCTCAAGGAGGCGCGGCGCATGACGACCGGAATCCGCAAGGGTTTAGTGGAGCACAAATACGCTTACTCGGCCATGCTGGGCAAAGTCCCGGCGTATGGCTGGGTGGGTTCCAGGCAGCCTTTCGGCGTGTGGTTGATCAATCCGAGCGTCGAATACATCGCCGGCGGACCGACCAAGATGGAGCTTACATGCCATCTCGACGTCGGCGGAACGGCACTGCCAACCTTGCTCAACATGTGGCACGGCAGCCACTACGGCGGCACATCCCTCAAGCTGGCGCGGGACGAAAAGTGGGCCAGGGTGATCGGTCCGTTCGCGATTCACTTCAATCAAGGCGGCGCGCCTGCGGATCGCTTGAGAGCGGCCTATCGCCAGGCTTCTAACGAACGTGCGGCATGGCCCTATCCATGGGTGCGGCATGAGGAGTATCCACCCGCCGCGATGCGGGGCGGGATTTCAGGAACGCTTTTGATTGATGAAAAACGCGCGGTCTCTCCGGAAGATGGCGAGTTATGGGTGGGACTCACGGTCCCGGATTACGAGATCAGGGATGGGAGAGCCAGTGGCGTGATCGGCTGGCAGCGCGATGGCAAACATTATCAATACTGGGTGAAGGCGAATCCGGACGGGACCTTCGCCATCAGCGGCGCGCGCCCGGGAACTTATGTCATGCGTGCCTTTGCCGATGGCGTCCTGGGTGAATTCAAACTCCCGGATCTAACCATCGATGCCGGGCCGCTGCGATCCATCGGTGAAATCCACTGGAAGCCGGAGCGGGCCGGGCCGACACTCTGGGAGATCGGCATTCCCGACCGCAGCGCCGCTGAGTTCCGCAATGGCGACCGCTACTGGCATTGGGGGAACTATCTGAAATTCAAATCCGATTTCCCGAAAGACGTGAACTACATCGTCGGCAGGAGCGATTGGAGGAAGGATTGGCATATCTGCCAGCCGCTCGATCTATCAGCCAAATGTGAGGTGCTGGGTGACTCGACGTGGCGGGTGCGCTTCCCACTCGAACGGGTCCCCGCCGGGGGCACGCGTCTCAGGGTGGGTTTCTGCGGCTCTCGCGAGGGTTCGCGGCTTGGCTTGCGGATCAATGGCAGCGGACTCGCCAGCATGATGATGCCGGAAAACGGCACGATGCACCGCGATTCGCACCGCGGCATGTGGTTTGAGCGCACGTTCGACATTTCACCCGAACGCCTGCGCCCGGGTGAAAACCTGCTGGAATTCAGCCTCAGCGGAACGGTCTGGCACCAAGGGCTGCTTTACGACTACATCCGGATGGAGACTCATGAAACCCATTAATCTGTCATTCCTCATCGTCGCCTTCTGCCTTCTAGCAGGAGTCGCCCATGCGCAGAAAGGCCCTGCTGGATTCCTGAAGCGCGAGGATGTTTGGTTTGAAGGATCTGCGGCGAAACAGGTGGCGGCGAATATCCTTGCGCACCAATCGGATCTCGGAGGCTGGCCTAAGAATATGGACACGACCGTCGCCCGGACTGGAGCGATTTCTTCTCCAACTTTCGACAATGGCGCAACCATCCAAGAACTGCGCTTTCTCGGGAGGATGCATCGTGCGACCCGTGACGCATCCTACTTAAAAGCGTTCGAGCGGGGACTCGATTGCATTCTCAAGGCACAATACCCGGGTGGCGGCTGGCCGCAGTCCTATCCGCCACCTTCCGACTACCGCAGGCACGTCACTTTCAACGATCATGTCATGGTCAATCTGATGGAATTCATCCGCGAGGTCGCGACACGGGATATCTATCAGTTTATGGATTCCGGCCGGCGTGTCGCGGCAGCCAGCGCTTTCGAGCGTGGCATCCGTTGTATTCTCCGATGCCAGATCGTGGTGGCGGGCAAGCCCACCGCATGGTGCGCGCAGCATGATGAAGGCGACGACGACCCGCAGCCGGCGCGCGCGTTCGAACCGGTGTCCCTGAGCGGCTGCGAATCCGTGGGCATCGTCCGCTTGCTGATGAGTCTTGATGACCCGGACGCGGCGACGGTCGCCGCCATCGAGGGCGCGGTGAACTGGCTGGAGGATGTTAGAATCACGGGCCACAAGCTGCTTGAGGTGACGGACGAATCCGTGCCCGGAGGCAAGGACAAGCGCTGGGTGGAGGATCCGGAAGCGCCGCCCTTGTGGGCAAGGTTTTATGCGATCGGGACAAACAAGCCCTTGTTCATCGATCGCGATGGAGTGCTCAAATACGCGCTTTCAGAGATCGGTCACGAACGGCGCAATGGTTATGCCTGGTTGGGAAACTGGCCGCAGAAGCTCCTCGAAAAGGAATCCCCGCAGTGGCGGGAAACCAGGCTCAAGGCTGGCCCGTGATTTCGAGGGCGTCCAGTCGTGGAGCAAGACCTAGCGGCGCTGCCATTCAAGCGCTTCGTAGCCCCATTCGCCGGGGGCGGTGGAGCGGAGTTGTTCGATGGATTTGATGCGGCAGAGGGTGACCGTGCCGAGACTGGCCATCCCTCGGCTTTTTTTGTCGGTGGCAGCCACGCCGCTTTTGTCCTCGGCGAGGTCGTTGACATGGTCGCCATCCGAATCGGCAAGCGTGGGATCGGTCGGCGGGCGCGACCCGGCACTGGCGATTTCGGGACCGTCGTCCAAACCTTCGTCGTCGGTGTCACGCAAGGTGGGATTGATGTTAGGATATCTTAGCATAGCTGCATGATGCCAACGTGGGTGATTCAGATGGCGGCGAGTTGCGGCGGAGAGGTGAAATCGGCGAACAAGCGGGTGCTGAAGTAGCGTTCGGCGCGATCGCACAGCAGGGTGACCACGCAGGCGTCCGGCGGCAGATCCTGGGCGACCCTAACGGCGGCGGCGTTGGCGCCGGACGAGGTGCCGACTAACAATCCAAACTGACGAGGCAGTAAATACCGGCGATCATTCGCGGCCATTTCCAATGACAGGTCGATGCCCGTCTGATAGCTCGCGCCACTTTTGAAAAGGATCAACTCCGCGCCTAACTGCTGGATGAGTTGCCGCCGTTCGCCGCTGGCGCTATCGGACATCAGGATGGAGACACGGTGGCCGAGGGCGGCCCCGAGCATGGCCAGCGAAATGCCCGTGTTGCCGCTGGTGCATTCGAGGATGATCGAGTCCGGCTGTAACAGGCCGCGCTTTTCGGCGTCCAGGATGATGCATTGGGCCAGGCGATCCTTGATGCTGCCACTCGGATTGAGGAACTCGCATTTGGCGTGAATGGTCACGCCCTCGGGTTCCATGCGGAACGCCACAAGAGGTGTGTTGTCGATCAGCGACAGGACGGCTTCATTGCGCTGGCTCGCGTGCGGTGGGGGAAGTGGATGGGTGTTGTAGATGGCTACGGATGGACAGTTAGGCTATTTCACAGCAACCTTTGCCAAGGTCTATCCGGGCAAGTTGCGGAGTAAGGTTCCACCCGCTCATGGCGATATAGACGTCGATACGGCACGTTTCAAAACGATACTCGAACTCGCCTCACGTTCAAGGAACAGGGACGATGGGCACAAGGAAGAGCTTCCGTTCGAGGTATTCGCTCGGGCTGATCGCTTCAATGTGACCGTCCACGAACAGGACAGGCACCTTCCCTTCACTCAGGAGTTCCTTGAGAGTGCCACTTTTGAATTCGCTCAACTGGGCTTCATCATAGCGAAAGAAAAAGTTGTCGCAGGGGGCGATCAACGGCGTGCGGCCTGGATCGGCGATGGCGGCCAGAGGGACGCTGACGCCGAGAAGTTCGGTATGGGCGGGGACCACTCCGGTGGATGCGAGCGCAAGATTCTCCGCGATCATCTCATTGATTGCGTAGCCGGAATTGAGAGGAGACCATCCGCGCGGAGTGGCGGTTTCCTTGAAAAGCGGGTTGTTCAAAAGCACCTTGTTGTTTTCCCACCAAGCCTTCGTCTTGAACTCGGCGGGTGCGGTGTCCGGGTAGAGTAATGCGAGGCAGATTTCGTTCCATTGAACGTCCGCGGTAGTTCCGTCGGGCTGGGTGGCCGGTGCCTTTGCCGGGGGCAGTTTCATTTCGTGATCTGCGGCATAGGTGGAGATCAGTGGTCCGAGCTGACGCAGGTTCTGCGTCGCGGCATTGGTCCGGGCCCTGAGCAGCATCCGCGGTCCTACTGTGAAGGAGAGGGCGGCTAGGGCAGCGATGATGACGATGACCACCAGCAACTCTACCAAAGTGAAACCATCTTTTTCCGCCGGGGGCATATATTTCATGTGGGTCATTCAGGGGAGGTCGGATCCGATTCGTCGAGACTTTAGAAAAAACGTACCTGTTCGGTTTGCGAACCAGACGGGATGCCTCCACAAACCACCGTCTCCGCTGCCGAGGGAGAAACCGTGATCCGCGCCATCCTAAGGCTGGCCGTAGGCATGGTGGAAACCCGGGGCTGCGACCAAGGAACCTTGACCCTATCCACAAAGACTGTAAACACCCTGTCCGGGGGCGCATGGGAAATCTCGGCGGAAGCTCCCGGCCCCCCCTCTAAGAAGACGCAGGAAGAAGGTATTTGTTAGAAGCTCTCGCAGAAGATCTAACGAAAGCGTCATCCGACGTTCAAACAGCCAAAATCATCCGGCTTTCAAATCGCCGCCCGCACACCCATTGCTCTCAAGGCCAGACCATCGCCAAACCCGTGCTTCCGACGAATCAGTTTCCAAACAATTTTTAATTGCATGGCCTGTCGCAATGCCGCGACCTTGGCAACGTTGTATCACGCATCTGTTTTCCCATGACCCTCGCTCCAAGGCCCATCGCTCAGACTGATGGGCATCCTTGCGGCAAATCAAACGCGATTCCCAAACCATCCACCAACCCAAACCATCCACCAACCCAAATGATTACCCGCTCTCTCCTCGTCATCCCGGCCTGCATTTCCTTTTTGCTGGCCCAGGAAATTACGCCCGTGAATCCGGGGCCGCCGCCGGTCAAGGACGCAGCCGCTGACCCCGTGAAGCCATCCGTGACCAAGCTGGATGAGAGGCGCTATCAGATCGGTGAGGTCATTCTCGACCAAAAAAACCGGGAAATCCGTTTTCCCGCCAAAGTGAACATGGCCGAAGGACTGATCGAATACGTCGTCATCCTCCAGAAGGGAAAGACCCACGAAGCGCTTCTGATCACGTCGCTCGTCCCGACCGACCTCAATCTCGCCTTCACGCTGCTCCGCTACGCTCCATCGCCAGAGCTATTCTCCCAGATCAACGAGACCGGACACCCGACTGGCATCTATCCGGAAGTTTCCGCTTCCGTGAAAGCTGCCGCCAGAATCACCATGGAAGCGGTGTGGAGTGACAACGGCACCACCCGCCGCGTTCCCATCAATGAGTGGCTCCGGGACACTGCGAAAGACGCGGCTCTAGCCCCCGGTCCATGGCTCTACACCGGATCGAGTCTCGCCGAGGGGAAGTTCATCCCTGACCTCACCGGAGATATCGCCGCCATCATGGGGGACTCGAACGCGATGATCAACTATCCCGGCACCGACAACGAACAAGGTGTGTTCTGGCATGCATTTCCCAAACGGGTCCCTCCCGTTGGAACCCACGTGACCGTGATCATCACTCCCCACTTCAAGAGCAAACCTCTTCCAACTCCCTGAATCTTCCATCGATCAATATGAGCATCCAATGGAAGGGCGTCATGCCCGCAACACTGACACAATTCAACGCAGACCTCACCATCGACCACGGCCTCATGGCCGAGCACGGCAAATGGCTGATCGACAACGGCTGCACCGCCATCGTCTGTCACGGCTCGCTCGGCGAAGGAGCCACCCTCTCATTCGAGGAAAAACTTGCGCTGCAGAAAACCTACGTCGCCGCACTGCCTGATAGTCCGATCATCCCCGGCGTCGCCGCGCTTTCCACTAAGGAAGCCGTGGATATCGCAAAGGCCGCCAAGGACAACGGCTGCCGCGGCCTGATGGTCCTGCCTCCCTATCTCTATGCCTCGGATTGGCGGGAAATGAAGACGCACATGAAAGCCGTCATCAACGCCACCGACCTGCCGTGCATCATTTATAACAACCCGGTCGCCTACAAAACGGATTTCACTCCCATCCAAATTAAGGAACTCGCCGACGAGTGCCCAAACGTCGAGTCCGTCAAGGAATCCTCCACCGATGTCCGTCGCATCGCGGGCATCCGCGAGCTTTGCGGGGACCGCGTGGCGCTCGGCGTGGGCGTGGATGACTGCGCCTTGGAAGGTGCCGCGATGGGTGCCACATTCTGGATCACTGGCGTCGGCGACGCCTTTCCTGCCTACAACGTGAAACTTTGGGATCTCGCCACCAGCGGGAAAATCGAAGAAGCGATGGCGATCTATCAATGGATGCTGCCGATGCTGAGGATGGACACCGTCGTGAAATTCGTGCAGCTCATCAAGCTCCAGCAGACCCTCGCCACTGGCGGCAAACTCGGCAACAACCGCGTCCGTCCCCCGCGCCTCGAACTCACCGGAGCCGAACTCGCCGAAGCCACCGACGTCATCGAACTCGCCCTCGCGACCGCACCTCCAATCGCTTAACATAAGGGGCGTGGACGTCTTGTCCACGCGAAGGGTGGATGACCTCCTCTCCCCTTAAAATTTCATTTCCATGCCCACTCCCCTCCTCGGCACCTTCTTCATCGGCTACTCACGCGCCATCGCCGTTGAAATCGAATCCGCTAGGCATCAAGCGAATCGAGTGACCCATCCGCCGTGTGCGCATTAAATAGAATTCTACCAATAGTGGCTGAATAAACCGTTAAGTTTAAAAAACGCCTATCTGGCTATCAGTAAAAAAGACTCAATATCTCAACGACTATGTGGAAACGCGATCTTTCTCAATGCCTGTCCGCGTTTGGCGGTTTATTGGTGGCACTTGTCTTATTGGAGGCCGCGCCGCGAGCGATGGCGCAACAAGGCGGCCTGGATGCCCCTCAGCCGGTCAATCCATTTTTCAACGGGGTATTCCCTGCCGCTGCGCCGGGGCAGGCGACCGGATGGTCCACCGAGAACGCGTTTCCCAATCTAACGTTCGTCGACCCGCTGTGGCTCACGCCGATTCCGGGCACCACCAACCTGCTTCTCGTCGGGAAAAACGGCCAGATCTGGCGCTTTCCCAACAGTGCCGCGACGACCCAGGCGCAGGTGGTGAAAATCCTCGAGCGGGTGTCGACGACCCAGACTTCGGAAGATCAGGGCTTTTACAGCCTCGTTTTCCATCCCCAATTCGGCCAGAGCGGCTCGCCGAATGCGAACTTCACCTACGTTTGCTATAACTACAAACCGGCGCTCGTCGGCGCGGACGCAAACCATTCGTATTGGCGGGTTTCGCGCTTCACCTGGCTGCCTGCCAGCGGCACGCTCGATCCAACGAGCGAGTTCGTCCTCATCAGCCAGTATGACCGCTGCCGCTGGCACAACGGCGGGGCGATGTATTTCGATAACAGCGGTTTCCTAAACATCACTTGCGGTGACGGCGGTGATAGCAATGAAGGTGGTGGCTTGACTGGCGCGGATGGCGCGCTGAGCCGCACCCAACGGTTGAACTTCGGGCTTTTCAGCGGCGTTTTCCGGATCGATGTGAACAATGATCCGACGAAATCCCACGCCATCCGCCGCCAGCCGCAAAGCCCGGCTAACAAGCCGGCAGGTTGGCCAGCCAGCTCGACTCAAGGCTATGGAATTCCCAATGACAATCCGTGGCTCGATCCCGCCGGCTCGATTTTGGAGGAATACGTATCTCTCGGCCTCCGCAGTCCGCATACCGCGCATTATGACGCGGTGACGGACGAGGTTTGGATCGGCGACGTGGGCGAGGGCGCGCGCGAGGAAATGACCAGGCTGCCAAGAGGCGGCAACGCCCAGTGGGGCTACCGCGAAGGATTAATCGCCGGCCCGGGAACGGCTGCCGTGCCGCCCATCGGCACGGACACCCCGCCAGCGTTGGACTACAACCACAGTGTTGGATTTTGCATCATTGGTGGCATGCGCTACCGCGGTGCCCAGTGGGATGCCGCACTCGGTGGCAAGCTGCTCTACGCGGATCACGTCGTTGGGAAGATCTGGACCGCCACTCTCCCTACCAGCGGAGCGCCCGTGAGTCAATTGGTGATCGACGGCTTCCCGACCGGCGAAAAAGTCGGGCTCTCGAACTTTTGCACCGACACGGCTGGCGAAATTTATTTGCTCACCGTCAATGGCACCGACCAAGCGGGCGGCACCATCCGCAAACTGATCGTGGCTGGCGTCTCCGTCGAGCCGCCCGCGCTCCTTTCGCAGACCGGTTTTTTCAGCAATCTCGCGACGCTAACGGCCGTGCCCGCAGCGGTTCCATACACGGTGGTGACGCCACTCTGGTCGGATGCGGCGGCCAAAAAGCGCTGGATTATCCTGCCGAACGATGGCTCGCATAACACGGCTTCGGAAGACATCGTCTTCGATGAAGAGGGGAGCTGGGTTTTTCCCACTGGAACTGTGTTAGTGAAACATTTCGAGGTCGCGACTGACGCTAACAATCCGTCGCAGATCAAACGTTTGGAAACCCGCTTCCTCGTTTGCACCGCAGGCGGCGGGAAGTACGGCGTGACTTACCGCTGGAACAGCGCGGGAACTGACGCGGATTTACTGACCACCGGTCAAATCGAGAATTTTTCCGTGACCCTGCCAAACGGCAGCACCGAAAGTCGCCGCTGGGACTATCCGTCCCGCGCCGATTGCATGCAGTGCCACACCGCCGCCGCCGGCCAAGCGCTGGGCGTGCGGACCAGTCCGCTCAACGGGAATTTCCACTACGACACCACCGGACGCACCGCAAATCAACTCGTCACGTTCAACTCGCTCGGCATGTTTGACCGCACGCTCACCGTCACCGAGTTGGCGAACTTCATCGAATCCCGCGCGATTGGCGATACGACCGCGCCAGTCGAGCATCGGGTGCGATCGTATCTCGACACGAACTGCGCCCATTGCCACCGCCCGGGTGGCACGGTGAGCTTTTTCGACACGCGCCTCGGCACTCCGCTCGCGTCCCAGGGGATGGTCAACGGCACGATCCAAGGTCTTTTCAACCTCGGAACTAACGGGCGCTATATCAAGCCCGGTGACATCAGCCTGTCCGCGCTGCATGTCCGGATGGGTGCCGTGGGAAATGGCACGGCCATGCCGCCGCTCGCGAAAAATCTCGTCGATCAAGAAGCCGTCGCACTGCTCCAACAATATATCCAAGGTCTGATTCCTGCGGAGTTCGACACCACCGCCAAGCCGCAAGCCCGCTACGTCCGGCTCACGGCATTCAGCGAGGTGAACGCCGGTGCTTGGACCAGCGTCGCCGAATTCTCAGTGCTCGATGGCAATGGCACGCCAATGCCTACTTCCGGCTTGTCGGTTTATAGTGTCGATAGTCAGGAAATGGGCGATGAGCTTGCTCCTGCCACTAATGCGATTGATGGAAATATCAATACCTTCTGGCATACCGAGTATTCGCAAGGATCGATCCCGCCAGACCCTCAGCCGCCCCACCATCTCACGCTCGACCTCGGCTCGTCGCGCTCCGTTGGCGGCTTCGTTTACACCCCGCGCCAAGACTACGTCAACGGACGGATCGCAAACTATCAGGTCCACTATAGTATGGATAGCGTGAGCTGGACGCTCATGAACTCCGGCACTTGGGTGGATGGCACCGCCGTGCAGCGCTATGACATTCCCGACGGTGGCCGCAAGACGCGCTGCGAAATCGCCGGACCTGCGGGTGTGGTTAGCGGCGCCTTCGATGTGACAGTCGCCTTCGACATGGATGTCACTGACTTCACCGCCTCCGACCTCCAAGTCAGCGGCGGCAGCGTCAGTAAATTGCGCGGCAAGGGGTATTACTATGTGGCCACGATTTTACCGACAGCGGGCAATGTCACGGTTTCCGTGCCGACGAATGCCGCCAATCTAGCGGCGCTCGGTAGCCGCGCATCCGCCGTGCTTTCCTTGGGCTATCTGGACACGCTGCCGCCGACGCCACTTTTCACCGGAGTGCCCGCGCAGGTTAGTGGTCCGTTCCAGATCGGCCTCACCTTCGGCGAGTATGTCAACGGACTGACCGCTGCGGATTTCTCGCTGGTGAATGTGACCTTGGATTCCATCGTGCCCTCGGGAGATGCCTATCTGCTCAACCTAACGCCCTTGGTCCAAGGCAGCTCAGTCGGCATTGAACTGCGCACCGGAGCCGTCGCCGACTATGCCGGAAATCTCATGGGAGCGGGCACCTCGTTGTCCTTCCTCTATCCCTCGCAGATTCTCGCACGCAATGCTGCCGAGGCCTCCTACATCGGCGGCGGAATGGTCCTCGTGACCGATCCCGCCGCACCGAACGGGAAATATCTCTGGCTGCCAGAGGGGAGCATTCCAAATAACAATGGACCGCCGATCGCCACCCAGCACCGGGCCGAGTTCACCTTCGTCGTGCCCCATGCCGGCCAATGGCTGCTCCGCAGCCAGGTCCAGGCGGCCACCACCGAGAGCGACTCGTTTTTTGTCGAGGTTGATGGAAATCAGGGACTCGGCAGCGTGAGTCTTTGGGACATCGCCCCTGTCGGAACTGCCTACGTTTGGGATTACGTGAATAACCGCGGCGGTGCCGATCCAGTCATCTTAAATCTCACCGCAGGCACTCACACCGTCACCGTTTATGCCCGGGAAGATGGCGCGCGGCTGGCCCGACTCGAACTCGAAAGCGTGCGCCCGCTCGCCACGCTCGCCACCTCCAAGTCCGTGGTGAATGGCTGGTTCACCGCCAACCTCACGTTTTCCGAAAACATCACAGGTCTAACGACGAATGATTTCTCGATCACCGGTGGCTCAATCGTTTCTATAACTGGCTCGGGCACGGCTTATGTGGTGACGGTCGCGCCAGCATCCGGCGTGGTGGTTCTCTCGCTGCCGCAAAATACCGTGCTCGACATCGACGGAGCCGGCAACTTACCGTCCAACTTGCTGGCCGTCACTTATCGAGATTCCTATCAACAGTGGTCATTCGATCACGGCGTCAGCGGCACGAATGAATCGCAACTGGCAGACGAAGATGGCGACGGAATTGCCAAATTGCTCGAATTCGCATTCAACCTCGATCCCGCCAAGTCCGATTCCGCCCTCTATCATCCGACGAGCCAGCCCAACTCCGGCCTGCCGCGTCTGATGGTGGTGCCGGGCAATCCGACGGGCCAACAGCTCGTGCTCCAGTATCTGCGGCGCAAAACGGTGCCAGGCTTGAGCTACACGCCGCAGTTTAGCTCCGCCTTGCACAACTTCACCAACGCCGCCGGTGCGCCGGTGGTCGAGTCGATCAACGCCGACTGGGAGCGCGTGACCATCGGCGACACCGGCAGCGGCAGTCCACGCTTCGGTCGGGTGGGTATCACCTTGCTGCCACCGTGATTCCGAGTCCACTCGGGCAATCCCTTCCACGCTAGTTCGCCGCTAGCTCTAGTTCATCGAGAAATAATAGTTGCCCATCCTCAGAATGCGGCTTACTGGCTCTAAGGTTAGTTGGAGAAATGGATTTCTTGTTCCCAGCAGGACAAGTGGATTCAGACAACCCCTCCAATCCACATCGACCCGATGAAAATCAGAAGCTCCAGTTACCTCTCTCTCATTGAGAGAACAAACTGGCACCGAGATCGCCTCTCCCATAAAAAACAATAGCCATCTGAACTCGAAAAATAATAATCCCCATGAAAATCCTGACTATTTGCAACCAGCTACGGGTTGCCCTCAAACACTCCGCCCTCGCTTTAGCGGTAGGTATCGGTCTCGGCCTCGGCAGCGCCGACGCGCTCACCACCACTACAACCATCGATCTCGGAACCAGTCCGGCCAACACGTTCTTTGCCTCGGCTGGCAGTGGAGGTCTGATGGTTAAGATCCCGCTGGGGAGCCTGCCCGCTGGCTCCATTCTCAGGTCAGTGACCGCCACCAACTTGAAGGTCGAAATTGACGGTGGCGATGCCTGGGCTTCGGAACTCTGTGTCTATTTGGATCCCACGCCAGGGACGCCAGGAACCGACGGCCTCCTGACAGTCGGCGACTCCAGTGATTTCGGCGGGAATATTAGCAATACTGGCTGGGGTGCTGGCCAAAACCTCGGGCCGTTTTCGGCGACGCGAACCGCACCCGCCAACTTCCCTGACACGATCGACCTGAACACCGTCGCGGTGATGGTTGGCTGCGGCTATGCGAATAACACCGGCTACTCGGGAACCATCACCATCGAGTATGATGTCGTCGGACAGGCTGTCATCGCCGCCTTCGAGGTTCTTGGTATTCCGGGTACCATTGACCAGAACGCCCAGACCATTGCCCTGACTGTGCCTTACGGGACGGACATCACATCCCTCATGCCGACCTTCACGCTGTCGTCCGGAGCTTGCGACAAGGATAACGGCGGCCCCACCGCTTATGACTTTACAGCCCCGGTGGTTTACACCGTCACCGATGGCGCAATCGTCAAGCCCTACACCGTGACAGTCAGTGTAACTCCGGCGAGTTCTGCCAAGGATATACTCACCTTCGGCATCCCCAACTATCCAGCCGTCATCTCCGGGACCAATATCACCTGGAACCTTCCCATCGGGACGAATTTAACGACCCTTGCGCCGGACTACACGGTTTCTCAATTCGCCACGGGGTCGCCGTTGCCATTGGCCGCCCCGGACTTCGCCACCACCAACCCACAGACCTACACAATCACCGCCGAGGATGGTTCCACCAAACCCTACAGCGTGATGGTCAATCTGGTCGCCGCTACTGGAATCATCAATGTGAGCTACGAGGCGGGCAGCATCCCACCCGCCTCCTCCCTTGTGGGTCCAGCCGGCGGCTCCGGCGAAACGTGGAATCAGCCCACCAGCTTTTCGGGTACTGGCCTGTCAGACTCCGCAGGCATATTTGCCTCAGTGGGCTGGTCCAACACCGACATGAACGGCATTGATAACTGGGGCAATCCCGGCCTCACCATGCTCAGGAGCGGCATGCGTAATTTCGCCAAAGGAGCGCCCCAACAATTTGTGATCAACGGTCTCACCTCCGGCACTTATTACAAAGTGTGGATCGCCTCTCAGCAGCCAAATGGAGAACAGGCCAAGGGCGACTGGTCCACCCCCAACCCGACGAGTACCGTGGGAAGCCAGCCTATTGACGCAACCATCGCCCAAAATACGAGCGACTGGAAACAGGGAAACAATTATGTTTTCTTCGATCATGTGTTGGTGAATGGTTCTGGCGAGATCGTCCTCAACGGGCTCTCTGCCGCAGGTTATCGCCTGCCGGTGAACGGCTTCCAACTGGTGCCGACCACCGCGCCTCCCGTCACCGACTACGGCACCTGGGCTTCGGGCTATTTGCCCACCGATGTTTCGGTTCCCACCGCTGATACGGACGGCGACGGCCTGACCAACCAACAGGAATACGCCTTCGGTCTCAACCCGACGAGCGGTGCATCGGTTAGCCCGATCACCGCGCCGCTCAACCAGACCACCGGCATGTTCAGCTACACCCGGCGTGCCACTCCGGCGATCACCGGACTCACTTACACGGTGCTCACCTCCACCGATCTGGTGACCTGGACTCCAGACGCCGGTGCAGTGGCCGAGTCGGTCGTTACCGCAGGCGAGGTCCAGACAGTGACCTTCACGGTCTCCAACCCTGCCGTCAACGGCCAGCTATTTGTGCGAGTGAAAGCCTCACAGTGATCGTTGCTTGATCGTAGAAGATCATCCATTGATCCACCGCTAACACCTAAGGCCGGGAGTTCAACTCCCGGCCTTTTTTGTGCATCCATCATTCCACGACAAATTTCAGGGACGTTCATTCAATGGATGGGGTCAATCCTCTCGGATTAACACAACCTATCAAATTGATGGATTTCAAGACTGCGGGACGGGCCTTTTGTCAGTCTGGCGGCGTCCTGCGTGCCAGCGGCGCAGCCGCCCGCGAAGCGCTTCTTTCGGGTGACGGCGCTCCCGTGATGATAGGGGCATGAACTGCGGTGGCAGAGCGCAGCGCCGACACCGCTCTTTGGAGAGTGAAATCCCCTGATCGCTTTGCCGGAAACGCTTTTTCCTTTCGCCCTGCCCCATGGCGGGTGTTTTCTCTGGCCGTCCATGAACATCGGCCTCGCTCAAATCAACTCCGTTATCGGCGACTTTCCCGGCAACGTGAAACGCATCCTCGCGGCCTACCACGAGTGCCTGGAAGCGGGCGCGGACCTGGTGGTGACGCCCGAGTTGTCGCTGGTCGGCTATCCGCCCCGCGATCTGGTTTTCAAATCGCAGTTTGTGCCGAAATGCCTGCAAGCGCTCGACTATCTGGCCGGGGAAATCCGCGAGGTGCCGCTGCTTGTCGGCTACGTGGACCACCATCATCCGACCCGGCCCGGCAAGCCCTTCCGCAACGCGGTGGCCTGGCTGGAGCACGGAGAAATCCAGCACCGCGTCTGGAAAACGCTGCTGCCGACTTACGATGTTTTCGACGAGCGACGCTACTTCGAGCCGGGGGATTCCAGCGAGCCGATCCTCTGGAATGGCCACCGCATCGGCGTGACGATTTGCGAGGACATCTGGACTGAGGACTACCTCCAGCGCCCGTTTTATGATCGCGATCCGGTGGAGGAACTCTCGGCAAAAGGCATCGACCTGCTGCTCAATCTCAGCGCCTCGCCCTTCCACCTCGGCAAGCCGCTGCTACGGCGCGCGATGATCGGCGGGGTGGCCCGGAAGGCCAAGGTGCCGGTGGTCTATTGCAATGCGGTCGGCGCGAACGACCAACTCGTTTTCGACGGCCACTCGCTGGTCACCGATGCCCGTGGCCGCATCACCACCCAACTCCCCGGCTTCGCCGAAAGCTGCCGCATGGTCGATCCGTTCCAGCCTCCGGAAAACGATTCGCCGTTAGAATCTTGCGATGTCGAAGAGCTCTACCAGGCGTTGGTCCTCGGCGTCCGCGATTACGTCACGAAATGCGGGTTTACCAGCGTCTGCCTCGGCCTGAGCGGCGGAATCGACTCCGCGCTCACCGCCGCCATCGCCGCCGACGCGCTCGGCCCGGAGAACGTCCGCGGACTCACGATGCCCAGCCCCTATTCGTCTCGCGGCAGCGTGGACGATTCGTTCGCGCTCGCGAAAAACCTCGGTATCCGCTGCGACGAGTTGCCTATCAGAAACGCCTTCGCGGCGGTCAAGGCGACGATGCAGCCGATTTTCGAGGGGAAACCGGAAGACGTCACCGAGGAAAACATGCAGGCCCGCATCCGCGGACTGATGCTCATGGCGCTATCCAACAAGGAAAACCACCTGCTTCTAACGACCGGTAACAAGAGCGAGCTCGCCGTCGGCTACTGCACGATTTACGGCGACATGTGCGGCGGCCTAGCGGTCATTTCCGACCTGCCGAAATGCCGCGTTTATGAAATCTCCCGCTGGATCAACCGCGAGCGGGAAATCATCCCTTGGAACACCATCGACAAGCCGCCGAGCGCCGAACTCCGCCCTAACCAGAAGGACCAGGACACACTCCCACCCTATGACATCCTCGATGGCATCCTCGAACTCTACGTCGAGCACCAGCTATCCGCCGACGAGATCATTTCCCGCGGCTACGAGGAAACCACCGTCCGCTGGGTGCAGCGCCGCGTCGATCTCAACGAATGGAAACGCCACCAAGCCGCGCCCGGCCTGCGGGTGACATCGAAGGCCTTCGGCATTGGCCGCCGGATGCCCATCGTCCAGCGCTTCGTCGGTTGAAATCCGCTTCATCCCATCTCATCTTACCCACCCCAATGACTCTCCCTGAAGCCCGCAAGATCCTTGGACTTGGTCCTGAGGAAGATCCCAGTCCGCACCTCACCGAGTTCAAGGACGCCCGCGAGCACATCGCCGCGATGGTCCGCACCGCCCCTAACGAAACCTTGGCGGAACGCTATCAGAAAGGCCTCGTCGAGTTCGACCAAGCGCTCGCCGCAGTCCACGAGCATCTTGGAACCAGTGCTATTGACTCCCCTCCTCTCCCTGCCGGGATCGTTGCGGGAACAACACGGATCCCCTCCCCGGCCAAGACCGCTGTCCTTGGAGTGGACCACGCCGAAACCGCCATCGAGGCACCTGCCGCCAAGCCGCGCAGCCTTGCCCGGTCGTATCTCGTTTGGTCCCTCGTGTTCTTCATCGGCGCAACGACCGGTGTCTTGTTGTATCTCAAGAACGAACAGGACAGGGACAACCAACGCCTGCTGCAGATCGCCTCCTTGGAACGCCAGGGTGCCCTCCTCGTCGAAAACCGCCGTTGGCAGGAAGCCGCCAACTCCTTTGCCGAAATCGAGCTGCTGGCACCCGGTTCCGAAATCGCCTCGCGCGGGCGGAGCAGCATCGAGACCGGCCTCGGTGAGGAGCAATCCCAATTCATCGGTTACTGGACCGGCCAAGCCACCGCCGAGCTCGAAGCCGGGCGTCTCGACGAAGCCGCCGCCGCCGCCCGCCAGGTAATCGCCAAGTATCCTCACGAACAGGACGCCGCCGCGATCCTCGAGAAAATCGCCGCCGCCCGCGTCGGCCAGTCCCTCGCGAAAATGGCCACCTCCGCCCGCCAGGCGCTCGACCAGCGGAAATGGGATCTCGCCATTTCCACCGCCCGCGACATCCTCACCACCGCGCCCTCCAACCCAGACGCCCAGGCGATTCTAGCCGATGCTATCGCCGCGCTGCAGAAGTCCTCCACCGACCGCGAGAGGGCCGCCGCACTGCTGAACCTGGCCAGCGCCCGCGACCAAGGGCAGTTCGACCAACAAGCACTCGACTGGCTGCGCGAGGCCAGCTCGCTCGCCCCCGAAAACGCGGAAATCGCCAGCCGTTTGGAAAAACTCTCCAGCTACACCCGCACCCTCCATGTCCCCGGAGATTTCGCCACGCCTCAGGAAGCCCTTGCCAACGCCCGTCAACGCGACCGCATCGTCCTCGGCGCGGCCACTTGGAAGGGCCCGTTCGTCATCGACGTCGCCGTTGAGTTGCAGGGCGCAGGATTCGCCACCACCACAGTCGAATGCCCGCCGGAAAGCGGCAGTGCCATCACCATCGGCCCGGATGCCAAGGGCGTGCGGGTCAGTGGCATCAGCTTCCGCCACGAGTCATTTGCTGCCGGCAGCGATCGGTTTTCCGTGGCCCTCGTCCGTGGCGGCAGCGCGACCTTCGTTGACTGCCGTTTCACCGATGCCAGCGGCCACGGCCTCGCCGTCATCGGGGGCGGGCAAGCCACCGTCAGCCGCAGCCGCTTCGCAGATAACGGCTGGAATGGAGCCGCCGCCATTGGCAAGGGCAGCACCCTCGACGTCAGGGAATGCCAGTCGCTCAACAACTTCGAGCACGGCATCGAGTCATGGGACGGAGCCGCCGTCATCCTCATCAACAACCGCTGCGAGGGCAACAGTGGCAATGGCATCCACGCCGACAACGGCCTTGCCTCCGCCACCCTCGAAGGCAACCAACTCATCGCCAACCGCGAATTCGGTCTCGTCCTTGACAGTGCCGGCTCCGGCAAGATTTTAGGCAACATCGCCCGCGCCAACCTCCTCGGCGGCATCGTCATCCGCAAGGGCGCGGCAAACCTGCCCGTCGCCTTGAACCAAATCACCCTCAACCAGGGTCCCGGCCTGATCCTGGAAAAAGCTCTCACAGCCGCCGCCTACGCCAACAATTCAGTCTCCCAGAATCGCGGCCAACAGCTCCTCCCCGACACTGATCTATCCGGCGACGCCAAGCCCCCGCAAACCGAGGCAGCGCCTCGCGCCGCGATCATCGCAGAACCCACGCCCGTGAAGCGCCGGTAAGGTGCGACGACCTGCTCCCGCCGCAAACGGAGCGCCTGTCCAACCGTGGTGGAATGCTGGACCGCAGCCTGCCGGGCGTGGGTGCCTGGCTCCAATTGCGGTGCCGGGAAGAGCCGTTGGAAGCCAGTTGATTCAGAAAACTTTATTATCGGAAAATTTTATTTGCAATTTCTTCTTGTAATGCATTCCGAACCCGATAGGCCACAGAACCATCGCAATGAGATTTCGCTAATGGGAGAAAAAACCCCGTCCGGCTGATCTCAAAAAAACCCTGATTTTGATCAATCCCCTACGTTGACAGAAAGAACCTAAGCCATGTCATTTCAAAAGAATCTGAGAAGTTTCCGCCCCCTCATCACCCGCGTCGTCCTGATGGTCTGCCTCTGCATCGGCGGACTGGCGTGGTTTCAATCCTTCGCCGAACCTGAATTCAAGGCCACCATTGACGATGCTTCCCCGCCCACGGTTCAGCTCAGTTTCGATGCTTCCGAGGAAGGCCATTACTATCCCGAATATTTCGAACCAGGTGCGGCGGGGACTCCAGGTCAATGGATCCCCATCCCGGGGTCCGAGCGCTTCTTCCATGAAGGAAAAAATGTCTCGTTTATCGAAGTCCCCGGCGAACCCACTCCGTCATCCCGCATTCTGCGCATGGTAAAAGTGGATAAGATCATCAAACCCACGATCTTCCCGCAGGCGGCGACCGCCTGCCCTGTCGCCCAAACCAATTGCCCGGCCAAAGCCACGAGTTGCGTTGCGGCCGCTCCCACGGTCTGCCCGACGGTGGCGATTGCCACTGCTTGCCCGATCCAACTCACCAACTGCGTCACCGCCCACACGCAATGCCCAAGCTCAGCCACCTCATGCCCGATTGCGGCCACCTACTGC
This sequence comes from Akkermansiaceae bacterium, assembly GCA_031429315.1. GTDB lineage: Bacteria > Verrucomicrobiota > Verrucomicrobiia > Verrucomicrobiales > Akkermansiaceae > Luteolibacter. The sequence continues at coordinate 65,616 of JANOZJ010000216.1, forward strand.
ACGGCCAAGGCGCTGCCGACCTTCTGCGGCGGCCAAGTCACACTGTGCCCGAAGCAAGCGACGATTTGCGCATCGGTCATCACGGTGTGCCCGGTGCAACCGACCAACTGTCCCGCAAATCATACCCAGTGCCCGGTCTTGACGACCCAGTGTCCCACGAACGTCGCCACCGTCTGCCCTGCGGGAAATCCGACCGTCTGCCCAGCCAAGCTATCGACCGCGTGCCCTCAAATTTTCACGAAATGCCCGGTCGAAATCACCAACTGCGTGACCCAGCTCACCTCCTGCCCCCAAGGCCCGACTTTTTGCCCGCAACAGCCCACCCAGTGCCCTTCCAATCCGACATTTTGCCCAGTTGAGCAAACCCTCTGCCCCAGTACGGCCCTGCAAACCGTCTGCCCGTCCAAAACCACTGCCTGCCCGGCGATCGCGACCATCTGCCCCAATCTGGTGAGTCCCACCGAGTGCCCGAAACAGCAGACCCAGTGCCCGCGCAACTTCACCGTCTGCCCGATCGATCTAGGAGCCATCACCCAGTGTTCGATCACCGCAGGTACCGAGTGCTCCAGCCTGCAAACCGTTTGTCCGACCGGAGTTGCCACCCAGTGTCCAAAGGTTCAAACGCAGTGCCCGACGCTGGCCACACTCTGCCCGAACAACCAAACCCACTGCCCGATCACCGCGACCGTTTGCCCGCAATTTCCGGCAGCCACGGAATGCCCGCGAGTGCAAACCGTCTGCCCGCAGACCACCGCCACCCAATGCCCGCCGTTCCAGACACTCTGCCCGCAGGTGATCACCCATTGCCCGCAAACTCCGGATTGTGTTGGCCCGACCATGACTCCCGACGTCCCCACCGAATGTGTGAGCGTGGTAACCGTCTGTCCGCAGGCTCACACCCAGTGCCCTGCGACGGCAACCGAGTGCAGTCAGCAAGCCACCGTTTGCCCGATCCTCGGCACGGTCACCCAATGCCCCACCCGGATCACGCTCTGCCCGAGCCAAACAACCAATTGTCCTTCTGTCGCAACGGTCTGTCCCGCCTCGCAAACCGCCTGCCCAAAGAATCTCACCCAGTGCCCGGCCTTTGCCACCAACTGCCCGACAGCGGCAAACGTGACGGTTTGCCCGGTAGCGGTCACCGCTTGTCCGAAGAATCCCACCCAGTGCCCGCTTGAGGCCACGGTTTGCACTTCCGCAGGAGCCTTGACCACCTGCACCGGCCAGCAAACGATTTGCCCCGATCCAACCGGTGCCACCACTTGCCCGCAAGTTCCCACCGCCTGCCCCAGCCATGTCACCTTCTGCCCCAAAGCCGATACCCAGTGCCCGGCCTATCAGACGGTGTGCCCCACCGCGCCGACGGTGACGGCCTGCCCGGAAAAGACCACCTCCTGCCCGACGGTGCAAACCTTCTGCCCGCAGGCCCAAACCCAGTGCCCGACGCACCAGACCACCTGTCCGGTACTCCTCACCCAATGCACGTTCGAAGCGACCCATTGCCCGGTTACCACCAACACCACCTGCCCGCAAACTGCGACCTACTGCCCGGTGCCAGGCACTCCGTGCGGCCCCACGTTCTTGCCACAGGTGCCAACCACCTGCCCGGCGACGCTAGCCACCATCTGCCCTGTTGTTAGAACAAGTTGTCCGGGCGTGCAGACCCAGTGCCCCAATGATCCGACGAAGTGCCCCGCCGATGCCACGATTTGCGCACCCGATCCGGTCGCGACCCAATGCCCGGTGCAACAAACCCACTGCCCTGCGGTAACCACCGTATGCCCGGCTGACGCGACCACCGCGACCGTCTGCCCGGTGCAACAGACCCAGTGCCCCACCGGCGCGACCTTCTGCCCAAGCACCCCGACCGAATGCCCGCGGGTCTTTACCAAGTGCCCGACCGCTCCCACCCAGTGCCCGCAACAAGCCACAGTCTGTCCGCAACAGTCCACGGTCTGCCCCGCTGACGCGAGCACCCAGACCCATTGCCCGGTCGGCCAGACGACCTGCCCTGTCGTTCCCACCCAATGCCCTGGCAATCAGCAGACTTCCTGCCCAACGGTCAGCACCTTTTGCCCCGCGCAGACCACCTCCTGCCCGGTGATAGCAAGCACCACCTGCCCGTATTTGCCGACGGTCTGTCCATCTGCCGACGGCACCACCACTCAGTGTCCGCAGCAGCAAACGGTTTGTCCTCAGAGCCAGACGCAGTGCCCGACAGCAGCCACGTTCTGCCCGCAGACTCCTACCCAGTGCCCGAGTATCGCGACGTTCTGCCCAAGTCAGGCGACCCAATGCCCGATCAAGCAAACGGAATGCCCGGGTGGAACCGCAGCCACCCAGTGCCCTGTCGGCAACACGCCCACCCAGTGCCCGCTCAGCGCCACCAAGTGCCCGGCGGAACCGACCCGTTGCCCGCTGCAACCGGCTCCCACTCAATGCCCGATCCAACAAACCGTGTGCCCTTCCGGAACCGTGACATCCTGTCCGGCCACGCCGACCGAGTGCCCCACCACGGCAGTGGCCACCCAGTGCCCGGTCGCGCAAACCGCCTGTCCTACCCATCCCACCCATTGCCCAAGCAGTTCCACCGAGTGCCCGGTCACCCAAACATCCTGCCCGGCAATCACGACCCAGTGCCCTGCTAATACCACCACCTGCACGGGTGCCGCCACCCAGTGCCCGCCAGTGGTTACAGCCTGCCCGACGACCGCCACCAACTGCCCGCAGGAAACCACCAATTGTCCCCGGGTCACCACCAAGTGCCCGGCATTGGTTACAGAGTGTGTCAACATTCCGACCCAGTGCACCCACACACCGACCGAGTGTTCGGCTGGAGCCGCCACCTATTGCCCACAGGTCGCCACGCAATGCCCGGCGTATGCCACCCATTGCCCGGTGAAGCTTACGGAATGCCCGAGTGTCGCCACCCATTGCCCGGCTTCCCAAACCTCCTGCCCGACGTTCCCAACCCAGTGCCCTGCAGACGTCCCCACCCAATGCCCGACGGCAATCACCACCTGCCCGGAAAAAACCACTGAGTGCCCTGCCAGTGCCGTTACGACCTGTCCGGTGATCGTCACCCAATGTGCGGGAACCACCACGGAATGCGCCAACCAACCCACCACTTGCCCGGTGGCGGCCCATCCCACCCATTGCCCGAGCGGACCGAGCGATGCCACGATCTGCCCGATCCAACCCACCAACTGCCCGACCCAAACGACACACTGCCCGGCCCAAACCACGGTATGCCCCGTGGATGCCGCCGGCCAATGCGGATACACCTATTTCCCGCAAGAGCCGACCCAGTGTCCGGCCTCACAAACGCAGTGCCCGGTGATCACCACCCATTGCCCGGCGAATCCGGCCACCTGCGGGGTCACCATTAGCAATGGCACGGTCACCCAATGTTCGACGGTCCAAACCCAGTGCCCGATTGTCCAAACCCAGTGCCCGGTGGTTGCCGGTCAGTGCGGACCAACGATCTATCCGACGACGGCCACCCAGTGCCCGGCCTCACAAACACAGTGTCCTTCCGTCCAAACCGAATGCCCTGCCTCATACACCTCGTGCCCCGTCATCCAAACCCAATGCCCGGTGGATGCCGCCGGTCAGTGCGGACCGACGATCTATCCGGTGGCTCCCACCCAATGCCCTTCCAAGCAGACGGAATGCCCGGCGATCCCAGGCCAGTGCGGCCCGACGTTCTACCCGACGTCACCGACCCAGTGCCCCCAAGTCACCACCCACTGTCCGGTGAGTCCGGACTGCGGTCCAACCATGACCCCCGGCACTCCCACCGAGTGCGCACCGGTTCCAACCCAGTGCCCGGTAGACATCACCCGCTGCCCGGGACTGAATACCCAGTGCCCCGACGCCACCGGAGTCTGCCCTTAACAGGTGTGACCTTATAAAAAACAGGGCCGTAGTCCACACTACGGCCCTGTTCCTTTAAGGATTCGGATTTCTTCAGCACCAAGGGTGCTGAACATTCCAGTCTAGGGCGGTGCCTTGATCTTGATACACAAATCGGTGGCGGGCGGGGGGCGCACATGCCGATGATGGCAATGATCCGTCCGTCGCCGGACGGGATAGACCGTTCCGCAGCCGCAACCAAGTGCGGGTGGGAGAAGCCAGCTTCCAGCAACTTACCGAGCTCACCCCCGAAGCCCAAAGCATCCTCGCACTGCTGGCGCGCAAGCCGCTATCGGTGCCGTAGCCATCCGCAGGAAATCAAAAACCGCGCTTGAACCCTTAAGGCTCAGGGGGAAATCAAAAATCCAGCCGAGGAACATGCGTCGAAGCTGGACTTTGAGGATCTTGGCAGGTGCGGGATTGGCGGCTTTTCGTTTTGCGGGCATGGGGCGTAATTCGGCTGGCACTACGCATATTTGAAACAAATCACCAGTTCCAGCCTGAATGCTGCGACCTCTTGAAAGTCAATGGAGATACCCTTTGTGTTCGAGGGCAGGTTTCGCAAATCAACATTTCAATCGCATTTTAGAAGTCGATTCCTTCCTTGGAAAATGATTCCCACAGAAGCTCCATGGCTTTGACCCGCTCACTGGATGACATTCGGGAAATTCGCTCCATTGGCAACATGGCCGGAAGGTAAACTGCGGCAGTGCTGAGGATCAAGCGCCCAGATTCGTTCTTGTTCTGGCTTTTCAATTCGCTTGGCGCTCATGTCCGCCGCCGCTAATCTGCCGACCGATGACCGACTGCGACGAGATCGCTTTTTTCGATTTCCAAGCCACGGAGAAAAGCGCTTCTCCCCGGACCTTGGCGAATTATCGGGACGCGCTCGCCGCCTATCAGAAATGGCGCGGGGAAAAGTTCACCGGTTGGCGCGAGGCGGATGGGGATGATTTCCGGGACTATCTGTTTGCGCTGATGAAGCAGGGCTTCAAGCGCGCGACGATCCGCCTGCGCTTCGCCGCGTTGCGGTCGTTTTACAAATTCCTGGTGCTGCGGCGGGGGATGGCCCGCAGCCCGGTGGCCGAGGTGCTGCTGCCGAAACCCGAGCGCGGGCTGCCGGTCGTGCTAACGATCTCGCAGATCGACGAGCTGCTAGGGATGCCGCTGCGGGCCGAGCCGGACAAGAAAACGCCGCAGTGGTTGCCCGCGCGCGATGCGGCGATCCTCGAGCTGTTCTACTCGTGCGGGCTGCGGATTTCCGAGCTGCTGGCGCTCGACGTGAAGCACGTCGATTTCATCGGCGAGTCCGTGCGGGTCATGGGAAAAGGCTCGAAGGAGCGCATCGTCCCGGTCGGCGGGCCGGCGCTTGCGGCCATCCAGCGCTACCGCCAGCAAGCGGCGGTGACGTCCGGGCCGTTGTTTCTGAGCACCCGCCAGCGCCGGATCACCCAGCAGGCGGTGGATCAGTTACTCAAGAAATATTTGAAACGCAGCAGCATCCCCTTCGCCATCAGTCCGCACAAACTCCGGCACAGCTTCGCCACTCACCTGCTGGATGCCGGGGCCGATCTGCGCAGCGTGCAGGCGCTGCTCGGCCACGCCTCGCTTTCCACCACGCAGATTTACACTCATGTGACCAAGGAGCGCCTCAAGCAAGCCTACGACACCGCCCATCCAAGAGCGTGAAATCCATTCCCCGCCGCCTCGTGAAACTCAGTTGCATCCTCGGCTTGTTCGGAGCTTCCGCCTGCTCTAACCAAGTGCCGTTGCCGTCCGGCGATTCACGCAAGGAGCTGGCCGAGCGGGTCCACGCCAAGTCGGAGCTCGCGGTGTGCTTCGTGGGTAACAGTTATAGCTTCGGCGTGCCACGGGCTTTCTCCAAACTCGCCGCCTCGGGCGGGAAATCCGTGCGCGTCGGTCACTCGACCTACGGCGGTTGGTCACTGGAGCGTCATGCGGCCAGCGAGGCGACGTTGAAAAAGATCCGCGACGGGCGCTGGGACGTCGTGGTCATCCAGGAACAGAGCGAGATTCCCGCGATGTCCGCCGGAATGCGGGCGGGGGTTATGTTTCCCCCGCTGCGGCAACTCGTGACCGCAGTCCGCCGGGAGGGGGCGATCCCGGTGCTCTATCAGACGTGGGGCCGCCGCGACGGCGACAAGGGCATCCGGCGTGACGACTTCCATGCGATGACGGCAAGGCTTCGTGCCGGATATCAGGCGGCCTCCAAAGCTGCGGGAGATCTGACGGTGGTGGCGGTGGGCGATGCCTGGGAGCGGGAAATCTCGGCAGGCCGGGGAAGCGGACTGTTCATGCCGGATGGCAGCCACCCAACTCCGGCTGGCAACGGGCTAACAGCAGCGGTGTTTTATGAAGCCTTCTTCGGGAAATGACAAAGCTGGCAGCGATGAATTCTCCCTTTGTGCCGGTTTTGAAAGCCACCCGGTCGCCTTTCCGGAATTTAGGAAACCCGTCAGGATCTGGCAAGCGGACAGCAATGTCCACTCCCCCTGTTTGGCCCAACACTTTCGGCCGCAGCTCCGCCGTTAGGGCACCCGGAAAATCTTCTGGTTAGACGGGTCCCGCGCGAGCTTGCCTGACTCGATGCGGGGAGGCCCTGAAATATCGATTACGTTGTAGGGCTCGTAAGGACTGAGCACCTGATCCGGGTTCTCCGTGCGGGTGGCCGTCGGGTAACCGCCGGTGGCGGTGGGCGGCGGCGGTTCCGGTCGCGGATCCGGCGGCGGCGAGGCGTCGTAGGGCCGGTCGTAGGGCCGGTCGTAGGGCGTGCCGTAGGGATCCACCGGCACCGGGGCGTATGGCGGATTCGGCCGGAACCTGGGTGGCGGGACTTGCTCCGGTGGAATGCAGGAAGCCAATCCGGCAAGACAGGCGGCGGCGAGTGGGAGAACGAGTTTCGGCATGGGCTTGGGTGGTGATGCGTCGGGACTTTATGCGACTCAAGAGGATCGCGCAATCAGATGCTTGGAAAGAATCGCCAGCTTGCGGGCCTTCGAGATCCGGTAGCGTCTATCAAAAACCTGGAACCGGTCATCGCGCATTTTCCGCAGCAGAAGGTGATAGATTTCCGCCATGATGCGGGCCGGCACCAGCGCGCGGCGGTCGCTGGCAGGCAGCGCGGCGGCGGCCTGTTGGAAATAATCCTCCGCCCGCGCGGCTTGGTGGTCCATCAGCGCGAGGAACCGCTCGTCGCGGACCCGGCCGACGAGATCCTGCTCGGTGTAGTGGAAACGGGCCAGATCTTCCAGTGGCAGATAGATCCGCGAGCCGTTTGCCAGGTCCTCGCCGATGTCGCGCAGGATGTTGGTCAACTGCAAGGCGTGGCCGAGCGCCACCGCGTAGCGCTCCGAGCCGGGGTCGGTGCAGCCGAAGATGCGGATCGACACCAGCCCCACGGCGCAGGCGACTTTCCAGATATAGCCTGATAGATCGTCCCACGTTTCAAACCGCTGCGGCTGTAGATCCATCCGGCAGCCGTCGATGATCGCGACCAGCAGCTCGTTGGGGATCTGCTGGCGGTCGCGCAGGGAAATCACTTCGCGCTGGAATTCGTCCGGTGCCCCGAAGCCGGCGGTGATGCCATTTTCCCAGGCATCCAGCGATCTAACACGCTCGGCCATGGCCACGCCCGGGTCATCCGCCAGATCGTCGATCGTCCGGCAGAAGGCGTAGAACACCACCATGTCATCGCGCCGCCCGCGGGGCAGGATGGTCAGGGCGAAGGCCAGGTTCGACTTCGCCTTGCGGGTGATGTCTGAGGCGGCCGACACGGGATCAACGGATGAAGCCCCAGTGTCCGGTGGTGATCGGCCACAATGAGAACAGCGCGGGACCGACCAGGTTGAATTCCTTCACTGGCCCCCAATAGCGGGAGTCCAGCGAGTTGGCGGTGTTGTCGCCGAGCGCCGCGTATTCCCTCATGCCGGGGGCGGCGGTGGCGGCGAGTGCCAGAGTGGCTCCCTCCTTGGCCAGATACTGCGGCAGCTTTTTGCCGTTGTGTGGGCCTTCGTTCGCGCTGGCATAACCGTAGCCGTTAGGGTTGATGCGATAGGAGCCCTTGCCCTGGATCACCCGCTGGATGCCGGCTTCCTTGGCGATTTTCCCATCGATGAGCAGATTCGGCGACTGGACGGAGAGCGTGTCACCCGGCACGCCGCACAGGCGCTTGATGTAGTGCGAGCCGGCTCCCTGCTCGCCGCTGCGTTTCTTGATGCCCTCGATGTCGATGGTGTTGAACACGAAAACCTCGCCGCGCACGGGCTGGCGGAAGTGATAGGAAAACTTGTCCACCAGCACGAGGTCGCCCGAGTCGATGGTGCCTTCGCAAATCACCATTCCTTTGGGGATGAGCCCGTTGTTTCTAACGGCGTAGTTGATGGCGTTCGCGAGTCCGATCTCGGACGAGGGATTGGTGGGAGCCGGAAGCTGGAGCGGAGGCGAATCTGAAAAGCGGATTTCCGAGCGGCTGAAAAAATGCATGGCCTGGATGTCCTGGATATCCAAGCCGCCCTTGCGCGTGACGGCGATGTGGCGGTCCCGGTCATTGACCACATACACGTAAGTCCGGCCGCGCACGGCCTTCTCCCACATCCGCACGGGGAAACTCGGCCACTGGACGCGTTTCAGCGGCGTGCCGATGATGCCATTGAGCGTCGGCTGCATCGACCCGGTCGGAATCCGGAACGGCTGCAAGTAGTATGCCCGCAAGCCGAGCGCGATGACGATGGCGACGAACATGACCTCCACGTTTTCCTCCAGCCAACCGAGCGGCCTTTCGTGCGGCAGGGAATTCTCGCAGACCGCGCGGATCTGTTTGGATGCCTCGCTCACTTTGGCCAGATCCTTGGACCGGATCGCCGCTAACAGATCCGCGCGGCGTGAATCGATCTCCGCCACGCGCTCGGGCTTGAGCAGGTCGCGTTTGTAATCGACGAATTTCTTGGCCCCCTTGACCAGGTGCTGCGCTTCCTTTTTCCACTTCGGCGTGAACATGGCCGGAGTGTCACGGGGGACCGGGCGGACTGCAAGCGCGGAGAGTCCGGGGAAATGGATGGGGTTCTGAATCCCAACTGCATCGTCTCGGAAATGCCCTTGAAAGGATTTCGACTTGTGGTCCTCCGATCTCAGTGGTGATAAGTTGTTGGACAGGCTGCATGCCCTGCGTTACCAGTGCGGATTTAAGAAAAGCAGGGTGTGTTCCTCGAACACGCCCTGCTTTTTTTCGCGCCACTGGTCGGCCAGGTCGGATTTCATGGGGAAACGGTTGGGTGATCTCGATGGATCGGTGTGATCGCCGGGGTCCCAACTCGCAACCATTGATGAGGTAGCCCTGCCGGATCAGGGCGTCTCGTAGCCGATTACCTCACATTTCAAATCCACGGGAACATCCGCGCCTTGGAACGTGACCACGCCTTCCCGCGTGCCCCCCTGCGGAATGAAACCGATGGTAAAACTCCCTTCGCGGATTGTCGGACCTGACCGACCACTGACGACGACCCGCACGTTCGCCGCAACCCGGTGACCCAAGTTGCTCACCATCACCGGAATGCGGACCCAGCCATTTTCCACTTCCGGCGCTCCGGTTTTCACCTCCAGCCGGGGCGGGCCCTCCTCATCACGGAGTGCGAACCATGCCAGACACGCCGTCACCGCGATGATCAAGACGGTGCTCATCGCGAAAACCGCCCATTCAAGCAGATTCTTGGTGGAGTTGGCGGGTGGGTTCATGATTTTCCGGAGGGAGGAGTTTCACCGCTTTGCAGCAACATGCGCCCGGCCGATGCACCCAGCACTGCGGGTAAACCAAGGACGATGGTCATGGCGAGACGGGTTTGGAATGGCTCACCATCGAGTTTCCCGCAGAACCACAGCAACGCCCACGAGGCTGCTAGACTGACCGCGTAGGTGGTGACAATTCCACGGGCCGCCACGCTGAAACCGCCGCGCGACACAAAGCGGTCCGCACCGCGGAATCCGGCGAAAAATAGGATCACACTGCCCAAGCCGAGGGAAAACAGCGAAATGAGTAACAATTTCCACGGCGTGCTTTCGGAGGCGATCACCGAGATCTCGTCAGTGGGTGCCACGTTGGCGGCGAACAGCACCGCGCCGCAAAGGGCGATGGCGGTTTGAGGTAAATACGAGTTCGCCTCATCCCCGGTGCTGCCGCTGAGGCCTTCTTCGCCGTCGTCCGCAGTGCCGAGCTGGGCGGTGCCCACGGAAACCCCGATGGCCACCGTCATCGCCTCGACGGCGATCTTGCCAAGGATTTCAAGCGGCGGCATGGCCGCGCCGATTCTTCCCAGGAGCCAGAGAACGACGGCGGCCAGGACGATCCCAATGCCCATTTCCTCGACTGAATCAATCGTCACCTCCGCCATTGATGCGTCCCGGCGCAGTCCTGCAAAGCGGTTGTAAAGCAGCAGCAGCGCAAAAGTCGCGGCACCATAAATCACGATCCGCCAAGGATGAAGCAGGAAGCCCGACCACCAGACCTCCATCGTGAATAACAGGGGGATCGAAAACATCAGCCCGCCCGCGATGCCGCGCCCGTATTCGCGCAATGACTCGGCGATGCTGCGGTGGTGGCTGAATTGAATCATCGAGTCCTGTGGATACGCCGGGATTGGGAAGATGACATGAAAAACGAGGCGCGGTCCGGTAGGAGTACACCCCATGACTTGCCCTCTGGAAACCAGGTGTTCTGTGGTTAGAGATTGAGGAGTGGGTTTCGGTTCATAGCCAGCACCAAACGGCCCGGTTCTGGTAGCGAGCTTGGGACACTCGCGTCACTTCAAGCGTGTGAGGGGTCCGGCAAGACCGTGACGACGGTGGGAGCCACCGAGAATATGCGGTTCGCTGTTTCCCGAACTTGTTCCGATGTTAGAGCCAGATAGGCCGCAGCGAGGCGGCGGTGTTCATCCGCAGGGTGGCCGAAGAGGAGATCCAGGCAGACGTGGCGGGCGATCGACGATGGCGATTGCTGTTGGATGGCGAGGCCGCTGAGAACGGTAGAGCGGACCCGCTCGAAGGCCTCATCCGGGATGCCGTGGGCGGCGATTTTCGCGATCTCCGCGAGCAGTTCGCGGCGGGCGAGGTCGGCCTGTTCGGGCGAGGTGGCCAGATAGAACGTGAACAGTCCGGCGTCGTAACCGAGGAACTGGGTGGCCCCGACCTGATAGGCGAGGCCGAGTTCCTCGCGGATGCGGGTGAACAAGGGGCCGGCCATGTCCGAGGAATACTCCTGGATCATCGCGAGCGCATGGCGGTCCGCACCGCTGACGGTGGTGCCGGGAAAGCCGATGGTTAGAACGGCTTGTTTTTTCGGCAGGTGATGGGTCAGGTCGCCGCCGGGGGCCAGGGTGCTTTCCGGGGCGGACCAGGCGTGACCTTGGGGCAGCGCCGAGAATTTCGCGCGGAGCAGTTCGAGGGTGGCGGCCGGATCGAAATCGCCGGCGATGGCGAGCGTGATGTTAGATGCGTTGAAATGGCGCGCGTGGTGCGTTTCGAGCGCGGGGCGATCCAAGGCGGTCAGGCTGTCCAGCGAACCGAGTGCGTCGAGACCGTAGCCGTCGCCGCTGAACACGGCGTGGCGGAGCGCGCGGAATCCGGTGTGCAGCGGGTCTTGCAGCGCTTCCTCCAAGCTGGCGAGCTGGCTGGCTTTTTCCCGGCCGATCGCGTCGTTAGGGAGCGCGGGCGAGACGATGACTTCGGCGAACACGCCGACGATGGTGGCGAAGTCCGGCGCAAGTCCGGAGGCCTGGATGAGGATCGCGTTGTTGCCGGGGTTGGCGCTGATAGAGGCACCGAGCGATTCCAAGGTGACGGCGATTTCCTGCGCGCTGCGGGTAAGGGTGCCTTTGGAAATGGTCGAGGCGAGCAGTTGGTTGAGGCCGTTGGTGGCTGGAGTTTCGGCAGGAAGTCCGCTGCGGACGGCGGCTTGCAAGTGGACGAGCGGGACGCGGTGATCCGGGATGAGGGCGAGGGTGAGTCCGTTAGCCAGGGTGTGGACCTGGATTTCCTCGCGGGTCCTGGCTGCCTTGGCGGTGCGGGCGGAAGCCGCGGCGTCCAGCGGATCGAGGATGGTTAGACTCAGGCGCTCGTCCGTTAGGGTGGCGGCGACGCGGCGGATGTCGGCCACGGTGACGGCCTGGATGGCGGCGAGGTAGCGGCGGGTGAAATCGAGATCGCGGGCTTCGTGCCAGTTCGACGCGAGGTCGGCGGCGCGGCCTGAGGCGGTCGTCAGCCCGCGGAACTGGCTGGCGGCGATCTGGCGTTTCGCCTTGGCCAGGTCGTCGTCGAGCTCACTGCTGGCGACGGCGGCCACATCTAACAAAATCGCCTCGATCAGCGCGTCGCGTTTGGCGGGCTCGGCATCGGCGGAAGCTGCTAGGAGTCCTTCGCGGCCGGGGCCGGTCCACGAGAACGCGGAAATTTCCAGTGCCAGTTCCTGTTCCTCGCGCAAGTGGCGGTGAAGCCGGGAAGCACGGCCACGACCGAGGATGCCGGCCAGCACGTCGAACGCGGGCGCGTCGGGGTGATCGAGCGCCGGGGTCTTCCAAGCGAGCGAAATCCGGCTGGTGGGCACGGCGAACGTCTCGCGTCCGCGCCGCGGTCCAAGCTGCGGCGGATCGATCAGCACCAGCGGCTCGCGGCCACCGCCGGGCAGGCAGTCGGCGGTGAGTTCGGTCAGCATTTTCCGCGCGTCCTCTGGGTTGAAATCGCCGGAGATGACGGCGAAGCAGCGGTCCGGCGTGTAGCGGTCGCGGTGGTAGCCGGTTAGATCCTGGTGGCGGATCGCATCGAACAAGTGACGGTGGCCGATCACCGGATGACGGCGCGGATCGTGGGTGAAGACCGTGGCGAAGAGCAGCCGCGAAGCCGCGTTGTCGGGATCGTCGAGGCCCATGTCGATTTCCCGGCGGATCACGTCCTTTTCCTTTTCGAACTCGGATTCCGGCAGCGTCGGATAGAACACCAGGCCGGTTAGGGTTTTCAGGAAAACGGGCAGGGACGCCGCCGGGCCATCGATGTAATAGACCGTGCGGTCGAAGCTGGTGTAGGCGTTCCAGTGGCCGCCGGCCGCTTGCACGGTGCTGGCCAGGGTGTCGGCATCGTAGTCGCGGGTGCCCTTGAAAACCATGTGTTCGAGGAAATGGGAAATCCCCGCGCCGAGGTGGGCGTCCTCATGCATGCTGCCGCTGGCGACCCAGATCTGCACGCTCACCACAGGCGCGGTGGGATCGGGGTCGAGGATCAGGGTGAGTCCGTTAGAAAGGGTCTCGGCGGTGGCGGCGGTGGCGGGATATTCCATGAACTTCTGGCTTGGTTGCGCGGGGGGATGACGTACAACCGTCAAAGATGCAACGTTGGATCGTGATGAGTGTGGTGGCGCTGGCCCTGCTGGTCGGCGGCAGCGGATTCGCTTACTGGAACTACAAACAGGGCCGCCCGCATCCGGTGTGGGTTCCGCTGCCGATCAATCCGGACTTGTCCGATGAAAAGCGCGAGGAAATCGCCATGCACCTGATGAAGTATGTTAGGAAACTTCTCCGAGCCGAGTCGCGGCCGCCGAAGGATTTCTAAACGTGGCCGATGACCCGCGAGCGGTCGAAGCGGGCCTTGGGCATCCCGGCGTATGTGTCATCCGCCGCGCGGTAGCCGAGGGCGCAGGCGACCACCGTCGCGTAGCCGCTGCTTTCCAGCCCGAGGACGTGGTCGTAGCCCGCGGCGCTGATGCCTTCCATCGGACAGGCGTCGATCCCTAGCAGCGCGGCGGATGCCATCAGTTGGCCGAGGGCGATGTAGGTTTGCCGGATGTTCCAAGCGTGCCGCGCTTCGTGACTCATGGCTTGGGCGAAGCCTTGGATCATCCCGCGGAGCGGTGCGGTGGTTTCCACATGATTGCCCTGCACCTCGGACATTCGGGCCATCCAGGCGTCGATGTCGGTGGCGTCAAGATCGGTCCTGGCCGTTAGAACGACGTAGTGGGATGCCTCGGTGACCTGCGGCTGCTTCCACGACTCGGGCGACAGCAGCGCACGGATGCCGGGATCCTGGATGACGAGGAATTTCCACGGCTGGAGACCGAACGACGACGGAGTGAGTACGAGCGACTCCTCGATGGCCTCCCAAGCGGCGGCAGGGATCTTGCGGGCTGGGTCGAAGCGCTTGGTGGCATAGCGCCAGTGCAAGGCGGCGAGGAGTTTGTCCGGGGAAAGGGTCATGTGGGCGCGACTATTGCCCATCCATTTCCAATGGCAAGGAGACCGACGGGAAATCCTTCAAGGTCAGGCTGAAAATGACGCCATACTCGGTCGCCAGCCGGTTGTCGCGGCGGGAGAGGCCCAGCCCGGCCACCCAATTTCCCAAATCGCGGTAGATTGAGTATTGCTCAAGTTCGAGCGTGTTGTCGTCGAGTTCCATGCTGTGGCGCGAGCCGATGCCCCAGTTTTCATTGATGCGGGAGTAGGCCTGGATGTCAAAGCGGTTGGAATCGACCAGCACCGGATGACCGTTGAGATAGCCATAGCCAAACGAAAACTCGAAGCTGTCCGTGGGCATGAAGCGCAGGATGCCGGTGAAGGCATTGAAGCCCGAGCCGCCGCTGGCGATGGGGAACTGCGCCTGAAAATCCAATCCCATCCACGGCAGTGGTCGCCAGCGGACGTCGTTGTAGAGGTTCGAGTAGTTCCGCTGGCCCTCGGGATCGTCGATGAATGCGTCGATGTAAGTGTCCAGATAGAGCCACTCGAAACTCTGTTTGTCGCGCTTGGTTAGAAGGTGGTTGCGGGTGCCCAGGCGCATGACGTTCCAGCTTTGCATCTCGTCCACTGCGGTGAAGCGCACGGGATCGAGCGGCCGCGGGCGGGTGGTCGGGGTGAGCCGGTCCACCAGCGGGCCAGCGGGTTCGAAGTCATTGGTGGAGACGATCGACCAGTGGGCGTATGGCTGGAGGATATGCTTCAGGCCATCGAGGCCGAACGCATGGTTCCGATAGAAACCGTAGTCCTTGGAAAATTTCACGGAAGCTTCCGCCCCCGCGTAAATCGAGCTGCGGTTGGAGCTGTCCACCGGTCCATCGACGGCTCCGTAGTGGGTGTAGCCAAGCCCGGCCTCGGGCGTGAGGTTGAAAAACCCGGCCAAGGTCAGCGGCATCGAGAGTTCCTGATAGGTGTTGAAACGCGAGTAGCTGGAATCCAGCAACTGGGTGCGGATGGCCTCGCGCTCCGGATCGTTGAGTGGCCGCGCGAGGATCCGTTCGGCGAGCAGACGGTCGAATCCACTGAGCTGGTTGAGCAACGACTGGGCGGTGGGATCTCCGGCGGTTAGATCCAGCAGCGGGTTGATAATCGAGTCGCGGGCAGGATCCGCGGCTTGCTCGCCGATGATCCCGAACGACGTCTTGCCCTCGTGCAATACCGGCAGGCCGAACAGCGGTGCCCGCGCCTGGTCGAAGGCAACCTCCGGCAAGCGGGTGTCCGTCCGATAGAAATCGTTGATCCGGAATCTCCCGTAAAGTGACAGCAACGAGCCCTCATCCCGCCGATAGAGTCCCAGCGTGTTGTCCGGTGCCGGGTCGGTCCGGTATTCCCTGGTGTCGAAATCCTCGAGGTAATATTGGTCGCTCAGCAAGTTGAGGTTCGAGTCGAGCCGCCACTCCGCGTCATCCGGGAAATCGAGCTTCAGCCGATGCTTGAGTTCTATCTGATAGCGGTCGTTGCTGACGTAGCCGCGCGGCACTCCGGAGCGGCTGATTTCCGGGTTCAGGTCGTTGAGATAGTAAAGACTCAGCCCCGTGATCTCGTCCTTGTCGTTCACGCCCGGTTGGCTGAAATCGACACCCGTGCCGACTCCGCGTCGAGACCGCAGATCGAGATGCCAGCGGGAAAGCAGCCAGGCGTCTTCGTTCTCGCCGGTGGCCTCGTTGTACTTGCCACCGAGCAAGATGCCATAGGTGTTGAGGGCGTAGATGCCCCAGCTCGAGCGCGATCCGGGAACGAAATGGTAGCCCAGGTCGGCATCCAGCGGCTGGCTCAGATAGGGCAACCAGAACACCGGGACGTCACCGGCGTACAGCCGCAGATCGTTGAAAACCACCTTCTCGCCCGGATAGATCGTGGTCTTTTTCGCGCGCACCCAGAAGTTGGGATCCTGCGCGTCGTCGGTGGTGATTCCGGCGTTTTCCCCGACGTAAACTTTCTTGCCGCCACGGTCCTCGACGGTGAATTTCCCGGCCTCCAGCAGGATCGGGTCGAGCGACGCCCGCAGCCCGCTGGCATCGAGGAACTTCTTTTCATAGAAATACACCGTCCGCTCGCCGCGTTGCAGGATGTTTCCCTGATAGACGCTGACGTTGCCCTCCAGCGTCACGGTTTGCGCCTTGATGTCCCAGAACGCGCTGTCCGCAAAAATCTCCATCCCGTTGTCGCCAGTGACCTTGATCCCCGGCCCCGCGTAGCGCACTCCGGTGTCCCTGCTGCCGACGATGGTACCGCCGCCATAGTTGTCGATCTTCAGGTTGTCCGGCATCTTCATCGCCTCGGCGGCCGGCGAGCCGAACGGGATTTCCGGTGCCGGCACCGGGGTGATCGTATCGACCGGCGGCGAGACGGCGGAACTTTCCGGCAGAACTTGTGCCTCCTGGGCAGCGAGCGGCAGGACCAGCAGCGGGGAAAGGAGCCATACGCCGAGTTTAAGCATCGCCGTGATAAGAGAACCCACGGCCCGTGAAGTAAAGGGCGAAAGCCTCCCCGACCGCTACCTGAAAATCCGCTTTGATCCGTCCCCGTCCCGAGTCATCGTCCGCCATGGACTTAACGAAGCGTGTCGCCATCGTGGGAGTCAGCGGATTCGTCGGTCGCGGACTGCCCGCCCTGCTCGCGGAAAGGGGCATGACCACCACCGGCGTCAGCCGTGCCGGCACGGGATCGGTGCCGGGCATCGATCGCTGGCAATCTCCCGAGACCCTCGACTTCGCCAGCCACCACGCGGTGATCAATCTGGCGGGCGAGCCTATCGACCAGCGCTGGAACGACGAGTCGCGCCGCCGCTTCCACGAAAGCCGCGTGGGCATCACCGTCCGCGTCGTCGAGGCCATCGCCAAACTCCCCGACGGGGAGCGCCCCAAGGTCCTCGTCAACGCCTCCGCCGTCGGCATCTACGGCGACCGCGGCGACGAAATCCTCACCGACACCGCCCGCCCCGGCTGCGGCTATCTCGCCGATCTGTGCAACGACTGGGAAGACGCCGCCCGCGATGCGGAGACGTTCGGCATCCGCGTCGTCCGCCTGCGCATCGGCATCGTGTTAGGGAAAAACGGCGCGGCCTTCCAAAAGCTCCGCCGCGTGTTCAAGCTCGGCCTCGGCGGTCCGCTGGGCCATGGCAAACAATGGATGCCGTGGATCCACCTCGCCGATCTCCGCGCCGCCATCGTCCACGCGGTGGTGTCGGAAACTCTAACCGGCCCGGTCAACGGCTGCGCCCCGCACCCCGAGCGCAACGCCGACCTCACCCGCAAGCTCGCCGCCGCGCTGCACCGGCCCGCGCTTCTGGCCGTGCCCGGCTTCGCCCTCAAGCTCGTCGTCGGCGGCTTCGGTGAAGCCCTCCTCGCTGGCCAACGCGCGCTCCCCGCTGCGCTCGAGGCCGATGGCTTTCGCTTCCGTTTCCCGACGCTGGAGGCCGCGCTGGCGGATCTGGTTTGAGCACCGCCGATGACGCGGATTGACTTTCCCCAGCGTCACAATCCCGCGCACGCCGCCTTCACCGCCGCCACGTGCGCCGCGACCCGCCGCTCTAACGGCGCGTGGCTCGGCGTTTCGAAGGTGAAGGAAACCGGGCAGCCCGACTTCGCCAGATAGATCGCTTCCGGCCAGCCTTCAGGCAAGTCCGGCTCGGCGGCATGATAGATCCAACCGGGCTCGCGGGCATCGTGGCCGTCGATCTCCGGTCCAGCCTCCGGCGGGAACCAAGGGCTAACAGCGTCGAGGATCTGCTCCGCCCGTTCCGGCTGGTCCTCGCGCAGGTTGATTTCATAGAAATAGAAGCCCGCCGTTTCCCAATCCTCGTGCAGCGAAATGAAAATGTCCGGAGTGGCCAGCGCATCGAGCCACGACGCGTGGGCGACGACTTCCGGCGTGCCGCGCAGCCAGTAGTCGCGGTTCAGATCCACCCCGCAGGCATTCTCTCGGGTGGCGGCGGCCAGCCCCGATGGGTTGAGCGCAGGACAGACCAACCAATGGCAATCTGCGGCGAAGAACCCCGTGCGCAGCAATTCCAGCAGCGCAAGCGGCCCGGCCGGTTCATCGCCATGGATGCCGGCTGATAGATAAACGCGCGGCCCGTTTCCCGGTCGTTCCCAGGCGATCAACGGCCCCGCATCCAGTTTGGCTAACAAGGTCGCCGTGAATCCCGCCGCCTCGGCAGCCTCGCGGAAGGCGGTTAGATAATCCGGGAATTCGAACACGACGCTCATCGCCGGAAAGCATGGAGTCGATCCGCGCGTTTGAAAAGTCTCGCGAACGGGCGGAGTCGCGACATTCCTGTCGCGACACACCGGCGGAAGCGTGGCGACAGGAATTTCTGCCGGTCTATCTGCGGCCACTATGCGATGTTAAAATGGCGTCCGCTGGTTTTCAGGTTGTTTAGAAGCTGTCTGAAAACTTCCGGTTAGAGCTACCAGTCCGCCAGAGGCTGCGGGCAGAATGCCCGCACCACAGTGGCCGTGGCATCCTGCCCGGGGGCCGTTCCAGGCGATTCCTGGCAATTCTCTGACAGCATCTTGGATGTTGAGATGCTTAGATGAATGAAGGCCGGATGAATCCAGCGCTCCATTACATCCTGAAATCCTCGCCGAGGTAGTGCTTGCGGGCGATGGGGTCGTCCACCAGTTCGTCGGATGCGCCTTCGAGGATGACGCGGCCGTCGTGGATGAGAAAGGCACGGTCGGTGATGCTGAGGGTTTCTCTAACCGAGTGGTCGGTGATGAGGATGGCCAGGCCGTCGCGGTCACGCAGCTCGCGGACGATGCGCTGGATGTCCTCGAGGGCGATCGGGTCGATGCCGGCGAAGGGCTCGTCTAACATCAGCAGGGTGGGGTCCGAGCACAGCGAGCGGGCGATGGCGAGGCGGCGCTTCTCACCGCCTGATAGTGTGATGGCGAGCGACTTGGCGAGCTTGGTGATGCCGAAGCGGGCGAGCAGGTCGTGGGCGCGGTCGTGGCGGTCGCTGCGGTTGAGGTTCGGGCGGGTTTCGAGAATGGCGAGCAGGTTGTCGAGCACCGAGAGTTTGCGGAAAATCGACTCTTCCTGCGGCAGGTAGCCGAGGCCGAGGCGGGCGCGGCGGTGCATCGGCATTTTCGACATGTCGTGGCCGTTGAAACACACCGAGCCGGCATCGGCGGGGATGAGCCCGGCGATCATGTAGAACGAGGTGGTCTTGCCCGCGCCGTTAGGGCCTAGCAGGCCGACGATTTCGCGGGGCTGGACGGTGATGGAAACGCCATCGACCACGGCGCGGCCGTTGTAGGTCTTGCGCAGGCCGTTGGCGAAGAGCACGGCGGATGCGGTGTCGGAACACGTCGAGCCGGGGGTGTGGGTCGGGCAAAGGTTCGGGGTCACGGGAGGAGATTATTTCTTCTGTTCGAGTTTCCCGCCCATTTCCCAATGGCCTTCGGTGATGAAGCTGCCCGCTGCGGGAGAGATCCGGAGAATGAGGTTGGGTTCCTTTGCCCGCAGGAAGGTCGTTCCTTGAAGGACCCACGGGTAGCCGCCGCTGATGATGATTTGGTCGGCCTTGAGATTGTAGCTGAAAATGGCACCACTGGCTTTGATCGGCGCCTTGGTGGCATCCGTGGACTTCTGGTCGAGGACCACGGCACCGTTGGCGACGATGCGTTCGACGTCGCCGAAGTTCGCGCCGATGTTGCCGCCGAAGCCGCCCTTGGACTTGTCGGGTTCCGGTTTGTCCTTCGGCTGCTTGGCGGGCTTCCTGCCGAAGAAGATTTTCAACTCGTTAGCGCCTGATAGATCGAAGCGCGGATCTTTGACTGTCACGTTTTTGAGGTAAACGAGGACGCCTTCGTCGGGGTCGAAATACATGCCGCCCTCGCAGTTGATGACCGTGGCGGAGGCGTCGGGCTTGACGTCGAGGGGCGCCGCGGCGGCGGGTGCGGCCGCCGCGGGGACGGGTGGCAGATCGGCCTGGACGAGAAAGGTGGCGGCGGCCTGGGAGGCGGTGTCGGCAGCCGCGAGGTCGTTCTTCAAGCTGGCGCGGGCGGCACTGGCGGCGGCGGCGGCGGTGGGAGCCCTGGTGGTGGCATCCGCCTGGAGCGCGGCGATTTCCGCCGGGCTGACGGCGGGCGGCGGCACGGCTAACAGCGGCTGGGTGAGCAGCGAGACGCCGAGCATCGCGGTGGCGCGGAGGGGAAAAGCGGGAGGGTTCATGGTCGTCTCGATGGGAGCTGGGAGAATGGTGGTGGTGGCGGGGCCTAGCAGATATCCCTGGTTGTGGGCGAAGGAGTAATAGAGGCCGCCACCGGTGGCGTTGATCCGGTCGGACTTGATGACCACCGGATCGCGGGTGGTGATGAGCTGGGTTTCCTGATAGATGGTGGCGTTGACCAGGTCGATGCGGGCTTTCGGGCTTTGGTCGGGGTTGAAAAACTCGATGGAGACGGTCCGGCCGGCGACGCGGGTGGCGTCGATGAGGGTGACCACCTCCGATTTCAAGACGCCGACGAGCTTGTGATTTTCATCATAGCGGGGAAGCATGACGCCCTTGAGCTCGCTGCCGGGAGGGAGCAGGGCGAAGATTTTCTGCCAGCCCTTGGGGGCATCCGTGGCGTCCCCGGCCATGGCGGGAGCAGTTAGAACGAGTGCTGTGAGAAGGCGGCGCAAGGGAGTCAGTGCGATGCGTGGTGGATGGAGATCAGTTTGACCAGCAGGTCCTCGATGAATTCGAGCGGAATTTGGTTAGGGCCGTCGGACATGGCGTTCGCGGGATCGGAATGGACCTCCATGAACAAGCCGTCGATGCCGGTGGCGACGGCGGCGCGGGCGAGGACGGGGGCGAGCTCGCCATCGCCGCCGGTGGAGCCGCCGAGCCCGCCGGGGCGCTGGACGGAGTGGGTGGCATCGAAAATAACAGGCAGGCCTTCCCTGCGCATCCAGTAGAGCGAACGCATGTCGACGACGAGGTTGTTATAACCGAAGGTGGTGCCGCGCTCGGTGATGAGGAAGCGCTCGCAGCCGAAGGCACGCATCTTGTCGGCGATGTTGATGGTGTCGAGCGGGGCGAGGAACTGGCCTTTTTTGACGTTCACGGCGCGGCCGGTTTTGGCGGCGGCTTCGAGCAGGTCGGTCTGGCGGCAGAGGAAGGCGGGGATTTGCAGGAGATCGACGAACTCGGCGGCGATTTCTGCTTGGTCGGCGGTGTGGATGTCGGTGGTGACGGGGACGCCGAGTTCCTTGGCGATTTCACCGAGGATGCGGCAGCCATCTCTCACACCGGGGCCGCGGAAGGCACCGACGGAGGTGCGGTTCGCCTTGTCAAACGAGGCTTTAAAAATGAAGTGGATGCCGGTGCGGTCGGCGATTTCCTTGAGCGAGCGGGCCATTTCCCAAGCAAAGGCTTCGGACTCAAGGGCGCAGGGGCCGAGGATGAAAAAGGGAGCCGGGCCGCCGACGGGGACGTTGCCAATATTGAAAGGATCGAAATTCATAGAAGGTGTGAGCAAAGGTCAGTGATCGGCGGAAGCAAGCGCGGATTGGTAAAGCGGGCGGAGATTGTCGAGTGCGGTGGCGAGCAGCTTGGCCTCGGTGGGGGTGAGGTTACCGCGAGTTTTGGCCACCAGCATTTCGAGCGAGTCGATCACGGACTTGGCGGCGCGGAGGTTGATTTGCTTTTCGCCGCTGTGGGGGTTCGGGATTTGGCCGAGAAAGAGTCCGGCGTTCTGGGCTTGGAGAATGATGAATTCGTTGAACCGGGGATCGGCTTCGGGCGCTGCGGGCATGGGGTGAGAATTGGAATTCCAGGGAAATTATACAAGAGGGAAGACGGATTGAGGGAGCTTTCGATCAGGATTTCCCCACTTCTGAACTTGCGCCTGCGATACAAACTGGTGATGGTGTAGGCGAAAAACAACCAATCTAAATCCCATGAAAGAATTACTTGATGCATGGAAAGAAGTGGACCGCAACAAGGTCGCGGCCCTGCTGAGCGTGTTCCCCGGACTCGGGCATCTCTACAAACACCATTATCTCGCGGCGGCGGGCATCATGACCGCAGGCAACATGCTGATGGTGTTTGTCGCATTGTGGCTGAGTATCGCGACGCTCGGCTTGTCGTTGATCGTGGTGCCGGCGCTGTGGTTTGCGGGCATCGCCGGCTCCGCGTATTACGCGACCGACGAGCATGGCATGCACCCGTGGCTGCACGTCTGGGACTTCCGGCGGGCCAGAGTGAGGATCCTTTCCAAAAAAATCTGAGTCCCGGACAAGGGCGCGGTTTTTTTGGAAATGAAACTTGGAGCCGGTGGCGGCAGCGGGTATTGCCAGACAAAACCGATGACCCCAAACGCCACCGACAAGCATCTTTTCTATTCGGAAATGGCCAAGCTGCTGGAGGCGGGGTTCGACATCCGCAAGGCGGCGGCGGTGCTGATGGACACGCGGCTTCCGCGATCCCAGGCGGTCCTGCTGGAGGATTTGAACCACGGGCTGGAGGCCGGGCAATCGATCACCGCAGCGTTCGGCAAAAATCCCAAAACGATCACCGAACTCGAGCGCAACATTATCGGCGCGGGCGAACGCGGTGGGAAACTGGCACCCGCATTCCAGCATCTGGCGGACTATTTCGGCATGCTCGCCTCCGCCCGCCGGGAAGCGGTGAAAAGCCTGATCTATCCGGTCGTGGTGCTTCACCTGGGCGTCATCATCGGCAATGTGCCCACCGCGTTGATGAAGGGCGACAAGACGACCGGGGAAATCCTCGGTAGCCTGGTGGTGACGCTGCTGATGATTTACGCGGCGGCCTTTGTCGTCTTCTTGATGGTCCGGGCGGTGTTGGACAAGGCTCCGGAAAGCCCCGCCGTGGACCGCCTGATCAACCGCATTCCGTGGATTGGCAAAGCCCGTCGCAATCTGGCGATGGCGAGATTTTGCAAGGTCTATCATTCCTGTGTTCTCGCCGGAATCTCGGTGAGTGAAACCGCCCTGCTCGCCTCCCGGGCCGCCCACAGCGGAGTGATCCGCGCGGCCGGATTGAGATTGGTGAAGGTGGCGAAAGCGGGAACCGCGCTCGGCCCGCAGTTCATGGCCGATGAGGCGTTTCCCAGGGCTTTCGCGAGATCCTACTCGACTGGTGAGGAGGCCGGAACCTTGGACATGGATCTCGC
This sequence comes from Akkermansiaceae bacterium, assembly GCA_031429315.1. Taxonomy (GTDB): domain Bacteria; phylum Verrucomicrobiota; class Verrucomicrobiia; order Verrucomicrobiales; family Akkermansiaceae; genus Luteolibacter. The sequence continues at coordinate 88,948 of JANOZJ010000216.1, forward strand.
CCGCTGGTCGAAGGTGTTCCAGGACGATGCCGAATCCAGCGCGAAGACGATGTCGGTCATGGTGCCCAAAGTGCTGTATTTCCTGATCCTGGGCTTTGTCGCCTGGAAGATCGTCGGATTCTATGGCGGCTATTATGACAACATGTTCGACCAACTGAAGGATTGATCTCCAAGTGACTTGCCACCAAAGAAACGCCCGGTCCCCTGTGAAGAGGACCGGGCGCTTTTGAAAAACGTTATGTGGAAAACGCCGGATTACCAGCGACCGCCACCGCCGCCACCGCCACCGCCACCGCCACCGCCACCGCCACCGCCACCGCCACGGCGATCACCGCCGCCGCCGCCACCTTTGTAGCCGCCGCCACCGCCGCCTTTATAGCCGCCGCCACCACCACCGTAGCCGCCGCCACCGCCGCCGCCGCCACCGTAGCCGCCACCACCACCGCCGCTAGGACGGGATTCTTTTGGCTCGGATGCGTTCACGCGGAGAGCGCGACCGTTGTAGTCGTAGTCGTTGAGAGCCTCGATGGCTGCGTTCAACTGGGTTTGGTCACCGAGCGTCACGAAAGCAAATCCCTTGGATTGCCCGGTTTCACGGTCGGTGATGATTTTGACCCGTTCGACAGGTCCAAAAGCGGCGAAGAGGCCAGAAACGTCTCCTTCAGTAGCGGTGTAGGGCAGGTTGCCCACGTAGATATCCATTTGATTCAATTCTAATGACGCCAT
>JANOZJ010000217.1:0-8510 GCA_031429315.1 Akkermansiaceae bacterium
GGCGGTGATCGGAGCGGTGAGGGTGGCTGCCGCGCCGAACGAATAGTTGATCGCCGGATTGCTCACGTTCGACAAGTCCGCAGCGGTTGCGGCGGTCTGGGTGGTGAACGCCGAGATCGCACCCGCGGTGGATTTCACATAATTGAGAGAAGTCGTCGCGCCGGTGGTCGCCCACGGACCGAGGATGCCGGAAGGGTCATTGGCAAGCGTGCCGAGCGTGGCCGTCGCGTTGAAGCTGGTGAAATCGACTGTGGCTCCGGTGCGGGTGAAGATGCCGGCCACGTCGAGGGTGCGGCTGGCTGCTGCCTTCCAGCTTTGCTGGCCTTGCAAGGTGAGGCCGGAATTGAGCGTCAAATTCTGGGTCGCGGTGCTCAGGTCGATGCCTGAAGCACCCACCGTCAGCGTGTTTCCCGCCGCGAGAGTCACCAAACCGCCCGGGCTGACGATTTTCAAACCAAGCCAACTCAGATCCGCGCCCAGCCCCGGGCTGTTGGCGGCAGTCACCGTGGATGTCCACTGCGCGATGTCGGCGACTCCGGGCAGAGTGTCCCAGCTCCCGGCGAGGTTGAGTGCGGTGCTGTTGTTTTGCTTGGTGCTGGTGGCGGCGTGGGCGGCTGGCTGGGATAGACCCAGCACGGCGAGCAGACCGGTGATGGCCCGAGCAGAGTGATCGATTCTCCAAAACGAACGGGGCGATTTACCTAACAGCTGGCGACTCGTGAGTGGGCTTGGGACAGTCATGATTTTAAAAATTCAGGGAGTGAGGCAAAGGAGTGCGAGACTCGCGCACCGCGAGGTGGGCACGCGCAAAGAAAGAATCCCAAGCAAGCGACAAGACAAATGATTTATTCCGGTGAACTGGCTTGCGATGCGGACCACTTAGGCGCGCTGGATTGCTGCGGAAATGGAACAGGAAAATATGCTTGTGAGAGGGATGGCTGACGAGGCTTGGTGGATCTCTCATCATCCTTGGAGAAGTTTTCCCGCAGATTCAGGGACGGCCACCGATTTTTGAAGAGTGAAGATCCAATCTTGATCTGAGTGACGAGTGAGGAAGAGTGAAGGCCTTTGAGAAATTCTGCGCGGGCTTGGGATAATGTAAGGAGTAACGACCTTATTGTCGTTTCTTCGTCTTCGCATGAAGAAGGGACAATAAATAAGGTCCCTGCTCCTCATTTCCGCATCAGCGCTTCGATCTCCTCGGCTTCTATCGGGATCTTGCCCATCAGATCGAAATTCTTGTCCTTGCCGATGACCACGTCGTTTTCCAAGCGCACACCCATCGACTCCTCGCGGATGTAGATGCCGGGCTCGATGGTGAAGACCATGCCTTCGGCAAACGGCTCGTGCGGCGGGCAGACGTCGTGGACATCGAGTCCGAGGTGATGCGAGGTGCCGTGCATGAAATACTTTTTCACCAACGCCTTGTCCGGCCCCTGCTCGCGGGCTTCCTTGGCGGTGAACAGGCCGAGGTGGACGAGTTCGCGTTCCATCAGTTCGAGGACTTGCTCCTGATAGTCCATCGGCGTGTTGCCGGGGCGCAGGATTCCGTTAGCCCCACGGAAGACGCGGAGGACCGCGTCGTAAACATCGCGCTGGCGTTTGGTGAATTTCCCGTTCACCGGCACGGCGCGTGTTAGATCGGAGGCCCAGCCGGCATATTCGGCGGCCACATCCATCAGCACCATGTCGCCGTCCTGGCAGACCTTGTCGTTTTCCACGTAATGCAGGACGCAGGCGTTCTTGCCGGTGCCGATGATCGGCGCGTAGGCAAATCCCCGCGAGCCGCGGCGGACGAATTCATGCAACAACTCGGCCTCGATTTCCCACTCGCCCACGCCCGGCTTGATGAATCCTAACAAGCGCCGGAATCCCGCTTCGGTGATGTCGCAGGCGCGCTGTAGCATCTTGAGTTCTTCCTTTTCCTTGGTGATGCGCAAGCGGTGGAGCAAGGGCGCAAGCCGCTCGTAGCGGTGCAGCGGATAGCGGGCCTGGCAGTCCTTGATGAAGCGGGCGTTGCGGGTTTCCACCACCACGCTGGCACGCAGGTGCTCGTTGGTCGCCAGATAGATGTGATCCACCTGCGGGACCATCCGGTGGAGAAATCCGTCGAACGCATGGGACCACTCGATGCGCCCGATGCCGGTGGCGGCGCGGGCCTGTTCCTTGCTGAGCTTCTCGCCCTCCCAGATCGCGATGTGGTCGTTGGTTTCCTTCACGAACAGGATTTCCCGCTCCTTCGGATCGACCGCGTCCGGCATGAGCAACAGCGTCGTTTCCTCCTGATCGACGCCGGTCAGATAGAACAGATCGCTGTTCTGTTTGAACGGCATCGTCCCGTCGGCGTTGGTCGGATAGATGTCATTGGCATGGAGGATGACCATGCTGTTGGGTTTCAGCAATCCGCGCAGGTGCTCGCGGTTGCGGACAAAAAACTCGGGAGAAATCGGTTCGTAGCGCACGTCCTGAGTTCAAGCCATCCCCCGCCGCAGGGCAAACCCGGATTTCGTGGAAATCAACCAGACGGGCGCGTCAAGCGAGGGAGAATTGTCAAATCCGACAATTCACGGCTTGCGCTCGTTGCCAAATCGGGCAATTATCCTGTCCGTGATTGAAAGCATCGCCTGCAAGGAAACCGCGAAAATCTTCCGGGGCGAGCGCTCCCGGAAATTCCCCGGAGACATTCAGGAGCGGGCACGACGCGGACTCATCCAGATCCACATGGCCACCGAGTTGCCACAAATCGCCCTGCCACCCGGTAACCGCCTGCACGCCCTTACCGGCGACCTCACCGGATTCCACACCATCAGCATCAACAGCCAGTGGCGCATCGTCTTCCGCTGGGAAAAAGGTTACGCCAGCCAAGTGAAAATCACCGACTACCATTGAAACCCGCCATGAAAACCACCAAAGCCCCCGAGCGACTCCCCCTCCAGAACTACTTCGCCGAGACCCTTCGGGAAACTCTCGAAGAGGGAGGCGTGCCGCAGATCCGTGTCGCCACGGCCACCGGCATCCCGCCTTCCCACCTCACTCAGATGAAAAAGGGCCGTCGCCGTTGCACCCCGGAATACGACCTCCGCCTCAGTAAATTCTACGGCATCACCCCCGGCTATTTCCTGCGCCTGCAAATGGCCTATGAAATGGAACGGGTCGAGTGCGAAAAAGGCCCGCAAATTGCCCTCATCCACCCCTTGGCCAGCCACGGTCACAACGCGGTGTAGAGGATGTCCTTGAACTGGATTCCCATCGGCGGTCCGGCGTGGAGCTGGAAGGCGAGGATGCCCTTCTTGGCACCTTCGGCGGTTTCGTCGGTGACATCGACGGTGGCCTTGCCGTTGATGAACTGTTGGATGTGGTTTCCTTTGACGACCACGCGGTATTCGTTCCAGTCGTCCTTCTTGATTGCGGCTTGGATGTCTGCGCTCTTGCCGGTTTCACCGGTGACTTCGATCTTGGGTTTCGATGGCTCCGCGCCTTGAGTGATGGTGACTTTCTGCCCGCGCTGGGCGAGGATGCCACGTCCCTTTTCCTCGTAGAGGATGCCGCTATAGGTCGAGCCATACTCGAGGTCTGCCTGATAGCCGGCGACGACCCAGTTTGCCGGATCGACGATCTTGCTGCGGAACTGGAGGCCGCTGTTGACAGCACCTTTGGCATCGCCGGGCTTCATCTTGTATTTGAAGGTGATTTCGAAATCGGCGACCTCACCATCTTTCCAGATGAGGAAGGTGTTGCCTTTGGTGGGCTTTTCCACGGTGGTGCGGCCGGTGATCACGCCATCTTGCACAGACCAGAGATCGGGATTGCCTTCCCAGCCGGTGAGGTCTTTGCCATTGAAGAGGGCTTTCGGTTCGGCGTGGGCGAGGGTGGGGAGCAGGGCGAGGAGGAGGCTGGATTTCATCGGACGAGATTACGCGGAAGATGGGGAGATTGTTTCGAAATAAGTTTCACTTTGGACAGCCGAACTCGGACAACGGCCCTGAGAGGCTGTCTTAAAAATATCGAGCAGGCTAATCAGGCGAGCATCGGCTTGCCCATCGACAGGATGATCATGGCTGCTGAGTCAGTTACGTACTGGGCCGTGCGGCGGCTTAGTGTCCATCGCATTTTCTGAAACTCACTCGTATCTGTCTCCGTATCCCAAAAAAGTGGCTCTAATACGATTATTTCTCCCAATACTTGGCCTGACTCTTTCCTCTGCGGCCGCAGAGGAGAAGGTCTCATTTTCCCGCGAGATCCTGCCGATCCTCTCCGACAAGTGCTTCCACTGCCACGGACCCGACAAGAATCATCAGAAGGCCGATCTCCGCCTAGACATCCGCGCCGAGGCGATCGCGGCAGGGGCAATCGATCCCAAGCACCCGGAGAAATCCGAAGTTCTCATTCGCATTTTTTCCGATGACGAGGAGGAGATCATGCCCCCTCCCGATGCTCATCGAGAACTCTCGGACGCGCAGAGAACCCTCATCAAGAACTGGATCAAGCAAGGCGCGGAATATGAACCCCACTGGGCATTCGTCGCCCCTCCCGACAGGATCCCTATCCCGGAGACGGCCGACAAAACCTGGCCGAAAAATCCAATCGACCACTTCATCCTCTCCCGTCTCGAAAACGAGAAACTGAAGCCCAGCTCCGCAGCTCCGCCCGAGCGTTGGCTCCGGCGGGTGACCTACGATCTCACGGGGCTTCCGCCTACCCAGCCTGAGATCGACGCGTTTCTTGCCGACAGAACTCCGACTGCGACGGAAACCGTGGTGGATCGCCTTCTCGCCTCGCCCCGCTTCGGCGAGCGCATGGCGACGCCTTGGCTCGATGTCGCCCGCTATGCCGATTCCTTCGGTTACCAAGCGGACATCGGCACCGAGGCGTGGCCCTACCGGGATTGGGTGATAAGTGCCTTCAATGTGAACATGCCCTTCGACGAGTTCATCACCGAGCAGCTTGCTGGCGATCTTCTGACGAATCCCTCCCGCGACCAGCGCCTTGCCACGGCCTTCAACCGCATCCACCGCAAGACCAACGAAGGCGGCTCCGTGCCCGAGGAATTCCGGCAAGATGGCATTTCAGACCGAGTCCACACCGTCGGCACAGCCTTCATGGGCCTCACCTTCGAGTGCTCCCGCTGCCATGATCACAAATTTGACCCCATCACCGCCAAGGATTACTACTCGTTGGGTGCCTTTTTCAACAGCATCGAAGAGGCTGGCCTCGTCCAAGGCGGCGAGGATGGCAGTTCCGTCTTGCCGCAGCCTGCCCTCCAGCTTCCCACCGGCGATCAGGAAACAAAACTCGCCAGCCACCGATCTAACATGGTCTCGGCGGAGGCCGCCCTAGCCGATTTCATCAAAACCGCCGAACCCGAATTCCAATCGTGGCTGACTTCGGACAAACAGTTCCCAACTCCGGACCTTGCCGCACTTTTCCATTTTGATGAAAACTCCGGCGATTCCTTGAAGAACGAAATCGACCCGAAAAAACCCGCCGAAACCGGAGGTAACACGCTTGCGCCCGGGAAATCAGGTAACGGCATCCTCGCCGATGGAGACAACCTAACAAAACTCCCCGACCTCGGCATCGCCCATGCGGATCAGCCGTTCTCGCTCTCCCTGTGGCTCAAGCCGGCTCAAGTCCATGAGCGCGCCGTCGTTTTCGCCAACTCGTCCTCGTTCGATCTGCCATTCTCCGGTTACGAACTACTGCTCGAAGACAACCGCCTGACGTGGACTCTCCACCGCGAGCTTCCCGGATGCGCCGCTTCCGTTTCGTCGAAAACGAAAATTCCCGCAAACGAGTGGACGCACATCACCGTCACTAACGACGGCTCGCGCAAGGCTGCCGGTTTGAAGATTTTCATTGATGGCCAGCCTGCCGAAACCACCATCGCCAGCGACAATCTCACCCGTGATTTCCAGATCGGCGACGCCCTCAATTTCATGGCACGCGGACGCGATGTCGGCCTGAAGAACGGCATGGTCGATGAAGTCGCCATCCACCTCCGTGCCATCACCGCCGTCGAGGTCACCGCACTGTTTTCCGGAAAGCCCATCTCCGCTAGCAGCGATACCACCCTGCTCCGCGAATACTATTTCTCCGCCGTTAATCCATCCGCCCGCGATCTTACTAACAAGCTCAACGCCGCCCGCGCCGCTTACCGGACTGAAGAAAGGCAAGTCCGCGAGATCGTCACCATGCGCGAGTCCGCCGCACCCGTGCCCGCCTACATCCTCGTCCGCGGCGACTACACGTCCATCGGTGAAAAGGTAGGCCGCGAGACTCCCGCTTGGCTTACGCCCTTTCCCGCAGACCAACCCCGTAACCGCCTCGGGTTCGCGAAATGGCTCACCTCCCCGAACCACCCACTAACAGCCCGCGTCACCATCAACCGCATCTGGCAGGAAATTTTTGGCACGGGCATCGTCGCCACCTCCGATAACTTCGGGCTCCAGGGTGCGCAGCCATCTCATCCCGCCCTCCTCGATTGGCTCGCGCGGGACTTCATGGCCCACGGCTGGGATCAAAAACGTGCGATCCGCCAGATGGTGCTCAGCGCCACCTACGCCCAAGATTCCACCACCTCGCCCGAGCTCCGCGAGCGGGATCCGGCGAACTCCCTGCTCGCCCGCGGCCCCTCCCGCCGGCTCACCGCCGAGATGCTTCGTGATTCCGCACTCGCTCTATCAGGACTGCTTTCCGAAAAAATCGGCGGCGAGCCAGCCATGCCCTATCAGGCACCCGGCTCGATGTGGAGCGTCCTCAACAACTTCCTTCCCGAATACAAGCAGGACAGTGGCGAAGGTCTCTACCGCCGCTCGCTCTACACCTTCTGGCGGCGCACCACCACCCCGCCTAACATGATGATCTTCGACACCAGCACCCGCGATGTCTGCGCGACTCGCCGCCAAGTCACTAACACCCCGCTCCAGCCACTCGTCATGCTCAACGACCCGCAGTTTGTCGAAGCCGCCCGCAAGCTCGGCGAGCGCATACTTAAAAACGGCGGCAGCACCGATGAATCCCGCGCACACTGGGCCTATCGCGAAGTCCTTGGTAAATCTCCCGCACCCGCGCACCTCACCATCCTGTTAGCCCTCATCACCGAACAGCGCGACTTCTTCAAATCGAAATCTTCCAACGCGGAAGCCCTCCTGCAAATCGGCGAATCCAAACTCGACACCGCCCTCGATCCCATCGAAGCCGCCACCTTCACCATCCTCGCCCAAAGCCTCCTTAACCTTGACGCGAATATCACCCTGCGGTAGACACCGAGCCGATAAAATCTTTCTAGCACCCACTCTAAACTATTAATTACCAATGACTCCCATCCTCAAATATCCCACGCTCACCGCTTCCATCTTCATTTCAGGCTTCATCACCACAGTGATGGCGGGCGATGCAGACATCCCCGCTCACGCCGCTTATCCCAAGCCGTTTTCCCGGCCTCATTCGGTGGGAGAAGATTACGACACTTGGCGTGATGCGATAGGCCCTGACATCGGCGAGACGGCCGTTGATATCAACCGCTTGCCGTCGCGTGTTGATAACTCCACCCGCCCGCAGTTCCCTCCAATTTACAAACAGAAGGGAGGAGCCTGTGGTCAGTTCACGGCGGTGGCCTCGATCTTCACCTACGAAATGAACGTCCTGAATGGCACCGAGGCCAGCACAACAGCCACGCAATTTCCCGCCGATTTTTCCTGGAACATGTGCAATGCGGCCAAGAGTGATCAAGGATCGGAAGCGCATCATGGTTGGGAAACGGCCAAGCGCATCGGAATCCCCACCGTGAAATCTTACGGGCGCGTGGAAGGAGACAAAGACAAAATCGGCATGTGGGCTAACGGTTACGCCCCCTGGCGCGAAGCGATGGAATATCGCGTCGCCGGCTATCGCTACACCCCGACCGCCACCGTCGCACAGATCAACGAAGCCCGCGGCTGGCTCTTCGACCGCAACCAGCCTAAAGCTGGCGAAGAACCCATCGGCGGATTGCTGGCGCTGGACGGACGGATGGGCAAGCTGGAAGAGGTCACGAGGACGATTCCCGAAGGAGAATACCTAGCAGGAGAAGACCTGTGGGTCCGTTGGGGACCCAGCGGTTTCGGCCACGGCATCACTTGTGTGGGATATGATGAAAAAGTCGGATTTGATGTGAATGCCGATGGGAAAATTTCCAACGACATCGATATCAATAACGATGGCAAAGTCACCCTCGCGGATCGGGAGCGCGGTGCCTTCATCGTGCTCAACTCATGGGGCAAAACCTGGTCGAAAGACGGCAAAATCTACCTGCTCTACAGCGCGATGGTCGATCCCACTTGGGAACGCGGAAACTATCTCGGACGGATCGAGGTCGCCCGGAACATTCCCCGCCTCACCCTAAAACTGAAGCTCGCCTGCACCAAGCGCTCGGACCTGCGAATGACCATCGGCATCGCTGGCGACAAAAACGCCACGAAGCCCGAACACGAACTCGCCCCGCAAGTCCTCAACGGCTGGCCGCTCTTCGG
>JANOZJ010000218.1:0-9927 GCA_031429315.1 Akkermansiaceae bacterium
TTTTTGGCGGTGGCCAGCGTTTCATCGAGCGGGCCGGAACTGCCGAGATCGACGGCCATCGCTTGCTTCACCCGCTCGCCGAGTTCGTTCCAGTGGTTGCGGCAGAATTCGACGACTTCGACGCCATCCTTGTCGGCGACGGCCTCGACGGCGGATTGCAGGCGCTCGACGAAGATGGCTTCCATTTCCGGGCCGGTGCGGTCGCCGGTGAACAGGCGGATGAACGAGGGAATCACGCCGAGCCGCCGGTGCAGGCGCTTGGAAACCCAGACGGCTTCGGTCTCGAAGATCTCGGCCACGCCCGTTAGATGGCGCGGCAGACGGCTCACGAAGCGCTCGCGGATGTCGTCGATTTCCCGCTCGATGGTGTCGAGGAACCGGCCTTGGGAGTTGAGGGCGTGGGTTTGGTCCTCGACGTGGTCCTCCACCGCCCGCAGCGCGGAGGCGGCCTGGCTGCGCCAGGTTTCAAGGAGGTTCCTGCGCGCGGGGGATTCGCAGACGTTGTTGGAAATGAAGGTTTCCAATTCCTGAATGCCGCTGGACTTGAGTCGATCACGGGCGATGGGGGTGGCGCGTTTGGCCTCGCACGCGGTCTTGCCCGAAACGGCGAAGATCGGCGGGACTTGGCCGATGCGTTTCAGCGAGAGATCCGCCATGTGGCCGCGGATGACGTCGATGTCGACGGGTTCGCGTTGGTCGGCCTGTTGGATGATGAAGGCGGCTTGCTTGAGGCACTCCGGGGAGAGCTGGGAAATGAAGTTCCAAGTGGACGCAGCCCACGGGTTGGTGACCGGGAAGACGAACAGGATGAGGTCGGCGACCGGCAGGAAGCGGGCGGTGATTTCCTGATAGCCAGCGGCCGCCGAGTTGGTGCCGGGTGTGTCTATCAGATGGAAATCGCGGAGAAATCCGAGCGGGCGGTAACGTTCCTCTAACACCGGGGTGATCCCGACATCGCGCGCCGGATTGCCGAACTGATACCAGAGCACGCGGTCGGTTTCCGGCAGGTTGCTGACGGGGCAAAGGTCGTGGCCGAAGAGGCCGTTGAGGAGGGTGGATTTGCCGGCGTTCACCTCGCCGCAGACGAGGAAGAGAAACGGGGTGCCGAGTCCTTTTTCGAGGGTCGCGGGCGGCAGCCTGTCGCCGAGATCGGTGTTGGTTTCCGCGGCCAGTTCGACGGTGCCGCGCATCACGTCCGCAAGCCGTTCACGCGTCGCGAAGTAGCGCTCGCCGAACATGGGGTAGCTCACGGGGCGGGGGAGAGTGGATCAGATGTTCGACGGAGCGAGCGAGGCCTGGACGGCCGGCGCGTCGGTTTTCATCGCCAGCAATTGCGAGACGGTGACGAACTTGAAACCGCGGCGGAGCAAGCCGTCGAGAGTGGCCGGCATGGCATCGACGGTCTGGCCATGGAGGTCGTGGGCGAGGACGATGCCGCCGGACGAGGCACCTGCTAAAATGCGCGAGGTGACGACGCCCGCCCCGGGGCGTTTCCAATCGAGCGGATCGACCGACCAGAGAATAACCGGGTAGCCGAACTCGGAATGGACGATCTCGCGCTGGCGCTGGAGCAGTCCGCCGTAGGGCGGACGCATGGTGCGCGGCTCGACGCCGGCGGCCCTGCTCACGGCGTCGCGGCAGCGGCTCATTTCGAGCCTGAGTTCCGAGTCACCGAGTTTGCTGAGCAAGCGGTGGGTTTGGGAGTGGTTGCCGACTTCGTGGCCTTCCGCGACGGTGCGGCGGACCACTTGCGGGTGGAGTTCGACGCTGCGACCGATGACGTAGAAGGTAGCTTTGATGTTACGGGCGCGCAGCATGTCGAGCAGCCGCGGGGTGTTTTGCGGGTGCGGGCCGTCGTCGAAGGTGATTGCAACGTAGTTGCCGGAAACCAGCACGCGGGAGAAGGAAATGCCGGCGTCTTTGGAGAAATTCGAGCCGAGCGACAGGTCCGGATTGCGCGGGACCGGACCTTGGACGGGCGGGGTGCGGTAGGCGGTGTTGGACGGCGTCTTGACGGGGGCGGCGGCTCTCGACTTGGTCGCCAAGGGTTCTGCGGCGGAGCAACTGGCAAGCGAGGCGGTCGCCAGAAGGAACCCGCGGCGGGTGAGTTTGGCGGCGGCGGACTGGTCCTCGGCGTCGAGGGAAGCGGTCAGGAACTTGTAACCGAGGGCGTGAAGAGGATTTTCCATAAGGAGAGAATGCGCTGAGATGCTTCGGAGAAGTTACGGATTTCAGGCTTTTATGTCACGCCCCGTTTTCAGCGAAGGTCGAAAGTAGTCGAGGACTTCAGTCCGTTTTCAGAGCGCATCCCATGCGTGGACAAAATAACGGACTGAAGTCCTAGACTATTTTTGTGGAAACTTGGTGCCTTGATTGAGCGCGTGGACGATCCCGCCGGTGGTCGATTGAAATTGATATGACCTGGTCAACGTTTCGCCGAGATAGCCCTTGGCGATATCCACCGCGCGGGGCAGCGGCTCTCCTAGCGCGAGACCCGCGGCAATCGCGGCTGATAGCGTGCAACCGGTCCCGTGGGAACCGGCAACGGCAATCCTCGCGGCGGTGAAGCGATAAACTTCTCCCCAATCGACGAGCAGATCCACGCAGTGAGGTCCGTCGAGGTGGCCGCCTTTTAGGAGAATGGCAGTGCCAAACATTTTCGCGAGCCGGCGGGCGGCGGGTTCGAGCGAGGCTTCATCGACGATGCGTTCGCCAAGCAAGACTTCGGCTTCCGGCAAATTCGGCGTGATCACGCGGGCGAGTGGCAGCAGCAACTCGCGGTAAGCGCTCACGGCATCCGGCTCTAACAAGGACGCGCCAGTGGACGCGATCATCACCGGATCGACGACGAGCTGAACGAGCGGATAGCTCCGCAGGATTTCCGCGACGGCGGCGACGTGGACGGCGGAGAAAAGCATCCCCGTTTTCACCGCCGCCACCGGGAAACTCTCCATCAGCAGGGAAATCTGGTCGCGCACGATGGCCACCGGCACCGGATGCACCGCGCGGACGATGTTCGCCGTTTCCGAAACCACGCAGGTCACCGCCGTCAGCCCGTGGACGTGGAAATGCTGGAACGTCTTCAAATCCGCCTGGAGGCCGGCCCCTGCGGAACAATCCGAGCCCGCGATCGTCAACGCCACCGGAATCCCATTCGTCATGCCGCTTTCATAACGCTCCCGCCGCGCCCGGCAACTCCCGACTTCCACTAACTCGACCTCATCTCGCTCCAAAACCCACAGCCCCTTAGGGACGCCGTTTTCCACGCACCTGCGAACGGGCGCTTCCTGTGGTCACAGCGAATCCAACGGGCTGCGCACGTTCCCCGGTCTGGCTTCCAGATATCCCATCGCCTCCCTAAGGCATTCCGGCAGCGCGACCACCCGGTCCTTGTTGTTTTTTGCCGCGCGCACCACGAATTGCCCCGCCTCCACATCCACGTCTTTCACCCGCAATTCCAGCGGCTCCGTCACCCGCAGCCCGCAGCCGTAAAGCAACTGGACGATCAACCGCGTCCGATAGCCGGCCCAATCCTCCATCCCACCCAGCAAGGCCCGCGTTTCATCCGCCGTGAGCGCCGTTCGGACGCTGGCGGGACGCCGCACCCGAAGCGCGTCCACATTTCCCAGCGGCGTGCCGAGCACCTGGCCGTAGATGAACACCAGGGCATTCAACGCCTGGCTTTGGGTCGCCGCCGCCACCCCGCGCCCGGCCATCTGGGTCAAGAACGCCACCGCTTTCTCTTCGCTCGTCCATTCCGGAGGAAGGGTCAGCAGCATCCTGCTATACGACTGGAGCCACCCCGCGTAGGATTTTTCCGTCGCATAGCTGTAACGCTTCAACCGGCATACATCCGAGAGCTTCCGCATGATTTCGTCGATTTTCATAGGATCCCAGTCGTATACTAGGAAGCCCTGCTATACGACTGGAATCTTCCAAAGCGCCCGACAGTAAATTCCTCGACACCCGCAGATGCCTGCGATACGACCGGAGCGTACCTGTTCTCCTCCTCCAGCCCCCCGCCATCCCCCGTGGAACCGCACTTTCCGCAGGTCTTGCTATACGACTGGCGAAATCCCCAAGTAGTATAATAGGAAGTTAGGCGACTCAGAACGCTTTCTCTAAACCCACACCAAAAACACCAAACATGAAATCTCTCATTCTTTACGCACTTCTATCGCTTCTGCCAGCGGCACTCATCGCAGCCGAGCAGATTACCATCCAAGCCAAGTTCTTTGAGTCGGGCAAGGAAGCCATTCCACACGACCTCACAAAGCTTGCGAAGACCAAGGGCATTGACATGCTTAGTGCGCCCCGTGTCACTACCAAGTCGGGCCAACAAGCACAGATCGAAATCACTCACGAGCACCAACCAGCGAGTGTTGCCCCCAGCGGCTTCCGACCCGTGCCCATCGGTATTACTGTCCGCGTCACGCCGCACTTCAAGGGCACCAGGATTGCCTACATCGCTCAATTTACGCTTTCCGAGCTTATCACCAGCAAGGCTTCTAGCGGGCAGACGCACAGTGAGATTATATCACGCAACCTATACGTCTCCGGCGTTCCCAAAGACGGCGAAGAAGTCTGGTTCGACTTCATCCGACCGAGCGACGGGAAAAAGCTCGTTGTCTGGCTCCACTTCAAACATAAAGTCGCCTAACCATGCGCGGCAGCGAACTGCTCCGCGCGTCACGGGAGCTGCTATTCACGTTCGTAGCCGTCTCGTCCGAGCGGGGCGTTGTCTTACGTCCGTTGCCGCCTTCTTCGCTCCACCTTCGCAGCTCCCGCGCCGCGCTCCGCCGTCGCTGAGCTTGGGGTCGTTAGGCGTTTGCTGGCTTGCTCAGAGAAATGAGAGCGATAAGCTCTCCACGAAACACACGCCATGCCCGAACTTTCACGCTTTTACGGCATCATCATTCGGATGTTCTCCGAGCCTTCGGTGCGCCATCACGTTCCGCATTTTCAAGCTTACTACGGCGAGCACGTCGCGGTGTTTTCCATCTCCCCGGTCGCGCTCATCATCGGCTTCATCCCGCAGCAGCGGCTCGTCGAGGCTTGAGCCGAGCTTCACGAGCCGGAATTGCTCGCCGATTGGGCGCTTCTGGAGCAGGGACGCAAGCCTTTCCCAATCACGCCTTTACAGTAGAGTAGCGCCATGAACCATCCGCTTGTTGCCGTGTCCCGTATTCGATTGGCTTCAGCAGGCACTCTCGTATCCAGGCGTCCGACTCGTCGAGCTTTCGCCCCGCATTTGCGTCGAGTCCACTCAGCTTCCAGGCGAGTTCGACCGCGACCGCGCAGACCAAATTATCGTCGCGACGGCTTGCGTTCTCGATGTGCCTCTCGTGACTGTGGACGGCAAGATTTTGGAGTATCCGCATCGAACTCGGCGATGCTGATCGTGGCGAGTTCTTCGACGAGTTTGTTCACGCTGATTGACTCGTCGGTCTGGCCGACATAGCTTTTCACCGATGAAAGCATTCACCGCAGTGATCGAGCGTTGTTCCGATACGGGACTCTACGTCGGCTTCGTTCCTGGATTCGCCGGTGCTCACTCGCAGGGCGAGACGCTTGACGAGCTGCAGCAAAACCTTCGTGAGGTGATAGCGATGCTTTTGGAGGACGGAGAGCCGGATTTGGATTCGGAGTTCGTGGGAACCCAAAGCATCACTTTCGCCGCATAGGCCATGTCCCGGTATCCTGTGCTCAAGCCGCGCGAGGTTTGCGGGATTCTTGATTCGATGGGCTTTGTCATGGTCCGCCAGCGTGGCTCACACATGCAATACCGGCATCCCGACGGGCGTGGCACGACGGTTCCTAACCACCCTGGCAGGGACGTGTCGCCGGTGATTCTGCGTCAGATCATCAAGGACATCGGTTCGACGTTGGATGAGTTTCTCAGCCACAGATGACACGTCTAAACCCACTGGCAGCGGCTTTCGTGCTTGGCAGGTCGCGCAACTCACAGAAAGATCCGCGTCATGGCAGGAGTGATCCGGGAATTTGAAGGGCTGCGGGTGAAGGTGGACGACGTGATCTACATGCCGAGCCTCGACGCGCCGCCGGAGAAGCCGCACCCGTTCGTTTATTTCATCTCGATCCACAACGACTCGCCGGTGCCGGTGACGATCCGGGGCAGGAAATGGGTGGTGCAGGAGGATGAGGGGGAAATCTCGGTGGTGGAGGGCGATGGGATCGTCGGCCAGACGCCGGTGATCGAGCCGGGCGGACATTTTTCCTATAACAGCTACCACGTCGTGGCGCGGGGAGCAAAAGTGTCCGGGGCGTTCTTCGGCGAGACGGCGACGGGGGATTGGGTGTTTTCGCGGATTCCGGAGTTCCGGCTGGAGGTGCCGGGCTGGGCTTGAAGAAGTTGATGGTTGAGAGTTGATGGGTGATAGCCAAGAAAAGAGCAAGAAGCTGCGGCTCGGACGCCTCTGCTCTTTCAATCAACTATCAACTATCAACTATCCACTTCTCGAGAAAAGCACCTCATCCATCAGCACGTCGTGTGGCTCGGGAAAGGTGTCCGGAACGAGTTGGAAATCGAAGCAGATGCCGATCTTGAGGGCACCGGGGCGCGCCTGGGCGAGGAGGCGATCGTAGAACCCGCGGCCGCGGCCGAGGCGGCCGCCATTTTTGTCGAAGGCGAGGCCGGGGCAAATGAAGGCGTCGATTTCCTCGACCGGAACTTCGGGGGACTCGTGGTGAGGTTCGAGGATCCCGAACGCTCCGGGGCGGTGGTCGTCGCCGGAATGAAACGTGAGGTGGTGGCCGCTGACTTTCGGATAGACCCAGAGGATGGCGGGGTGAAGGCGGACGACGGTTGATAGATCCACCTCGCCGGGGAGCGGGGAATAGATGGCGATGGTGCGGAGCGCGGGATGGCTCTGGAGCCATTTTTTCAAGGCGGCGCAGGCTGGGGCGGAGCTGCCGTCGAACTCACGCAGCGCCCGCCGCATGGATTCGCGGAGTCGGGGTTTTCCAGGAGCTGATTCGGGAATTGCCACTTGCCAATAATCGGACTTCTTCCATCCTTAGCGCTGATGATGCGTTTTTGGCAAGTAGCGGCAACTTTTTATGCCATGGCACCGATTCTCGGGGCGGAGGAAACGGTGAAATCGTTCCCGTGGGACGCGCCGAAAGTGATGACCAGCGTGTTCACCCAGGATCTGGGGATGCTGGATTCCGAGCGGGAAGAATACGCCACGAACTTGGCGACGATTGCCTCCAACCATCTGGCCACGGCCAAGGCATCGCCCGCATCGCTGGCGGACGCGCGCCGGATGCTGGCGCTGGCCCTCCAACTTTCCCCGCGCAACAAGAAGGCGGTGGTGGTGAATTTTCAGCTCTCGAAAGGGGTGCTGCCGGAAATCACCGAGAGCAATTACAGCCCGCCGGTGTTCGCCCGGCTGATCCTGACGCGTGGCCAGCTCCTCGCTAAACAAGGCGGCGGGGAAAACCAAAAGCTGGCCCGCTATTTCATTCAACTCGCCGCCGAACTGGACCCGAAAAACGAAGACGCGGTTTACGCCAGCGAGGTGCAGAGGCTCGACCATGGAGCGGTGGATTGGACGGCGGTCACGGATCCGAAGGGGAAGAGGGAATGAGGTGTGATTGTGCCAAGGAAATTAGGAATCAGATGTCCGTTCTCCGTCAGCGGGAACTGCCGCAGCCGGTAAATGCCCTGGTGCTCGCGCAGCCAGTTGCCTGCCTTTCACGTGGTAGCTGTGCGTGCTCCCGTGCAAACCCCGCCTCCAGTGCCTGCGCCATCGTGAAATAGCCGTCCTGACTCGCCGCAATGGTGAAGAGTTGTTCATGATCTGGATGTGAAATGACCGCATGCATGTTCGGGATTCCTGAAAATGTATGCAAAGCCAAAGGCCGACAACCTGAATTTCGGCACCTATTCCCAACACCGGCTCCCTTCAGAGTGCCCGGCCCCGCCGCCCGACTTGTGCAAGCGCAGTCCTATGACAACAGCCTCGACGGCCTGCCCTTTTTCAAAATCAACCTAGCCGTCGATCCCGGCCTCATCCGCGCCATTGAAGAACAAATCGTCCCCGAACTCGAACGCCTTGTCCCCAACCAACTCAGCCAAGCCGGAGCTATCAGCCACGCTCCTCGCCGCCGCATAATCAACAACCGCCCGGACTCACGCCTCACCTAATATAAGCAGCCGGGGCCAAACTCCAGAGGGTTGACCGAAGGTCAATCTTCCATATACCTACAAAGCCATGAAACTCATCCTTCCCGCCACCTTCATGTTAGTATCGCAGGCGTGGGCTGCGGATCTCCCTGACCCGCTCGTGGCGACCGATGGAACGAAAATCACGACTCCCGCCGAGTGGCGACAAAAGCGGCGGCCGGAGCTGCTCGAACTTTTTACCCGTGAAATGTACGGGCGGTCTCCCGGCAAGCCGGAGAAGATGGTTTCCGAGGTCTTCGACCGCGACCCGGCGGCTCTCGGCGGCAAGGCGACGCGCCTCCAGATCGCGATCTATCCTGGCGGCAAGCCCGGACCGCGGATAGATCTGCTGGTCTATCTGCCGAACGGGGCGAAAGGCCCGATGCCTGCGATCGTCGGACTGAATTTCTCGGGGAACCAGACGATCCATCCCGATCCCGGCATCCGTCTAACCGAGAGCTGGGTCGAGGAAAGCAAACCGACCGACGGTGGTCCCGCGACCGCGAAGGATCATCGCGCCACGGAAGCGAGCCGCGGGACCAACGCGAAGCGGTGGCCGGTGGAGGAAATCGTTTCGCGGGGTTACGCGCTGGCGACGATCTATCGGGAAGACGTCTGCGCAGACCGCAAACCGTACTTCGAGAGCGGGGTGCAGCCGCTTTTCCCGGAACTCCAGCAAGGCGATGAGAATTTCGGCTGCATTGCGGCCTGGGCGTGGAGCTTGAGCCGGGCCTTGGACGTGTTGGAGAAGGAACCGGCGGTCGATGCGAAACGCGTGGCGGTCTTCGGCTTCTCGCGTCTGGGCAAGGCGGCGCTGTGGGCTGGGGCGACTGACGAACGCTTCGCGATGGTCATCAGCAACGAGTCCGGGGCCGGCGGCGCGAAGCTCTTCCACCGCGGGTTGGGGGAGGACATCGCGCGACTGAACACGGTGTTTCCGCATTGGTTCGCGCGGAGTTTTCAGAAGTACAGCGGCAAGGACAGGGAGCTGCCGTTCGACCAGCACCTGGTGATTTCGCTAGTCGCGCCGCGGCCGGTCTATGTGGCCAGCGCGGTGGATGACAAGCACTCGGATCCGGAAGGCGAGTTCGCCGGTGCCAAGGCCGCAGAACCGGTGTTCAAGCTGCTAGGTGCGGCCGGCCTGCCCGCCGACAGATGGCCTGCGGTCGGGACCTCGGTGCAAGGCGGCATCGGCTACCACGTGCGCTCCGGCAAGCACGAGGTGAAAGACTTCGACTGGCAACAATATCTCGATTTCGCCGACAAGAACCTCAAAACTCGTTAGGATGAGGTATTTGTTGTTAGTTTTCGTCTTTCTCTCCACCGCCATCGCTAAGTCGCGTCCTCCGAAGATTTCCGAGGACGGCCAGCGCATTCTTTTCCAAGGGGACTCGATCACCGATGGCAACCGCGGGCGCAGCGCCGATCCGAACCATATTCTCGGCCACAGATACGCGTTCATCATCGCCGCGAAATTCGGCGCTTCATTTCCCCAACAGAAACTTGGGTTCATCAATCGCGTCATCAGCGGCAACAAAGTTGGCGACGTTCTCAAATCCCCATTTCTACGGGACTGACTTCGAAGGTGGTTTTAAATGAAGGAAGTACGAGGACTGGGACTCGAACCCAGGACCAATTGATTAAAAGCCAACTGCTCTACCAACTGAGCTATCCTCGCCTTCATGCCCCGCGTGCGGGGGCGGGACAATTAGGAGCAGATTCCGGGCTTGGCAAGCTGA
>JANOZJ010000219.1:0-2298 GCA_031429315.1 Akkermansiaceae bacterium
TTCACGATTCACCTGAATTTCGAGGACTACACCGCACCCGAGTTGGTCGCGATTTTCAAAGGATTCTGCGAGAAAAACCAATACACGCTGGATGCCTCCACAGAAGCAACGCTCGAAACGCGGATCGCCGCCGAACTCAAAACCGCCGGCCGCGGCTTCGGCAACGGCCGCCACATGCGGAACCTCTTTGAGAAAGCGATCCGCAAGCACGCCGTGCGCCTCTGCCTGCGCAAGCGCGAGTGGACCAAGAGTGAGCTGACCCAGTTGAGCGCCGAGGATCTCGGGTGATTTCTCCGCAACGCTTCGCCCGTCACGTCTCTGTGTCATGGGTCGCCGTTCCCGCCAAAGTTCCCGATGCGGTGCCCGGGGAAGTGGAGCCCCCCGCTATTCCTGATTGCCCGGCCCGGATTCGCTGCGTAGCGTCGCGCCCTTCGATGTCCGACAAAAATAATTTTCACTTCACCCGGATCTGTGGCACGGCCATGGGTGCTGTCGCCGCGATGAAGCACCGTCAATTTTCAGCGATCCTCATTTGCGTGAGCTTCTTCCTTCTCTCTGGAGCCTCCGCCTGTCTGTGGGATCGAGACACAATCGACGCAGAAAACGCCCGCTTTCCCGAGGTCATCGATCTGATCACTGGCAACTTTCCCCGCCACTCGCGCGAGTTCCATCAATGGCGGGTGGTGAAAGCCGGAAAGCAGTTGGAGAAAGATCCTAAACTGATGTCGTTTTACGACGATCTCGCCGTTTCCCAACACAAGTTGGGTGACCACCCCGCCGCCTGCGAGACCATGAAGCTCAAGGAGAGCATTCAGCCGGGGATCTATGAGACCTACTCCAACATGGGGACGTTCCTGATCTACACCGCCGATCTTCCTCGATCGCTCGACTTCATCAACAAAGCCCTTTCCATCAATCCCCAGGCGCACTTCGGCCGCGAGAAATATCAGAAATGGCTCGTCGAATGGGTGATCGCGGGAAAGCCGGTCATGAGCGAACGGCCTGGTCCTAACGAGCAGCATGATTTCAGGTCGTCCGGCTACTCCGCCTTCGTCGTGTCCAAGACGCCCCGCAGAATCATGACCGACTCACTGCGCCAGGAAGCGATCAAAGGAGTCCTCGGAATGATGCGGTTCGCCGACTTCGACAATCCGGTTCTTCAGGAAGCACTCGGCGATCTACTCTGCACCGGCAAGTCCGAGGTGAATGCCACCCATCTCGCCAGCCTCGCCTACCTGCACGCCTCCCGAAAGGCCGCCAACTCCGAGGAAAAAGCCCGCCTCACCAAGAAATTCGACGCCGCCCGATCCACTTTTCCCAAAGGAATGAAAGCGGGAGATATTGATCTCGAATTGACGGAAGGACTCGCCAAGGGCGAAAAACTCGCAGCGTCGGTCCGCAATGACGAAATCGCTTGGATCCAACAAGGCAAAGACGCATCGGCTGAGTTCACCGGAAAATATCTTGCCCCTGAGCAAGGCGACTAAGGAAGCGGGGTGGCCCACTATTCCTGATTGCCCGGCCCGGATTCGCTGCGTAGCGTCGCGCCCTTCGATGTCCGACAAGAATAATTTTCACTTCACCGGGATCTGTGGCACTGCCATGGGTGCCGTCGCCGCCGCCATGAAACAACGCGGTTTCACCGTCACCGGCTCCGATGCCAACGTCTATCCGCCGATGTCGGACTTCCTCCGCGGCCAGGGAATCACCCTCAGCGAGGGCTACGCCGAGGAAAACATCCCCGCCGACACCGACGTGGTCATCATCGGCAACGCCATTTCCCGCGGCAATCCCGAGGCCGAGGCCGCGCTCGACCGCAAGCTGCTCTATCATTCCCTGCCCGAGGTGATGAAGGAATTCTTCCTCCGTGGAAAACGCAATTTCGTCGTCTCCGGCACCCACGGCAAGACCACCACCTCGGCGATGCTGGCGTGGATCTTCAAAAACGCCGGCCGCGATCCCGGCTACATGATCGGCGGCCTGCCGAAAAATCTCGGCCACGGCGCGCATTTCACCGACTCGGAATTCAACGTCCTCGAAGGCGACGAATACGACACCGCCTTCTTCGACAAGCGCTCGAAATTCCTCCACTACCTGCCCGAGTGCGTCATCGTCAACAACGTCGAGTTCGACCACGCGGACATTTATAACAACATCGACGAGATCAAACTCACCTTCCGCCGCCTGCTCAACATCGTCCCACGCGGCGGCATGGCCTACGTCAATGGCGACGAACAGAACTGCCTCGATGTCGCGGCGAAAGCCCCCTGCCCTATCACCACCGTCGGCTTCGGCGAG
>JANOZJ010000220.1:0-1678 GCA_031429315.1 Akkermansiaceae bacterium
TGCGTCCTGCTGGCACGGCAGCGAACTTGTTGGACGATTCCTACTTCGATTCCGTCATCGGGGCCTTTTCCGACGTCGAATTCGCACGTCCAGAGCAAGGTGAACTTCCCACTGTGAAAACGTGGTAATGATGTGGTTGCCCGATACTAATTTCTGGATCGAGATCCTCAAGCGCCCCGATGGGCCTGCCGCCGGGAGATTCCGCCGATGCCAAAGCGGTGATCTGAAAACTTCCGTCATCGTCTGGGCTGAGTTGCTCCACGGTGCCCGGAAATACGGGCTACCGGAAAAGCGGCGGCAGATCATCCATCAGCTTCTCCGGCCTTTCGAGTGCCTGCCGGTGGACCTGAGCGTGGCAGAGCGCTATGCGCAGATTCGGGATGCCCTCGAAACCAATGGACAAGTCATCGGGCCGTTTGATCTCCTGCTTGCCGCCACGGCCCTGGCCAATGACCTGACACTTGTCACTCACAATACCGGCGAGTTCAAACGCGTGGCGGATTTACGAGTGGAAGACTGGTCGGAGAACCCCGCCTAGCCGGATCCACTCTCACCGAGGAAAATCGACGTATTCATCGAAGGCCAATGAACCTCCGTTGCTTGACAGAATAGACTGAAAGAGCGGCGAAATCCCTATTTCAATCAGCTCTTCCCCGCAGGAACTTCTTCGTTCACACCACCGAGTAGGAGATCGAGGTCTTCGTCGGAAAGCGAATCGAGATCGAGTTCGGAGGTTTCGACGATTTCCGCGACCACTGCGGCTTTCGCGGGAGCGTCGGAATCCGCACCCATTTGCTCGGCGAGCAAGTTGGCGATCTGGCCGATCGTCCGTGCCCGCATCAGGCTAGTCGGTGGTAATGCAACACCGATGGCACTTTCTAACATCGTCTCGATTTCTACACCCATCAGCGAGTCGAGGCCGAGGTCGGTGAGCGGTTGGTCTTCGCGCAGGCTGTCCGGCTTGACGCGCAGCACGGAGCCGACGACGTCGCGCACGGCTTCGCCGATGACGCCATTGCGATCTTCGGCAGATGCGGCTTGGATCTTGGCGCGCCAGTCGGTGCCACCACCGGCGGATTCTGCCGCCTCGACGCCGCCTGCGAAAATGCGCTCGACGAGCGGATTGTCCTGCATGCCGCGGAACGATTGCCGCCATTTCGCCCAGTCCACGCGGATCGCGGCGACTTGGGTGGCGTGGGCGGTGAGGAAGGATTCCATTAACGAGGTGACTTCGGCCGGTGTGAGTGCGCCGGTTCCTTGGCGGGCAAGGAACTCCGCGACGCGCTCATTTCTAGCAACGTATCCTTCACCGCCGAGCACGCCCCAGTTGATCGCGAGCGCTGGCTGGCCGAGCGCACGGCGATGATAGGCGAGCGAGTCGAGGAAGGCATTCGCCGCAGAGTAGTTTCCTTGCGCCGGGTTTCCGAAGATACTTGAGACCGAGGAGAACATCACGAAGCAGTCGAGATCGAGACCTTGAGTGGCTTCATGCAGCAACCATGCGCCGTGCGCTTTCGGTGCCATGACGGTGCGAAGGCGCTCGGCAGTTAGGGCGGAAAGCGGAGCATCGTCGATGACCATCGCGAGGTGGAAAATTCCCTTGAGGTCCGGGATTTCGGAGACGAGGCGTTTCACATCCTTCGGCGAGCCGATGTCTGCTTTGAGGACTTTCGTTTCG
>JANOZJ010000221.1:0-9235 GCA_031429315.1 Akkermansiaceae bacterium
CAAGAACATGGCACGCTGGGCGGAATACGAGCTGCTGGTGTCGCTGATGGAGAAAGGCAAGGCGGGGCCGGACGCAGAAAAACTGCCGCGGCTGTTCCGCGAGTTGAGCCTGGACTTGTCGCTGGCGGAGTCGCGGATGTACGGCGGGCGGATCACCGAGCGCTTGAACGAACTGGTGATCCGCGGCTACGAGTTGATCTATCGGACGCGGCGCGGGAGTTGGGAAAACGTGGTGAACTTCGTGGCGGTCAAGTTTCCGCAGGCGGTGCGCAAGGAGTGGCGGTTGTTCTGGCTGTGCAATGCGGTGTTCTGGCTGCCTTTCTTCGCGATGATGCTGTCCGCCGGGCATGACATTCGTTGGGTCCAGGCGGTGCTGGGCGCGGACGGGATGGCAGGGATGGAGCAGATGTATGGAGGCAGGGAGGAACAGCTCAGCCACCTGCGCTCGGAGTATGGCTCGAACTTCATGATGTTCTGTTTCTATATCTATAACAACGTGGCGATCGACTTCAGGATCTTCGCGGGCGGCATGGCGGCGGGCGTGGGCACTTTGTTTTTTTTGCTTTTCAACGGTCTGCATATCGGCGCGGCGGCGGGCTACGTGGGCCATGCGTGCAATCCGGAATCGTTCTGGTCGTTCGTGGCGGGGCACTCGTCGTTTGAATTGTTAGGCATGGTGGTTTCCGGGATGGCGGGCATGCGGCTCGGCCTGGCGATCCTGCGGCCCGGACGCCTGCCGCGTGTTAGAGCGCTGGTGGTGGCGTCGAAAGAAGCGCTGCCACTCATTTACGGCGCGGCGATCATGACCACGCTGGCGGCGGTGGTGGAAGGGTTCTGGTCGGCGCAGGCACTTCCCAGCAACTTGAAATACACCGTCGGGATCATCGGCTGGGTGTTGCACATCGCGTATTTCACGCTGGCAGGAAGGAGGTCCGGCCATGCGGCTTGACACGGTGACTGCGGAGATCCGCCCGCGCAGCGACTGGGAGGCGGTGGACCTGGGGTTCGCGATGGTCAGGCGGAGTTTCTGGCGCTGCATCACGGTGTGGTGGCTGGCGCTTGGGATTCCCACGGCGATCGCGGCGGTGCTGTTATGGGATCATCCGATGTTTTTGTTAGCCTTGTTCTGGTGGGTGAAACCGGTGGGCTCGCGGCTGGTGTTGTTCGAACTGAGCCGGCGTTTGTTTGGCGAGGAGCCGTCGTGGCGCGCGGTCTGGCGCGAGATCCCGCGGGCGTGGACGCGGCGGTTTTTCCACCGGTTCCTGTGGGCCAGGTTTTCGCCGTGGCTGCCGGTCACACTCGCGGTCGAGGATCTCGAAGGCTTGCGCGGCAAGGCCTACAGGCAACGCTGCGGCCAGGTGGTGCGCCGCGGGGAAGGCGTGGTGATGTGGATCTATTTCCTAGCAGACACGGCGGCGGCATGGATCGGCCTGGGGATTCTCGGGCTGGTGATGATGCTCATCCCGGATGGCCAGGACTCGGCTTGGCAACTGGCGGTCGAGTCCTGGGATCCCGGTTTTCCGATGGAAATGCCGTTGTTGATCTCCCGCACGGTGGTCGCCTGCGTGATGGCGGCGATATCTCTAACCGACGTGTTCGTCATCGGCGCGGGCTTCGGCGTTTACATCAACAACCGCACTTGGATCGAGGGCTGGGATGTGGAGCTGGCGTTCAAACGGCTGGCGCAGCGGTTAGGAAAAGCGGTGGTTATGGTGCTGGCGTTTTGCATGATCGGCCTGCCAGCAGATGCCGCCGGATCGGAGTCCCCGACCGAAGCCATCCAACAGGTGAAGGCGGACAAAGCGTTCGAGGTCCACACGGTGACGGACAGGGTTCCGAAGTCAAAGCCGGCGTCCGGGCCATCGTTGCCGGCCGGTGTGATGGAAATTCTGATGAATGTGTTCGCTCTCTGTGCGGTGGTCTTGTTGGTGGGCTTCCTCGGCTGGATGTTGTGGAAAAACCGGCACGTCTTCACCCTGCGCGGGGGTGGGGTAAAGTTGGATCTGGCGGCACCATCCGCGCGGGTGGTGATGGGCATGGCGGTTTCACCCGACACGCTGCCCGCCGATGTCCCGGCTGCGGCTTGGCTGCTGTGGCAGCAGGGCCGCCATCAGGAAGCACTGGGACTGCTTTACCGCGGGTCGATTTCACGGGTGATGGAGTTAGGGCGGGTGGAAATCCACGAGTCGGACACCGAGGGCGACTGCATGCGGCGCGTCGAGCAGGCCGGCTCGGCGGTGCATCCGGATTATTTCCGCGGGATCACCGGGATGTGGATCCGGCTGGCGTATGCGGGTGTTAGCCCGGCGGATTCGGAAGTGCAGGTGCTTTGCCAGCAATGGCCGTTCGGCGGAAGGAGGGGGCTGTGAAAGGCCGGCTGAATGCAGAGGGCGGCGGGCAGAATGCCAGCGCCACGTGGCCCGGGCATTCTGCCCGGAGCCTTTTCTTGCTGCTGGCGGTGGCGTTCGCTCTAACGGCGTGCGACTACACCGAGGTGAAACGTGAGATCGGCTACAAGGGCAAGGCGCGGATCAATCCCTGGTTGGCCGCCGAGCGCTTCGCCGCGCGAGACGACGGCGAGGTGCGCTCGCTCGCCGCGTGGACCGCACCGGAGTTCGACGATGCGGTGTGGTTCGTCCCGGCATCGGTCCTAACCAATGAAAGTTTCACCCGCCGGATGGGGAGTTGGGTGGACGATGGCGGGCATCTGGTTTTGCTCGTGGAACATGCGGATTCCGAGACCAACGACTGGTCCCGTCACGCTGCGGAAGACGAGCTGTCGTCGGCATTGCTCGAATTGTTAGGCGGGGCGGGAATCACCCTGGAGGATCAGGAAAAACCAGTGACAGCCTCGAAGATCGAGTTTGAGGGAAAGTCATACGAGGTGGCCGCCGAGTCCGCTTCCAGCGTATCGGCCGACGACGGCGAGCCGGGAGTTTTCGCCTCCGTCGAGAGCGGCGACGGGCGGCTCACCGTGCTCACGGACGCGCGCCTGTTCCGCAACCGCTGGATCGGTGACAAGCAGCACGCGGCCTTGTTGGACGCATTGATCCGGGTAACGGAGTATGAGGGCAGCATCGCCTTCCTGCGCGGCTCCGGACTCTCGCTGTGGGGACTGCTGGGCGATCACCTGTGGCCGGTGCTGCTAGGTCTGGCGGTTCTAACATTGCTGTGGTTGTGGAAAAATTTCACCCGCTTCGGACCGGTCGAGGCGGCGGACGGCGCGTCCACCTTGCGCGGCTACGAGCACCACCTGGAAGCGCTGGGCGATTTCCAATGGCGGCTCGACCGGGCCGCGGCGCTGCTGGTGCCGTTGCGCGCGCAGATCGTCGAGCGCGGGCAGCGGGTGGTCACCCGCGCCGGGCGCCGCGACGACGACTTTTTCCAGTTCCTGGCCGACCGCGCCGGGCTGCCCCGCGAGCGGGTGTTCCGGGCGCTGGCGGAAGCCGCCCCTGCCGACTCCGCAATTCTAACACGCACCACCGCCGATCTCCAACGCCTGCTCCAAGTCCTTCACTAACGAATCCATGAATCCAGATCCCTACGCCCCGGTCCCCCAAGAAATGTCGCCCATCCACAGTCTGGCGGAGTTGATCCAGCGGATGCGCGAGCAAGTTCGCCGCGTGATCCTCGGCCAGGACATCGTGATCGAGCAGGTGCTCGCAGCCCTGTTAGCGGGCGGTCACGTCCTGTTGGAAGGCAAGCCCGGCCTCGGCAAAACCCACCTCGTCACCACCCTTGCCAAGACCTTCGGCGGGCACTCGGCGCGGATCCAGTTCACGCCGGACCTGATGCCGTCGGATGTGACTGGCTTCCGCTTGTTCGACATGAAGAGCCAGACCTTCCAGCTCCGCCAAGGGCCGGTTTTTACTAACCTGCTGTTAGCTGATGAAATCAATCGCGCCCCGGCCAAGACGCAGTCCGCGTTGCTAGAGGTCATGCAGGAGCTGCAAGTCACCATCGACGGCGAGACGTTGAAACTAACACCGCCGTTCATGACGCTGGCCACGCAGAACCCGGTCGAGCACGAGGGCACCTATCCGCTGCCGGAAGCGCAGTTGGACCGGTTCATCATGAAGGTGCTCATCGACTATCCGGTGCGCGAGGCGGAGTGTGAAATCGTCACCCGCGCCTCTGCCGACACACCCGGCGGGTCGGACAACGGCGTCTCGGTGATCTGCGGCCCGCGGGAAATCGTCGCCGCCCAACAGGCGACCGCTGCCTTGCAGGTCGTCCCCGAAGTCGTCGCCTACGCGGTGGCCTTGGCGCAGGCAACGCGCGAGTCGAGATCGATCTCACTCGGCGCGGGAACCCGCGGCGCGATCAGCCTGGTGAAGATCGGCAAAGCCTTCGCCGCGCTCGACGGCAGGGGATACGTCACCCCGGACGACATCAAGCGCGCCGCGCTGCCGGTGCTGCGCCACCGGGTGCAACTCACGCCGGAAATCGCGATCAGCGGGCAGGACGTGGATGAAGTTCTCCACGCCATCGTCGAAAGCGTTCCGGCTCCGCGGCAGTAGTTGCTTGAGCGACTCAGGCAATAAATGGAGCATTGCGCGATTTCCCCGGTCAGAAAAGGGTTTCTCCATGAAAACGTTCGCTGAAATCGAAACTGCGGCCAAAAGCCTGCCACCTGCGGAGAGGGAGAAACTCGTGCTCTCCTTGTCCACCAAAGGTTCAATCCGCTGAAGCGGTCTTCGGCACGGACTAACCGAATCAGCCCGGGAAAATTCTCCGCGAACACCTCGGACAGCCGGCACTTGAGCTTGGAGTTATTGACTGCCTTCTCATGGAAGCGGTGTGGCGCTTTGCTTCCCACCGCTGTCCATGGGGTATTCCGCCTTTGACGTGTGCCTTCGGATAGACAGAATCGAGCGCTTCGAATATCCATCCATGAGTCCGACCAACCGACTGCTAACACTCGCTTCCGCATGGCTGCTACTTGCGGCCGTCGCCTCGGCGGTGCCGTCGTTGATGCAGCCGTGGTTGTGGCTCGGCGCGGGTGTCGCGGTGGTGGTTCTAACCGACGCGCTCGTCTCGCGATTTCGGAAGCCGCTGGAGTTGCAGCGCCGGTTGCCCGGCCGCTTCGCCTTGGGGGAGGCGGGCAAAGTCCGCTTGGCGGTTAGAAATGAAGGCGGTCGTCCGGCCGTTGTGGAGATCTTCGACGGCATCCCGCAAGGCGCGGTGGCCCCGAGCCTGCCTTGGTTGGGTGAAGTGCCGGCGGGCCGGGAGATCCGGGTGTTCCATCCGGTGACCTTGCGGGAGCGCGGCGAGGCGGTGTTCGGGCCGGTGCATGTCAGGCGGTTTTCCCCGCTGGGATTGTGGACGCGCAGGACGCTGCATCTGGCCGATGAAACGGTAAAGGTCTATCCGAACTACGAGCCGGTGATCCGCTTCGCCCTGCTCGCGATGCAGCACCGCGAGAGCCCGATGGGCATCATCCGCCGGCCGCGCGCGGGATCGAGCCGGGACTTCCATCAGCTCCGCGACTACCGCGACGGTGACCCGTTAGGCCAGATCGACTGGAAGGCGACGGCACGGCGGCAGATGCTGATCAGCCGCGACTATCAGGAGCAGCGCAACCAGTCAGTGGTGTTCCTGCTGGACACCGGTCGGCGGATGCGTGCGCTCGACGGCGGGGTGCCGCAGTTCGACCATGTGCTGAACGCCATTTTGTTAGTTTCGCACGTCGCGCTGCGGCAGGGCGATCAGGTCGCGGTAAAATCCTTCGGTGGCTCGGACCGCTGGCTGCCGCCGGTGAAGGGATCTCATGCGATGCCGGTGTTGTTGAACCATCTTTACGACTATCAGACTACGCCCGCGCCGAGCGATTTCTCCGGTGCGGTCGAGCAATTGATGGCCCGCCAGCGCCGCCGCTCGCTGGTCATCCTGTTGACCAACTTGCGCGGCGAGGACGGCAAGGAACTGGTGCCCGCGTTGCAGGTTTTGAAATCCCGCCATCTGGTGCTGCTGGCCAGTATGCGCGAGCGGGCGGTGGAGGATTCCATTGCCGATCCGGTAGAAAATTTCTCCTCCGCGCTGCGGTTTCTCGCGGCGGACCGCTACGTGCAGGAGCGCCGGGAAATCCTGGCAACCCTCGGTGCACTGGGGATTCTGACGCTCGACTCGACCGCGCAGGAGTTCGCGGTGGCGCTGGCGAACGCCTATTTCGACATCAAGGCGGCGGGGCGGATTTAAATGCCTGCCCTACGCGATCGCGTAATGGCGATATGGCCGATTTGGGGCATTGTCGTTTCCGTAAGGGATAGCACAAAAAAAAGCCCCCCAAAGGGCCCACGGGCGTCGGAACAAGGGATCCGACGCCCGTGGTCGTTTCAAGGCCGGGTGATTTTCAGGCGGATGAAACGTTTCGCCGCGTTGGCGGCTAGCACGGAATCGCGGGCGACGAAGGCACTGGTGGTGTTAGTGAGGATCACGGCCGTCTGCCAGCTTTGAAGATCGGCGATGACTTCGGCATTCCATGAGATGTCGGTGGCAGCGGTGTTTTTGCTGGCATTGAGAGTCAAGTAGCCGCTGCTTCGGCTGGTGGTGATCGGGGAAATGCCTGGAACCTTGGGGTTGAGAGCCAGCGCGTACTCGACCAAATTCGGGAGCGCGTCGCCATCGGGGTCGGCGTTCTCCGCGCTGATCGACGGAATGCCGAGTTCGGTGGCGGTGAAATTGGTGAACCGCCACCCATCGAACGGTTTGTCCTGGATGGTCACCACCGCCGTTTGCGCGACGTCCCGGACCAGGGCGAAATCTGCGGCAACGGCGACGATGACGGTCCGGTTGCCCTGGGCGAGGGAATCGGCCACGGGGATGATTTGCAGGGTGATCGATGACTGACCCGCCGCGATGATGACGCTGGCCGGCAGCGTTTGGAAATGACTGCCCGCGACCGCGCTGCCACTGACCACGAGCGGGACGAACAACGGCAAGGTTGTGTCACCGGTGCGGCTGATGGTGACGACGCCGGCCTGCAAATTGATTTCGCGGGCGGTTGCCACGGTCGCTGCGACGGTCACCGCGGGTAGGCTGTGCCAAGCGATGGCATAGGGCGTGGCGGTGGCGGAGGTGTTTTCGACGACCAAGGCGTAACTGCCGGGAGCCAAGGCGGATTGGTAAACGAGTTCGACGTTGTCCACGCTGCTCAGGCTTGCGGCGACCAGGGTGCCGAGGGTGAATCCGCTGGCGCGGTAAAGTCGGAGGTTTAAACCGGCGAGTGTGGCATTCCAGGTGTTGGAGCCGGATTTCGAGACGACCCGGTGCCATGTGAGTGCCGCACTGAACGGGGTGGAGGGTGCGCCGGCGGGGATGGTGAAGAAGTAGGATTTTGTGGAATTTCCAGTCACTGTTTCCGCGCCCCAGCCGCGGGGCTTGGCCTGGGTGGTGGTGGAGGCGGTCGCGCGGCCGGCGCGCAGCGCGTGGTAGGCGTGATTGATGTTGAGAATTCCCGCGCCGTATTTGGAATCCAGCGGTCGGGCGGAGGTGTTGGTCCAAGACGGGATTTTGGTGGCGGAGGCGAGCAGCAGGGATTTGATGACACGGGGTTTGTCCGCGCCAGTCAGGGAGTAAGGGGCAACTGTCAGTTTCGCGTAGAGCAAGCCGGCGGCACCCGCCACCATCGGGGTGGTCCAACTGGTGGCGTATTCCGGGGCGGCGCTGGGCGCGACGATGTCCGGCTTTCCTCGCCCGAGGTCGCCCGGGGTGATGAAATCCAAGTGGGTCAATCCCGCGCTGTGCCCGCCGTTGTCGAGGCCGACCGAGATCGTGTGGTAGCTCTGGCAGAGCAGTTGCGGCAGGACGGTGGTGCCGTTGTTGTCCGAGCCGACCGCACAGACGAAGCCATCGCGGTTGATGGCGAAATCCAGCCTCCGGTTGATTTGGGTGGCCACGGAGTCGCTAACACCGCTGGAGCTATTCGCCACCCAACTGTGGTTCTGGACCGAGCGGGATTCGACGGCAGGGTCGCTGCTGGAGCCGTAATTGAGGAACTTCGTGTTGAGCCAATCGTCGACGTAGTAAATATCGACGGGGCAGTTTCCGGTGAGGAGGCTGCTGGTATTGCCGTAGAAATTGGTGGCGACGTGGGTCGCGTGATAGCTGACTGCCGTGCCCGTGAAGGCGGATTTGTTGGTGAATGTTTTTCCGGCAAACAGGGAATCCGTCACGTCCGGCATGAACGTGAACAGCGGGGAGGCGGTGGTGGATGCCTCGGTCTGCGCGAATCCTTGGCTCGGCGCGGCCGGGAGCTCGGCGGCGGCCAGCAGTTGCAAGCGGGTGAAGCCGATTTCATCCCGCCAAGCGGCGGAAAGCGGCGCGATGGCTGCGAACAAGACGCAGGCCAGTGCCGGGTGAAACCGGAGTTTCGATGGTGAAGGGAATTCTCTCAAGGTGGGTTTGAAACGGCGGGACACTACTGGCACTCAGCGTTGTAGCAACCCAAGAATCGGCGGCAGCGTTTCTTTCCATGCGTGGGCGACGGCGCAGCGGATCACGGCGTCCTCATCTTCGCGGCGCGGGAAACTTTTGGCGTCACGGAGTTTCCTGGCGGCGCGGGTGATGGCGGCGAGTTCCGGGGCCAGCGACAGCACGCCGAACCCCGAAGCCAAGGCGGTGGCGGCGAGCACCACCGAGATCGCACCCATGATCGGGATCCTGGCCACAATCACCGCCAACACGGCCACCACTCCGCTCAATGGCGGCACCGCCATGCCGAAGCGGCGGGAACCCTCGCGCACGGCCGCCGCTTTGGGATCGCGTTCGCGCCACTCGGCCAAGGCCTTGATCCGGAGTTGTCGGCCGAACTCGGCTGCCGATTCCTCGGCCCGGTGAATGAGCGCCTTGTCATCGGGCAAGGGCATCCACGTCCCGAGATCACAACGGCACGGGCGTCGGCCCTCGTCGGCCAGCACGCGCATGCCGAACCACCAGCGGGCGATCAGCGCGGCGGCGATGGAGAGGGCGGAAATCAGGAGGAGGAGACGCCACATGCCGGGGAAGGTGAGCGGTCCGTCGCTGATGACAACGCAAAACCCGCGGATTCATGGTGGCTGCCGCGTCTCGCGGCAGGTCGCGTTCGCGGCGTCTCGCCGCGATTCCTGGATCGCACTGGTGGCGAGACGCCCCCAGCCTCAGACATCCTGACCTCTCCCGGTTTATGATAGTCATTAGGGAAATCCGGTGAAACCATTTGGCTCCGGGCAGAATGCCCGGGCCACTGTGGCGGGGG
>JANOZJ010000222.1:0-8313 GCA_031429315.1 Akkermansiaceae bacterium
TTGAAGTCCGGCTTCCAGAATTTTGCCTTCAAGTCGCGACCGGCGGTGATCGATGAGCCATCGCGGGCAAAGGCAAAGGCGGTGACTCCGCCCGGGTGGGCGTCGTTCTTGCGGGCCTCGCTGCCGCCATTCATTTCCCAATACCGGACGGTGCCGTCCTCGGAGGCGGTGGCGAGGATGTTGGAGTCACCGCGGAAAACCGTGGCGGTGATCGCGGCTTGGTGGCCGCGGAGGGTGTGGAATTCGCTGGCGGTTTGACTTTCCCAGACCCAGACGCCGCCGTTGCGATCACCGCTGGCGATGAGGACGCCGTCAGCCGAGAGGTCGAGTGCGGTGATCCAGTCGGTGTGCTTTTTGATCGATTTGACGAGCCCGCCGGTTTCCGTGTTCCAGATCTTCAACAGCCGCGATGGCCCGCCGGTGGCGACGATGTCGAAGCCGGGCCGAATGTCAGCGGCGAGCACGCTGTCGAATTCTTTGGCAACGTTGATGAGGCGTGCGCCGGTGGTGATGTCGAAGGTGACCGTGAGTCCCGATTTCCCGGGAATCCCTCCGCCGACGATCAAATAGCGGCCCTCCGGCGTGAATGCCAAGGAGACGGGATCGCCCTCGGGAAAGGGAAGGACGCCCACAAGTTCGAGGGATTCCGTGTGGTGGAGTAGAATCTGGTGTTGTCCGGTGATGGCCAACAAGGGTGCCCATGGAGATGCGGCGATGGCGTGAATCGAAGCGGGTCGCGAGGTCACCACGGGAGGCTCCAGCAAAAGATGCGCGGGCATCGGCGGCGGGCCGTCGGGCTTGGACGCCGGATCGGAACGCAGGGCGGTTTCGAACTTCGGCTTCGAGGGCTTGCGGGCGGCAGACGATTTGTTTTCGAGCAGTCCGTCCTCGATCCAGCGCTTGAGGATCGCGATTTGCTCGGTGGAGAGCTTATCGCCCTCGGGGGGCATTTTTTTCTCGCCGGTTTGCAGGACTGCGGAAATCAGCGGCGAGCCGAGATTGCCGGGTTCGACGATTTTTCCGCCGGAGCTGCCTTTGAGGGCACCGGCAAACGAAGAAAGGTCGAGGCCGCCCTTGGTTTTGTCCGGGTTGTGGCAGTTCAGGCAGGACTGCTGGAACAGCGCGAAAACGTGGTCGTCATAGGTCGTCTTGTCCTGGGCGGCTCCCAGGGAAGACAAGGCGATGAGGATGATGGCGTGGCGCGGCATTCAGGAGATCGAGGCGAATGACTGCCAGCAATACGCACGCCGAAGCGGCAGGCTAACGTCGAACTCGCGAAATCGCGCCGATTCTCCCAAGTTTCAGTAGCGAATCGCCGTGAAGGGCTTGGGAATCATGGCTGGAACCGCGAGTGCGGTCACCGCGCAGAACCCGGTGAGCGCGAGGATCACCCAGCGAACGGGATCCTGATTGAGAATCTGGGAAAAATAGAAGTAAGCCTGCTGCTGGGGTGACTGGAAAATCAGCGCCGGGAATATCAGCATCGAACAAAACAGCAACGCGGGGACGCAAAGCAGGATCATCAGGGTGGCGTGCTTCTTGCTGAGGCGGGAGGTCAGCAGTAGCCAAGGGCCGGTGATGAAGGCCAGGCGCAACAGGCGTGCAAAGCCTTTGCCGGTGAAGATGCCGAGGCTGACGGCATGTTTCACCCGGCGGGGTGTGACAGGTGTAAGGGTTAGGGACATGAACGGAATTACACGCGATCGCGTAGGATGGCAATCATTTTTTAAGATTTCAGTGCTATAAACTTTGGTGAACATCGTGCTTTTTGAAATTCCGAGACCGGTTCGAGCTTGTCGCCACGGAAATCCCAATTTTTCGAGTCCGGTCACTTCAAGCGATCCCTCGGCCTGCGGCGACGGAATGGATGCAACATTTGTCCGAGATAGCCGCGTGGGATTGGCTCGTGGATTCCGAAGGCCTCCGGTTCGTGGTCGGGGCAGCGGTAGGTGCCGAACGCGAGGTCCATCAGCGGCGAGATGTTGGCGTAGTTTCCGGCGTCGCGCGCGCGGTCGTGATGCCAGTGGTGCAGCTCGGGCGCACCAACGAGCCATTTCAACGGGCCAATATTGAGCCTGACGTTCGAGTGGATGTAGATCGCCCAGATCCCGCGGAAGGCGATCAGGCCGGTGAGGGTTTCGAGCGGAAATCCTAACAAGAAGGCCGGGATGTTGATGAGGCCCATGGTGTAGACGGTGTCGAGCGGATGTTCCCGATGCGCCGCCAGCCAGTCGAGATGCTCGGCGCTGTGGTGGATGGAATGGAACCGCCAGAGCAGCGGAATCCGGTGCTGCAAGCGGTGGCCCCAATAGACGAAAAAATC
This sequence comes from Akkermansiaceae bacterium, assembly GCA_031429315.1. Classification (GTDB taxonomy): domain Bacteria; phylum Verrucomicrobiota; class Verrucomicrobiia; order Verrucomicrobiales; family Akkermansiaceae; genus Luteolibacter. The sequence continues at coordinate 2,324 of JANOZJ010000222.1, forward strand.
GCTGAGGAGGATGACTTCGACCGCTTGCAGCCACCATGGTTGGTCAGCCACCGACGCACGGAAGCCGGTGGGAATTCCTCCGTCCATCCAATCCGCGAACCCAGTTAGCAGCCACAGCACCAGCCCGCTCCACAAGAGGTATTGGCCGAGAAAGAAGCAAAGATCGGTCCACCACTCAGGGCGGAGGAAACGCTGGCCGTGCTTCGCCGGAAAGGCCCGTTCCAGCGGGTGGAAGATTAGGCAGAGAAACAGGAAACTTCCGCCGGTGGCGAGAATCGCGGCGGGCAGATTCATGGTTCGGCGGGTTTCGATTGATCGTCGGGAGCGGGACGTCGCTCGCGGAAAATCGGCATCGGGATGCTTTTCGAGCTGGGCAGTAGGACTCGTTCCTTTGCTTCTTGCGGCTTCAGTTCGAAGATTCCGCTCTTCGAACTTGGCATCAGGGTTTGCTCTTGCTCCGGTTTGAAAACTCCGGTGAATGACTTCGAACCCGGCAGCAAGACGCGGTTGGTTTCCTTTTGGTCAACCGGCAGAGGCAGCGGAGTGATGACGGTGCTTTTCGAACCGGACAAGACCGTGCGTTCGTCCGGCTTTGCCTTTTCTGGAGCCGCCTTTTGCTGCTGTTTCCACACATAGGTTCCGCCAAGACCGATGGCTGTGCACAGCGCGAAAACCCTGAACCACGGCGACGTTTTCTCTTTCATGAACACATGATTACTTCGTATTCGTGGGACTGGTCAAGTTGGTCGCTCGTCTTGACGGAGATTTTACCAGACTTGCGCCACGGGCGATTTCAGGCGACGAATCGGCCATGACGGATTGGGAAAATCGCTATCAGTCGGGAGACACGCCGTGGGAAAAGGGCCAGGCCGCGCCGCCGTTGTTGGAGTTGTTGAAAAAAATGCAGGCCTTGGATTGGGGCTGCGGGCCGGTCTTGGTGCCGGGTTGCGGACTGGGTCACGATGTCAGGGCGCTCGGGGTGTTAGGAATTCCGGTGCTCGGAGTGGACCTATCGCCGTCGGCGGTGGAGCGGGCGCGGGCGTTTCCGAGGGCGGGGGAGGAGACTTACGAGCCGGGGGATTTCCTGGATCCGGGATGGCGGGACGGGCGGGAGTTTTCTGCGGTGTGGGAGCACACGTGCTTTTGCGCGATCGATCCGGGTGATCGGGGGCGCTATGCGGAAGCGGTGGCGGGTTGCTTGCCGGCGGGGGGCTTGCTGGCAGGAGTGTTTTTCCTCAATCCGTATGATCCGGGCGAGGAAGCGTGCGGGCCGCCGTTCGGGGTGACGGTGGCGGAACTGGATGCTTGGTTTTCGCCATGGTTCGAGCGGGTTGACGGTTGGGTGCCGCGCGGAGCCTTCCCCGGGCGCGAGGAGCGGGAATGGCTGGGACTTTTTCGCAAGCTGTCGCAGGCATGAGTTGCGGTGGTCCGGTTGCCGATTCATTCACCCCGTTGATCCTGAAGTGTAATGGATCTCTCGCGTCAAAAGGTTCCCATGAATAACCGATCTCAAACTCTGGACCTGCCTGGCGGGTTGGTTGTCACCGGGAATGCGGTGGCTGTGGGCTGGAATGCTGGTGCGCCGCTTGCACCAGATCGCTTCGTGGCCAATTTCCCGACGCAGTCGTTGCAAGCGCTTACGGTTGATTTTTACATCGTGATCGCGCTTGAGAACCGTCACCAGGCGGCGGCTTCCCAGGCAGGGATCGACCATGTAAATTTCGTCCAACAGACGTTTGATGCAGATGTCTTCAGGATCTTCGGGCACTGCTTGTTAGTCCGCTCCTCCTTGGTTGTTTGGAGGCCGCCGCTTGGATCAATCCCCAATCTCTAAAGGGCTGGACTACCTACGAAAGCCGTTTCTCCGGGTGATCTTCAGAAGGCATATCTGCGTGGTGTTGTCATTCAAAGCAGCCGCGCCCGCAGCAGTTCGGTGACTTGCTTGGGGTTCGGCTTGGTGGCGGCGGCTTTCATCACTTGGCCGGTTAGAAAGTTGAGGAGCTTCTCGTTGCCGGCCTTGACGGCGGCGGCTTCGGTTGGGTTGTTGGCGATGACCGAGTCGCAGAGGCCTTCGAGTTCGCCGGCTTCGGCGGGCTTGAAGCCGAGTGAATCCGCGATGGCGGCGGGGTCCTGGTCCGGGCTGTCGAAAAGCACGGTGAAGACTTCCTTGGCCTGGTTCGCGGCGAGCGTGCCGTTCTCCACTAACAAAAGCAGCGCGCGGAGTTTGCCGGGGACGACCGGACAGTCGTCGATGCCGAGCACGCGTTCGTTGAGCGTGCCTAGCAGGTTGTTGATGATGAAATTGGCGACCTTCTTGCCGGGGATGGCGACGTCGGTAACGGCCTCGAAATACGCGGCGAGGTGTTTGTCCGACGAGAGGACGGACGCGTCATAAGAAGTGACGCCGAGGTCGTGCTCGAAGCGGGCGGCGAGTTGGTGCGGCAGCTCGGGAACCAACGGGCGGACTTTGGCTAACAGCGGCGCGGTTTCGATGGGCAGGAGATCGGGGCAGGAGAAATAGCGGTAGTCGTGCGCGTCCTCCTTGGTGCGCATCATCTGGGTTTCCCCGCGGTCGTCGTCCCAGCGGCGGGTGGACTGGATCTGCGGCAGGCCGCGGTCCATGTCCTCGGTCTGGCGCTGGATCTCGAAGTGGATCGCGCGTCGGATGGCGGAAATCGAGTTGAGGTTTTTCAGCTCGACCTTCTGCCCTAACGGTTCCTCGGGCTTTCTGCGGAGCGAAATGTTCACATCGCAACGGAGCTGGCCTTTTTCCATGTCGGCATCCGAGACGCCGCCTTGCTGGAGGATCATCTGCAGCGAGCGGACGTAGGCGAACGCTTCCTCGCCGGACTCGAGATCTGCCTCGGTGACGATCTCCATCAGCGGCGTGCCGGCGCGGTTGAAGTCGATGAGCGACGAATTGCCGAGGTGGGTGGATTTCGCGACGTCCTCCTCGAGGTGGATGCGGTTGAGGCGGACCTTCTTGTCGGCGTTGACGATGGTCTTGCGGGCGTCGGTCGGATAGCAATGATCGTATAGCGGCACGCCGCCACCGATGCAGAGGGGCAGATCCATTTGGGTGGTCTGATAGTTCTTCGGCATGTCCGGATAGAAATAGTTTTTCCGGTCCCACTTGGAAATCTCCGGCGAGCCGCAATCGAGCATGAGTCCGGTGAGGAGCGTTTTCTCGATGGCCTCGCGATTGAGCACGGGCAGCGCGCCGGGCAGGCCGAGGCACACTGGGCAGGTGTGGGTGTTAGGCGTGGCGCCGAACGAGGTGCGGCAGGCGCAGAACATCTTGGTGGTGGTTTTGACCTGGCAGTGGACTTCGAGGCCGATGGTGACGAGGTAGGGCATGGGAAGAGGTGGAGAGTGAAAAGTTGAGGGTTGAGAGTTTGGAATGAAGAGGATGGAAGAGGCGAAGGTCGGAGTCATTTTTCTAACTTTCAACCAACTACTCTCAACCTTTTCAAAGATTCAAGTCGCGGAGGAGTTTTTGGATTTTTGGATCGGCGAGGGCCTTGGTGAGGAGCGGGTGGCGCAGGAGTGTGTCGAATTTCCCCTCGCGGGCAAGGTTTTGGAGGGTGAGGTCATCAACGATGATGGCGCGCGGGATCGGCTTGCCGGTTTGGGGATCGATGACGGGTTTGTGCGGGGATTCGGATTGGGCTGCGATGAGCTTGGCCAGATTGATGCGGGCGGGTTGGGTGAGGGGATCGAGGGCGTTGAGCCATGATGCGGGCAAGGTGGCTTCGATCGATGATTTGAGCCGTTGGCTGTAGCTGTCTGGAGCGGCTTTTTTCTTGCCAGTCGATTTCTCCGAATAGGCACGAACCTCGGCGACGGACCCGCTGTGATGGACGAGCGCGGCCCCAATGATGCAGATGAGCGTGGTGGGAATCAAGGCGAGGAGGAGGCGGAATCCCGTCGCGATGAGCGATCGGGGTTTTTCTGCTTTCTGGGATTTCCCAAAGGGCCGGGTAATCATCTGGGCGATTTTTCGGATGACGAAAAATGCCATGAGGAACGCTGCGATGGGCAGACCATTGGTGAGCCACGGCAGGAATTTCCCGGTCCAATCCACAGAGAGCGTGGGGGCCTGCCGCCACACGAGAAAGCCGATCCACGCGCTGAGGCCGAGGACCAGGGTGCTGACGATCATCCGGGTCATTCCGCGCACTAACAAAAACCCCGCGCACGCCGCGAAGATGATGATTACGGCCGTGCCAAGGCTGAGCTGCGGGATGAAGTCGGGAGACATTCTGGGAAATGCTGAAAGGCTGAAAACTGAAATGCTGAAAGGACCTAGCGAAGGCACTTTTGAAAATTTCAGCGTTTCAGCTTTTCAGTGTTTGTAACTGTTCAGGTGGTGAAGCTGACAGGACTTCCGGTGAAGGCTTCTTCGGCGTGGTCGGTCAACGGATGGAAACGTCGGAGGCGAAGCGATTTGCTTAAGTTTTTTTAAATACCTGAATAGTTACTCCAACCGATGGACGGCGGCATCGCGCTGAGCTCGGATGAGATCAAAGGGCGCAACACTTGGAACCTGTGGTGCGGTGGCAACGAGCAGTTCTGGGATCGCGTGGCGCGCGAAGCGCTCGGGCTGTTCGATTTGCTCAAGACAATCGACTCCCGCCACCGGGGCGAACGCTTCAAGGAACTCGGACTGATCAACCAGCCGGGCTTCAAACAGGCGACCAAACCGGACAAATACGGGCTGTGGATCGACGAGGCGGTGGAAGGGGAACCTGCGGGGATCGATCCGGCGGTGAATGGTCGGCCGACGGGCGTGATGGGATTCCGGCTGTTCGACAATCCCAGCTTCAAGGGCGATGCGGTTAAGCAGTGGGATCCCGAGAAATTCAACAACGACCCGCAATACGCGACGCAGAAGGGCCTGATCCGTCCGTATCGCGTGGGTGTGTCCTGCGGGTCCTGCCACATCGCGTTCCACCCGCCCCAACCACCGTTAGATGTCAACAACCCGAAGTGGGAAAACCCGCACGGTGTACATGAACCTGGCAGACAGTCATTTCGGGCAGCGCCGATCTATCTGTTTTTTCTGCGCCAACTGGAGAAATCCGATCCCGAACTTTGCCCCACGGTCGATCAGGCCTACTCCGACGAACTCGCATTTTCGGAGGATCACGATGTGACGAATCAGTTCAGCGCGATGGGCAGCCTCAAGCCCGGGGTAGTGCGGCTTCGAACGATCATCGGCGTGCTTGGCACCGTGAACTATGCCGCGCGGCATGTCGTCAGGACCGGCCGGTTAGGGCGCATTCGGACGATCGATTTCGCGCGCTGGGTGTTTCTCGATGAGCGGAAGCGGATGGTGTTTTTCAAACTACGACGGCAATGTGGAGAGCTACATGGATGATTTCATCAACAAGACCGGCTTCGGGCTGAATACTTCATTCAGCAACGGCATCGGCGATCCGTCAGCGGATCCCGGGCTGCCCGGTGACCGGCAATTTCACGCTGCAGTCCGACGGCGGCTTGCGGCGGCGGGTGACGGGACTGCCGCAGTTTGTGACCGTGCGCGGCGGGGCGTATTTCTTCCTGCCGAGCTTGCGCGCTGCGCTACATCGCCGGGGCAGGAGAAAAGCGGAAATAGCATTTGGCAGTTAGAGCCGCGCGAGCACGGCATCACCCATGCCGACGGTGCCGACTTTCGTCTCACCGGGTTGGCTGGTGGCGATGTCGCCAGTGCGGAAGCCGTCGGCGATGGTCTTGGCGACGGCGGCTTCGATCGCGTCGGCGGCTTCGATTTCCCCGAGGGAGAAACGCAGCAGCATGGCGAGCGAGAGGATCTGGGCGATCGGGTTCGCGATGCCCTGGCCGGCGATGTCGGGAGCGGAGCCGCCGGACGGTTCGTAGAGGCCGAAGTAGAGGCCGTCCTCGCGTTGTTTGCCTAACGAGGCGGAGGGCAACATGCCGAGCGAGCCGGAGATCATCGCCATTTCATCGGATAGAATGTCGCCGAAGAG
>JANOZJ010000223.1:0-2835 GCA_031429315.1 Akkermansiaceae bacterium
CGGGGATTTTGATTGGTGAGGGCAGGCAGGATGGCTAACCTCCCACCGCATGTCGAAACGGGTTTACGTGGTCGCGGGGGAGTTGAGCGGGGATGCCCACGGCGCGGGATTGCTGCGATCCCTGCGGGAAATGGTGCCCGACCTCGAGATCCATGGAGTCGGCGGCCCCGAAATGGCCGCAGTCGCGGGACCGGGATTGCGGGACTGGGTCGAGGATGCCGCAGTGATGGGGGTTTGGGAGGTTTTGAAACGCTACGGCTGGTTCAAGCAGCGCTTCGCCGAAATGTTGGCGGAGTTGAAAAAATTCCAGCCGGATGTGCTGCTGCTCATCGATTATCCGGGCTTCAATTTGCGCTTTGCCGACGCGGTGAAACGCGAATGCCCCGGCACCCGCATCATTTACTACATCAGCCCGAAAGTGTGGGCATGGAACAAGCGCCGCATTCCAATCATGGCGAAGCTGCTAGATGAGGTGCTCTGCCTGTTTCCTTTCGAGCCGCCGATATTCGAGCACGTCGGCCTGAAATCCACCTTCGTCGGCAATCCGCTGGTGGATGAGCTGGAGGAAAAGCGGCTTGCCAATGCCCACCGCGACGAGCGCCTCGTCGGGCTGTTCCCCGGCAGCCGCGAGCGGGAAATCGCCCGGCTGTTTCCACTGATGATCGAAACCGCAAAGCGATTGAAAGCTTGGAACAGCGCGCTCGCGTTCGAAGTTCCCGCCGCCTCCGCGAAACTCGCCGGGCAGATCCGCGGGCTGCTGCAAGAAGCCGAGGCGGGGGATTTGATCACCGTCACCACCGGTGGCAGCCACTCGCTCATGCAGCGCGCGTGCTGCGCGGTGATCGCCAGCGGCACGGCCACGCTGGAAGCCGCCTATTACGGGCTGCCCTACTGCCTCGTCTATCGGTTAGCTCCTATCAGTTACGTGATGGCCAAGCTGCTGGTCAAAATCGAATACGCCGGGCTGGTCAACATTCTGGCCGGGGAAGGCGTGGTGGAGGAGCTGATCCAGGGCAAGGCGGAACCGGTGGCCGTGACGCGGTCCCTGAAGGACTTCCTGGAGTCGCCGGCCAAGCGCGCAGCGTTACAGGCGCGGCTCGCCGAAACCTCGGCAAAACTTGGCGGCAACGGCGCGCACGAACGCGCCGCACACGCGGTCGCGCGATGGCTGGAGGCCTCCTAACAATCACTCGGCGGTTGCGGGATTTTACACGGGCTTAACACTTGGCCGGGGAAATCCACACACCGGGTTCACAATCCCTTGGTGAAGTCGCCACCGCTTCGAAACAACCACCCGCCCATTTCCACCCCATGAAACCGACCCTGCTTGTCATCCTCGCTCTCGCCTGTGGTCCCGCCATGGCCGACCCGCAACTCACCTCCTGGAACACCCAGGATTCCGGCCAATACGCCCGCGTCTATCAGAGCACCGCCGATGAAACGGCCCGCACCGTTTCCAAGACGTGGAGCCGTGGCTCCGGCGTGCAAACCACCGCCACCTACGCGGGCGTGAGCCAGATCTCCCACTCCACAAGCTGGGTCTATATCCGCAGCAGCGGCCTCGCCGGCCACATCATGGGGCCGTGGTATCTCGATGCGGCGAAGTCCACCAACTTCCCCAACTTCCCCTCCAACACCGCGAAAATCTATCGCATCCCGCGCACCCCGACGATCCCGACCAGCAAGACTCTAACCGGTCTCGGCGCGACCGGCTGCATGGTCAACGGCGTCTCCATGTTCGACATGCGCGACGCGTTTTCCTACGTGTTTGCCAGCTCCACGGACGCCACGCCGGTCAACGGCCTGACCGGCGACGGCGTCTGGAACCGCGACGGCTATCACAACGAAGGCATCACCTTCGATCCGGCGCTCGCCCATCAGGCGGGAAACAATTATCACTATCACGCCCAGCCGATCGGCCTGCGCTATCAGCTCGGCGACCACGTGAACTACAACGCCACCACCAACCGCTACACAGAAAGCACCGCTCCGGTCACCAGGCATTCGCCCATCCTCGCCTGGGCCGCCGACGGGCTGCCGGTTTATGGCCCCTACGGTTATTCCAGCCCGCTCGATCCTAACAGCGGGCTGCGCCGGATGGTGTCCGGCTTCGTGCTGCGGAATGGCAACAACGGCACCACCAATCTCACCAACACCGGACGCCTGATCTTGCCCGCGTGGGCGCAACGCATCCAGACCGTGACCTACAAAAACGGTCCTGGAGTGGGCACCGACTATCTGCTAGGACATTTCATCGAGGACTTCGACTACCTCGGCGACCACGGTTACACCCAGGGCGTGGATTTCGATTTGAACGAGCAAAACGTCCGCTGGTGCGTGACACCGGAGTTTCCCGCCGGCACTTACGCCTATTTCACCACCATCAACGCCGACGGCACCCCTGCCTATCCCTACACCACCGGCCGCCAGTATTTCGGCAGCCCGACCGGCGGCATTTCCACCTTCGGCGAAACCGTCACCAAGTTCTTCGAGGGCGGCCCTAACAAAGTCGAGACCGCCAAGCAAGTCACCGCCGACAACACCAGCGGCGATGTCACCCTCACCTGGAGCGCCGTCGAGGGCGGCACCTATCTCGTCGAGGCCTCGGACGATCTCTCCAACTGGCCCGATCTAACGCCATCCGTCACCGCCACCGACGACCTCGCCGCGATCGTCGAAACCGGCGCGAAAAACAGCCATCCCAAACGCTTCTATCGGATCTCGCGGACGTCCCTCGCCACTTTCGACGGCAACGGCTTCGACTACACCCAGGGCGGCGGTGGCGGCACGACCGCAGTTGCGCCCGGCGGCAGCGTGACGCGCGGCAGCACGGTG
>JANOZJ010000224.1:0-2054 GCA_031429315.1 Akkermansiaceae bacterium
GAGATTGGGATCCGACGAGGCGAGGCGTCCGGTGGCGGCGACGAGCTGATGGAAATGGGTGTGGATGCGCCCGGTTTCCGCGACGATATGGGTGGGCAGCGCGTCGAGGTAGGTGGATTTGAGTTTGGTGGCTTCGCGCCAGGCGAGGATGTCGCCGATGATCGGGTGCTTGCCTTCGAGCGTGGCGAGCGTTTGCTCGTCGGTTTTGAATTGGCCGGTTTTGGTTTTCTTCGCCTTGTCGGCGAGGCCGAGCTGGTCGAAGAGGATTCCCCCCAACTGCTTGGGCGAGGCGATGTTGAACGAGCGGTCGGCGTGGAGATGGATGGATTTCGCGAGTTCTTCGATCTGGATTTGCAGCTCGCCGCCGATGGCGGTTAGCGCGGCGGGGTCGATGGCGATGCCTTCCATTTCCATGGCCACGAGCACGGGCAGCAGCGGGCCTTCGATCCCGTGGAGGATGGATTCCTGTCCGGATTGTGTGAGCAGCGGGCGGATTTTTCGCGCGAGCTGGAAGGTGACGTCGGCATCCTCGGCGGCGTATTCCGCGAGGACGGTTAGGGGGATGGCGGTGATGTCGAGATCCTTGGAGGATTTGGTTTTCTCGGCGAAGGCGAAGAGGTCGATTTCGTCGGCTTGGCGGTTGGAAACCGCCGCCACGTTGGCGATGTCCGCGAGCTTGACCGGGGTGTAGCCCAGCAGGATTTCGGAGAGGTAATCCATCGAGTGGCGGCGCTCGGGCGCGACGAGCGTGTCGGCCAGCAGGGTGTCGAAGAAGGGGCCGGCGACTTCGATGCCGTGGTGGAGCAGGATGGAGAGATCGAACTTGAGGTTGTGGCCAATTTTTTCCGCGGGGGAAGCGAGGATGGATTTCAGGTCTGAAATTCGGGATTCGAGATCGGCGATGGGAAGATACCAGCCTTCGCCGGCTTTCCAGGAAAACGCGACGCCCAGCAGCTTAGAGGTGAAGCGGTCGAGGCCGGTGGTTTCGATGTCGAAGCAGAAGGATTTCTGTTGGGCGAGTTCGGAAAAGAGCCGGGCTTGGAGTTCCGGGGTATCGGCGAGGTGATAGGTGTGTTCGACGTCGCGGATGGTCTTGAAGGTTTCGAAGATCGTGGGTGCGGCGTGTTCTGAGGCTTGGCGGTTAGAAATCGCCACCACGTCTGGAAAGAGCCGCTTGGTGAGGGTGCGGAATTCAAACTCGTTGAAGAGGGTTTTCAGCGCCTCTTCATCGCGCGGGGAGAGAACCAGATCCTCCCATGTGACTTCGACTGGGACATCGAGGATGATAGTGGCGAGTTCCTTGGAAAGGAGGGCCTGGTCGGCGTGGGTCTCGACGTTTTCCTTCAGCTTGCCTTTGAGCGCGGCGGCGTTGGCGATTAGATTCTCGATGGAGCCGAACTCGGCGATGAGTTTTTTCGCTGTTTTCTCGCCGACACCGGGGATGCCGGGGATGTTGTCGGCGGCGTCGCCCCACAGGCCGAGGATGTCGATGACTTGCTGCGGACGCTCGATTTCCCAGTTGGCGAGCATCGCGGGAAGATCGATGATTTCGTGGTCGGAGCCCTTGCGCCCCGGTTTCCACATGCGGGTGCTCTCGGAAATGAGCTGGGCGAAATCCTTGTCCGGCGTGACCATGAACGTCTCGAATCCGTCAGGCTCAGCACGCTTCACCAGCGTGCCGATGATGTCGTCCGCCTCGAAGCCGTCGAGTTCCAGCACCGGAATGTGGAAGGCGCGGCAGAGGGCCTTGACGTGCGGGATGGCGGCGGCGAGCTCCTCCGGCATCTCGTCGCGCTGGGCCTTGTAGGCGGGGAAAAGCAGGTGCCGCGGCGTGGGCGCGGAGGTGTCGAAGGCGACGCCGATGTGGCTGGGGTTTTCCTTTTCGAGGATGAATAACAGCGTGTTGATGAACCCGTAGAGCGCGGATGTGTTGACGCCCTTCGAGTTGCGGATGGGATTCTGGATGAAGGCGAAATGCGCCCGATAAATCAGGGCCATGCCGTCGAGTAGGAAAAGGCGTTTCATGGCGTGAGATTGCGCGGCGGCAAGGCGTG
>JANOZJ010000225.1:0-26458 GCA_031429315.1 Akkermansiaceae bacterium
CTCGCCAAACTCGAAGACGAAGCCGATGGCGATTAAAATCCGGCCGAACCCAGCGATCCCCGATCACGAGGTGCTGCGCAAGATCGGTGGCGGCGCGTATGGCGAGGTGTGGCTGGCGCGTGGGGTGACCGGTGCCCTGCGCGCGGTCAAGGTGGTGTGGCGCGAGGATTTCGAAGACGCGCGGACCTTCGAGCGGGAGTTCGAGGGGATCTTGAAGTTCGAGCCAATCTCTCGGGATCACCCGGCGCTGATGAACATCCTGCACGTCGGGCGGAGTCCCGACGGCGTGTCATTTTACTATTACGTGATGGAACTCGGCGACGATGTGGCGTCCGGCCAAGACATCAATCCGATCGAATACGAGCCGCGCACGCTGCGGGCCGACAACCATCAGGGCCCGGGAACCCAGTGGGATACCAGCGTCTGCATCGACGTGGGTCTGCGCCTGGCCGAGGCCTTGGATCACTTGCACGAGCGTGGTCTGGCGCACCGCGACGTGAAGCCCTCCAACGTGATTTTCGTCAACGGCCGGGCCAAGCTCGCGGACATCGGGCTGGTGGCGACGCGTGGCCAGCGGACCTTTGTCGGCACCGAAGGATTTGTCCCGCCGGAAGGTCCGGGCTCGGCGCAGGCAGACGTCTATAGCTTGGGCAAAGTGTTGTATGAAATCGCCACGGGCAAGGACCGGATGTCGTTTCCCGAGCTGCCCGACGAGATGCCCGAAGGGGCGGACCGGAAGCGCTGGCTCGAGTTGAACCGGATCATTTGCGACATCTGCGAGCCGCGCATTTCCAAGCGCAAGATTTCCACCGCCGCCGACCTGGCGGATGCGCTGCGGTGTCTTCAACGCGGAAAACGCCGCCGCCAGAGCGGACTTGCCGTGTGGCTGACGACCTTGGTCCTGGCTGGCTTCGTCGGCTGGGCTGGCTGGGTCACCATCAAGGACAGCGACTGGCTCAAGGGAATGAAGCCGGTCCTCAAGCCGACTCCTCTCCAGTTAGGGATGCTCAAGGTGGTGAGTTTTCCCGAAGGGGCCGAAGTCTTCGATGGCACGGGGAAATCATTGGGCACCACCAGTATTTTTGTTCAAGCCACCGTGGGCGAAGAATTCTCCTTCACCATCAAGAAATCCGGCTACAGCGACACAACGGTCAAGGGCAAGGCCTTGCCGAATATTGTCAGCGAACCCCAACTCGTTCCCGTGACCTTGCATGTGTACTCGCCGCCGCAACCGGGTGAAAAGTGGGACGACCACCTCGGAAATTCCTATCAGCCCGTGGGCCAGGAACACGTCAGCTCGGGATTTGTGAACCAAGCGGATTGGGGGAAATTCACCCGCGCGACCAAACGCCCCGGGATCAACGCGGAATTCCTCAGCTTTTCCCAAAACGGGCAACCCGTGGACGTCGCGCTCTCGTCGGTCAAGGACGCGAATGCCTATTGCGAATGGTTCCGCGACAGCGGATCCAAGGCCGGCTTTCTCGCTGACGATCACGAGGTCGTGGCGGTGATGGAAAACTCGTTCGAGAACCCAGGACTCAGTGAGCGGGCCCGCACCGAGGGGTTGAAACCGTTCCGGGTGCAGGTCCGGCAGGTTGCCTACGGGGAAATCACCCTCACCACCGATCCACCGGGCGTCGAGATCTATATGAATGCAATGTCGGATCCCACTAACCGTGTTTCTAACGGATCAACCAGCCCGTCACGGGTCATTCCCAAGGTCAAACCCGGCGACTGGCAACTCTATCTCGTCAAGGAGGGATACAAGCCGCTGACCATCGATCTCAAGGTCGGTGAGGGCGAAAAAGTCGTGCGCAGCGTGACCTTGGAGAAAAGTCTGGGGGTGGTTTTCGGGAAAAACTGGGAGAACGGCGTCGGCATGCGCTTTGCACCGCTCGGCCCGGATCTCATGGTCTCGATCTGGGAGACGCGGGTCAGTGACTATCAGCGTTTTGTCGGGGAATCCCAGCTCTTGGCCAGGGAATCGCGTCATGCCCCGGCACGTCCCCCGGATTTTCCTCAAACCCCGGAGCATCCCGTCGTCAATGTTTCCCGCAAGGACGCGCAGGCGTTTTGCAAATGGCTCACCGACACCGAGCGCAAGGCCCAACGCATCGCCGATACCCACATCTATCGGCTTCCCACCGATCTCGAGTGGAGCACGATGGTCGGCCTCCACGAGGAAGAGGGGATCAGCCCGGGCTGGCGCGACGCCCGCAAACAAGCGGCTTATCCCTGGGGCGTCTCCTGGCCGCCCGATGGAATCGTCGGCAACTTCGCGGATCTAACTGCGGCCGGCACGCCGGGTGTTTCGATTGACCGGACGATCCCCAACTACGACGACGGCTTCGCCTTCACCGCCCCAGTGGGATCGTTTCCGCCGAACTCCGCCGGCTGTTTCGACCTCAGCGGGAATGTCCAGGAGTGGGTCGAGGATGAATATTCCAAACTCGGTAAAAATTTGTTAGGCGTGCTTCGCGGCGGTGGCTGGAGCACCTTCCAGTCCGAGAATCTGCTGGCCGGCTCCCGCAATGCCGTGCCACCGACCTACCAGGATGCGATCTACGGCTTCCGCGTGGTGCTGGCCAAAGTCCCGCCGAAATCCGAGTAATCTCCAGTCTCCAACTCCAATCCCCAACTCCAATCCCCATGGTTGAAATCAAACTCTCCTACGAAGGCGACCTGCACTGCAGCGCCGTCCACCTGCCCTCCGGCAATACCCTCGTCACCGATGCCCCGCTCGACAATAACGGCCGCGGCCAGGCGTTCTCGCCGACGGACCTGCTCGCCACCGCACTCGGATCTTGCATGGCCACCGTCATTGGCATCCTCGCCAAGCGCAAGGAAATCGCCGTCGAAGGCATGACCGTCAACGTCCGCAAATTCATGTCCGACGACCAACTGCGCCGCGTCAAGCGCCTCGAACTGGACCTGCAAATCCCGCTGCCCGCCTCCCACCCGGATCGCAAGCTGCTGGAAAGCGCCGCCCGCGGCTGCCCGGTCCATCACAGCATCCATCCCGACATTGAGGTGGTCATGAACTGGCTCTGGCAGGAAGGGTGAGATCATTGACCTGCTCCCGGGCAGTCTGGAGAATGGAAAGCGAATGAGCGGACCATGGAATGACTTTCCGGCCGTTCATGGTTGGGTTCTTCCGCTTCTCATTCGCCGGACGGCCCGGAGGTCGGTCCCTGCCTTTTTACACTACTTCAAAGAAAAACCCCGCCTTTGCAGGCGGGGTTGATTTTACCGTAACGGGGATGGCGGAGCGGACGGGACTCGAACCCGCGACCTCCAACGTGACAGGCTGGCGCTCTAACCAACTGAGCTACCGCTCCATGTCCCGCTCGGGTGCGGGAAGCTATGGACCCGCCCCGGACTGCGCAATCTCTTTTTTAGCGATTTCCCGGATTTTATTCAGGCCCGTTTTGCCGTTTAGGAAAGGGCTTCGACCGCTGCTTCCAACGAGGCCAGATCCTCGACTGAATGGACGATTGCATCCTTGTCGATTTTTGAAACGAGGCCGGCGATCACCTTGCCGGGACCGAGTTCGAGGAAGCTGCGGTGGCCCATCGCGATCAGCGCTTGGATGGATTCCGTCCACCTCACGGAGCCGGTGACTTGTTTTTCCAACATGCTGCGGATCTGGGCAGGATCGGCAACCGGCAAGGCCCCAAAATTGCAAATGACAGGCAGGGCAGGGGGCTGGATGTGAACCGTGGCCAACTCGGCGGCCAACTGGTCCTGCGCGTTTTGCATCAGCCGCGAATGATATGCGCCGGCGACGTTCAGCTTGATCGCGCGGCGGATCCCGAAGTCCTTGGCTTGGGCGATCGCCGCATCGATCCCCGCCACCGTCCCGGAAATCACGATCTGGCCGGGCGCGTTGAGGTTCGCGACATCCACACCAGCCGCCGCAGCGAGTGCACGGACTTGTGCTTCATCGCCGCCGATCAACGCGGCCATCGCGCCTTGGCTCGCCAGGCACGCGGCTTCCATGAATTCTCCGCGGCGGGCGACGAGATGCAGTCCGTCTTCGAACGAGAAACTTCCGGCAGCGGCATGAGCGGTGAATTCTCCCAGCGAAAGCCCGGCGGCGGCGACCGGCACCAGGTCCGGCAGCCGCTCGCGGACCAAGGCGAGCGCCATCAGTCCGTGCAGATAGAGCGCCGGCTGGCAGCGCGAGGTTTTGGTTAGCTCGTCGTCGGGGCCGTCGAACATGATGTCCGAGAGCGCAAAGCCGAGGGTCTTGTCGGCCAGCATGGCCATCTTGCGGGCGGTGGTGGAGCTTTCCACCCAATCCTTGCCCATGCCCACTTTCTGGGCGCCTTGTCCGGAGAATAAGAGAACGATTTGGCTCATGTCCGGCGAGGTTTAGGGAAAGCCATGCCGTTAGGAAAGGGGAAATACCCGTCGGCTTCGTAAGAAACAGGAACCGCGAATGGGCGCTCAAGGAGGGGCGGAACGCGTCCGCCCTTGCGGATGGAAAGCCGATTGGCGGCCATCAGGGCTTTTCATCGGCATCTCATCCACACGGCGAACGCGTTTCGCCGCTCCTTGATTTTTTTGTCCTGCACCCACTGAAATCCCGAAATCTCTTATTGGCGTGAATTCGCGTCCATTCGCGGTTAATAAACCCATCGCCACGCCATGCCACGATTTCCCATCCTCTCGCCAGCCGTGTTCGCGGCGCTGTTAGCGATTCTCCCGTCCTGCCAGACCGTGCATTTCTACGGCCAGGCGATCACCGGGCAGGTCGAAATCCTCACCAAGAGCCGGTCTAACATGCGAGTTGTCGCCGATCCGGCCACGTCGCCCGGCTTGCGCCGCCAGCTCTTGGCCGTCGAGAAGATCCGCCGTTTTGCCAGCGACCATCTCTCGCTGCCCGGCGATGAAAGCTACGGGAAATACGCCGATCTCGGGCGCGAGCATGTCGTTTGGGTTCTCTACGCCGCCCCGGAATTCTCCCTGAAGCCCAAGACCTGGCATTACCCCGCCGTCGGCGAAATGGACTACCGCGGTTATTTCCGCGAGCGGGATTCCGTCGAACTCGCCCGCCAACTGCGGACCGACGGTTACGATGTTTATATCGGCGGTGTGGACGCCTACTCCACGCTCGGCTGGTTCCATGATCCGGTGCTCAACACGTTCGTGGACTATCCGGACATCGACCTAGCGGAAACGATTTTCCACGAACTCACTCACCGCGTGGTCTTCCGCCAGGGCGACACGGTCTTCAATGAATCGCTCGCCAACGTCGTCGCGGAGGAAGGCGTGAAGCGCTGGTTGAAGCATGAAGGCCGTCTCGCCGACCTGCGGAAATACGAGGGCCGGCTGGTCAAGCGCCGCGAGTTCTATCAGGAAATCGACCGCGCCCGCCGGAACCTCGAAGCGCTCTACGCGTCCAACCAACCCGCGCCGGTCATGCGCCAGAAAAAGGCCGCACACCTCGCGAAACTGCGCGACCAGTTCCGAGAACTCCGCCGCCGCTGGGGTGGCCACGGCCTCGAATCATGGCTCCACGAAGACCTCAACAACGGCCACATCGTCTCGCTCAACCTCTACGCCGACAAGATGCCCGCCTTCCAAAAACTGCTCGCGGAATGCGGCGGAGACCTCGATCTTTTCTTCAAACAGGCGGCCCGTCTGAAACTCCACTAACATGACCACCCGCACCGAACACGACTCGATGGGCGAAATGGAAGTCCCTGCCGCCGCCCTCTACGGCGCATCCACCCAGCGGGCGGTGTTGAACTTCCAGATCTCCGGCACGCGCCTGCCGCTGCCGCTCATCCACGCCTACGGCCTGATCAAACAAGCCGCCGCGCAAACCAACGCGGAACTCTGCCTGCTAGAACTTGAACTCGCCGGGAAAATCGCCGAAGCCGCCACCGAGATCGCCGACGGGAAGCACGACGCGCAGTTTCCGGTGGACATCTATCAGACCGGCTCCGGCACCTCCACCAACACCAACGTCAACGAGGTGATCGTGAATCGCTGCGCCCAACTCGGAGCGACCGTGCATCCTAATGACCACGTCAATCTCTGCCAGTCGTCGAACGACACGTTTCCCACCGCGATCCATCTGGCGGCGGCGCTGGAGATCCGCAATCACCTGATCCACTCGCTCGAAAGCCTGGCCGCCGCGCTGGAACACAAGGCGCGCGACTTCCACGGTGTGCTCAAAATCGGCCGGACCCACCTGATGGACGCCACGCCGGTTAGACTCGGCCAGGAATTCGGCGGCTGGGCGCGGCAGGTGCGGCTATCAGTTTCCCGCGCGTGGAAGGCGATGGACGCGCTAACCGAACTTCCTTTGGGAGGAACCGCGGTCGGCACCGGACTCAACGCGCACCCGGAGTTCGCCGGGAAGACGATCGCCTGCCTGGCGGAAATGACGGGAATTCCATTCCACGAAGCGGAAAACCATTTCGAAGCGCAGGCGTCCAAGGACGCTTGTGTCGAGGCGCACGGCCAGCTCGCCACCATCGCCGTTTCCCTGCACAAGATCGCCTGCGACATTCGCCTGTTAGGCTCCGGCCCGCGCTGCGGACTCGGGGAAATCCGCCTGCCCGCCACCCAGCCCGGCTCGTCGATCATGCCGGGCAAAGTCAACCCGGTGATGGCCGAATCCGTCACCATGGTCGCCGCCCGCGTCGCGGGCAACCAGACGACCATCGCCTGGTGCGGTGCCGGAGGATTTCTCGAACTCAACGTCTCGATGCCCTTGCTCGCGGCCTGCCTGCTGGAATCCATCAGCTTGTTAGGAAACGTGGCAGCCGCCTTCCGCGAGCGTTGCGTCGATGGCATCCAAGCGGACGAAGCGCGCTGCAATGAACTCATCGAACTCTCGCTCTCGATGGTCACCGCGCTCGCCCCGCGCATCGGCTACGACCGGGCCTCCGCCATCGCCAAGGAATCGGTCGCCAGCGGCCGGACGGTTAGGGAGATCTGTGAAAGCCGGTTGGATGAACTCGGACTTAATGCGGAAGAGTTGGCAGGATTGCTCGATCCGGCGAGGATGAGCGGCGAGTGATCCCGGCATTTCGCTTGATAGAGAGGGAAGGAGAATTACCTTGGCCCGGATGGAACGACCTTCGGAAACATTGATGGAACAGGTGGATCACCGGATGGCACGTTCCTCGATCATGGGAAACCGCTATTTCAGCGCAATGAGAGACGGCACGCTGAGCCGGGATGCTTTCGTGCGGTCACAAAAACAGTTCTATTTCGCGGTTCGCTATTTTTCCCGCCCGATGGCGGCGCTGATGGCGCGGATGCCGGATTCAGCGACGCGGCAGGGGCTGATTCACAATCTTTCGGAGGAGCATGGATTTGAAGATGATGAACCGTCACTGGCGGGTTTCGATCCATCGCTAGCCCATGATCTGACGTTTCTCGCGTTTCTCCGGTCCTTGGGCGTGGATGGTCGCGAAATGGCCTTGGAAAGGGAAGGGCCGGGAGTGCGGGCGTTCAACACGGCGTTGATGGGCTGCTGCTTGATGGCGCGCCGGGAGCTTGCGTTCGGTTGTTTGGGAGTGATCGAGTACGCCTTCGCCGACATTTGCGAACTCATCGGGCGGAAGGTCGTGGAGAATGGATGGATCGCGCAGGATGATCTGGTGCATTACAAGTTGCATGCCCAGATCGACAAACGACATGCCGCGGATTTTTTCAAGGTGGTGGAGGCCGCGTGGAGTGATGGGAGAAAGTCGGCCATCGAAGATGGAATCATCCTCGGACTCTATCTGTTCAACCGGCTTTACGAGGATTTGGATTCACCAATCGATCAATGTCATGGAAGTTGAATCCCATCCATGTCTTCCGCCGGAGTTGTTGCGTGAATGCCACGGCTCGCAACCATGGCGTCATGTCGCGAGAGGGAGTCTGTTCCTGATGTTATACGTGATGTCGGCATCAGCGGCGGTGATTCTGGCGGCGAAGGTGGATTCGCCATGGCAGTATTTTTTTTGTTTTCCGCTCTATTTGTTAGCTGCGGCGGCGTTGCACGGAATCAGCCTGTTCACCCATGAGGCGGTGCATGGAACTCTATCAAAGAACCGGTGGCTGAATGCGGTGGCTGGAGCGGTGTGCGCGATCCCGGTGTTGCAGAATTTTTCGGCTTACCGGGTGCTTCATCTGCGTCACCACGAGCATTTGGGCGAGGATGGCGATCCGGATCACTATGCGAACTACACACGCTGGAGTTGGCTGGTTTTCGGCATGAACTGGGCGCGTTTGCTCATTGGCTATCCGGTGTATATCATCGCGATTCCGATTCTGGGTTTCAAACACGGGAACACGGCGGCAAGAGCAGGCATCATCGCGGAGGTTGCCGCCACGGCTGTGGTCATCGCGCTGGTGGTGATATCGCCGGTTACCGCAGCATGGGTCTGGCATGGATGGGTGATCCCGATGCTCATCATCAACACGATGGTGAACATCCGGGGAATGAGCCAGCACACTCTGCTGGAACATGCCGACGATGATGTCCGGGGAACACGCAGCATCCTGACGGTCCCCGTGGTGAGGTTTTTCATGTGCAATGAAAACTATCACTTGGAGCACCATCTCTATCCGGGCGTGCCATGGCACCATTTACCGAAGGTGCATGAGGCGCTGGCAGATGGCTTGAGAAAACAAGGAGCGCCGTATATCTCCTCCTATCACTCGTTCGTCGCGGAGTTCATCCGGGGCAGCTTGAAACGCAGTCCGCTGGGATGGCGGAAATCCCGATGATGCCTGCACCGGACCCATGGGCGGTGAAGGCCGCATCACTGCCACTGGCCTTCGCGCAGGTGAGGGAAGACCCGAGGTTGGACTTGGAACTGGCGAACACGCTGCCGCCGGGAGCCACAGTGGTGATGATCGCGTCCGGCGGAGATACCGCGGTTTGCCTCGGCCGATTGCCCCTGCGCCTGCATCTGGTGGATATGAATCCCGCGCAGCTCGCGCTTTCACGGGTCAAGTGGCAATTGGCCGGGCAGGGTGATCGTGCATTGGCGGCGGCGTTGCTAGGACACTTGCCGATGCAGGCAGACGAACGGTGGGAAATATTGAATGGAATGTTAGGCGGTCTTGGTCTGCCGAGCAACGCATTGGGACCAAAGGATCTTGTCGCGGCAGTGGGTCCCGATCATGCGGGAAGATATGAATTCACATTTGCCGAGTTGCGCTCGCGGCTGGCTCCATGGGCGTCGTTGCTGGATGCGGCTTTGTCTTCGGATGTTCCTATCACCCATCCTGATGATTCGGCGTTGGGAGAAGCGATGGATTCAGCCTTCGCGGAAGTCATGAAGCTGGAGAATCTCGTCTGCCTGTTTGGAGAGGATGCCACCCGGAATCCACGGCTGCCGTTCAGCGAGCACTTCGCATCGCGGACGCGCGAAGCGTTCCGGCGAATGGCACCCCGCTCGAATCCATTCTTGTGGCAGATCCTGGCGGGTCGATTCCATCCAGGTTTTCCCTATGATTGGCTGGGTGACGCTGTGATGAGTCCTCTCAAGGCCCACCCAACCTGGCATTGCGGGAAAATGGACGAGGTGCTGGAGTCGTTTCCCAATGAAAGTGCGGATATGATCCATCTGTCTAACATTCTCGACTGGCTCTCGCTTGCGGACGCGCACACGATGCTAACCAAAGTGGAGAGAGTTCTCAAACCGGGTGGACGAGTGATCGTCCGGCAGCTCAACTCGACCTTGGAGATCCCCGTCATCGAATGCGGTTTGATCTGGGATCTTGAACTCGGGCGCGCGATGGAGCGGCGGGATCGGAGCTATTTCTATCCGCAAATTCTCATAGGCCGCAAAGCATGAGCCTTCATTCCTATTCCTCGTGCATTCCAGATGACGCGTCGGCCGCATTGTCGGAGTTTGAGTGGGAGTTCACCTATCCACTGGGGCATGGGTGCCGGTTCAGGATTTCCCACGGTGATGATTATCTGGGTTTTTTCCGCTCGATGGGTGAGGCGACTTTGGTGGTGACGGAGGATATGGGGAAAATCACCGGTAGCATTGCCCGGGTAAAAAAGAGATTGAGAAGTGGGACCGGCGAATCGGCCGTGGAAATTGCGGCCCACTACCTTTGTGATCTCAAGGTGCGTGCCGACTGCCGGGGGACGATGGTTTTGCCTCGATTGATCTGCGAGACGAAACGCCAGATCGAGGCGAGTGAATCGCTTGCTTGTTATGGCGTGGTGATGGCTGGTACCGGCCGACTGCCGACCGATTACACCGGGCGATTGGGAGTGCCTAAATTTGAGAAACTGGCGGATGTGACAATTCTGAGGCTGGCGGCTGGCGACTCTGGAGGGAAATCGATGACATCGCGGATCGTCTCGCCATCGGAAATTCTCGCGGTGCGTGAAGGCATGGAGTTGTCCGGGTATCAATCCGCCGTGCAGGGTCGACCTGGCCGTTCGTTATCGACGCCGGTTCATCTGGTCGCCGGAAATGGCGACGCGTGTGGGACCTTGGAAGACACCCGGCGGATGAAGCGGCTGTTTCTCGATTCAGGGGAGGAATTGATTACGGCTCATCTCGCCGGTTTCCGGTACAAGACTCCAAGGGCAGGCGGATTATTTTTGGCGGAGGCGGTGGAATTCGCCCGTTCGGCGGGATTTCCAGCGATCTTTACAACCGTTCCATCCAGCAGGATGGAGAGTTTGCGACCTTTTCTGGCTGGTGTGGAGGTGACGGAGGCTCCTGCGATGATTTATGGGGTCGGGATGGAGGGCGGAGTGGAATGGTGGGTCGATACTTCGGAAATTTGAGTTTGAGGGGAGTTGTTGGCAACTTCCCGGCACTTGCGGTTTTTCCAAGGCTCTCTATTCTGCCGCCAACCAATCCCAACATGTCCGAAACCAAATCATCCCCGAAAATCACCGCCTATCTCAAAACCTTCTGCGGCTGGAGCGAAGGCGTCCGCGCGATCATGCGGAAATACGAGCTGCCTTACGAAGAGAAGGACATCATCAAAAACCCCGCGTTCCGTTGGGAAATGGAGCAGCGCAGCGGTCAATCGCTGTCACCATGCGTGGAAATCGACGGCCACATGCTGCCCGATATTTCCGGCGAGGAAGTGGAGAAATGGATGCTGGAGAACGGCTATTTTGAAGCCAACGACGCCGCTCCCGATGCGCCGATCAACTCGTCCTGCACCGACGAACAGCACGAGGCGATGGCCCTCGGCCGGTCGCCGGTTCCGGGAAAAATCCGTTTTCTCGACTGAAACAGACAAATGCCTCCGCATGGGGCATTTTACGCCTGAACAATGAATTCTCCCGCAAGCGCATGGAAGCAGTGGCTGACCGAAAATGGTCCGCGGTTGCTGCTTTTCGCCCGCGGTTGGAGCAATTCCCGGCACGACGCGGAGGATCTGGTGCAGGAAGCCATTCTGCGGATGTGGCATCACCAAGCCGACAAAGGCGGCGGGCCACCGGACCTGCCGCTGGTTTTCTCGACGATCCGCTTCTGCGGGCTGAACCACCACCGCAGCGAGTCGCGCCGCCGGAAGCGGGAGGAGTCGGTGATTTATCTGAATGATTTCCAGGACGTGTGGCTCGATCCGGTGCTCGAAGAGGACGAGGAAGCCGTGATTTTGCGGGAGGCCGTGCAGAACCTCAGCCAAAAGCTGCGCGAGGTGGTGGTGATGAAATTCTGGGGCGGACTGACGTTTTTGCAGATTTCCGAAACGCTCGCGATTTCGCCCAACACGGCGGCTTCGCGATACCGCTATGCCTTGGAACAACTGGCGCACGAACTGCGCCGCGTGAAGGAGGACCGCCATGCAAGCGCCTGACCCTATCGAAACGATCATGGCTCGGCTGATGCCGCCGGCCTTGAGCCAGGAGTGCCAATTGGAAATCGAGACGATGATTGACGATCTCGCCGGATCGGAGGATGTCGTTAGAATTTCCTGGCTGACCCGCTGCGTGATCGGCGGTGGGATCGCGGCGGCGATCGGTGCGTTGTGCGCAGTTTTTCCGATGATCCGTGGTTCTGCGGATTCTCAATTGGCCCTGACTTCGCCCGCGGTGTCGCCGTCGGGATTGGTTTTCGTCAGTGAGTCCGAGCGGCTCGAATCGTTTGCGGATGAAGGTTGGCGGGAGGATTCGGAAGGCTCGGCGATGCATACCGTGCGCTTCAACGCCGTTCAGGAAAACAACGTGCGCGACAAGGAAACCGGGATGCTCGTCCGGATTTCCGAACCCCGCGAAGAGATCCTGATGATGCCGATCAGCGAGTTTTACCAGGCACCGGTTTTGAAAAAACCCACCGCAGGCGAGATGGTCGAAACCGCGACCCTGCCGGCGGCAAGCAACGGCCCGGTGCGGGTCGTGAATGTGGCCGAGAAAAGTGCCAGTTTCTCCACCGATGATGGGTGCGCCGTGGTCCGCCGTGACGGGGACATTTACAAAGTGAAAATCAACGGTCCGAAGGACGACGTGATTTTCGATGGGGACGTGTCACCGGCTGATACGCTCGACAAGCTGCCAGTGGACTGGCACCGGAGAATCCAAGTGCTCTGCCGCACGCTCGACCAAGCCCTTGACGGAAGCCTGATGCCCCAGCGGCAACCTCAGCCGCGCGTCGTGCCGCCGGGATCTCCGAAGCCGTAAAACTAGCGGTCTGGGAGATTTATCAAGGGAATGCCTTGCGTTTTTTAACTCGGCTTCTCATCTTCCGCCCCATGCATCCTGACGTGGCGAAGCTGGTTGAGGCCGGTCGCATTCCCAAACCGGTCGGCGAGCGCCTTTCTCAATTGGCTCCCGGAAACTTTTGTGTTCATAAATCTTTCGGCGCCGGCAAGGTGATCGACTGGGATCTACCTGCCAAAAAAGTCACCATCGATTTCGAAAAATCGACCGGGCAGACGATGGAGTTGCAGTTCGCGTTCCAGAAAACCGAATGGATCGGCCCTGAGGATTTCCGGGCGAAAAAAATCGAGCAACTTGAAGAACTCCGCGCCCTGGCGAAGAGCGACCCGCTCGCCCTCGTCGTCCACCTCCTCGAAAGCCACGGCGGCAGCATGACCGGCGACGCGCTGGAAAAAGAACTCTCCGGCGCCGTCATCCCGGAACCCGGCTTCAAAAAATGGTGGGATGCCACCAAGAAAGCCCTCCGCGAAAGCCGCCTCGCGGCCGTCCCGCAGAAGCGCACCGAGGCGATCGTACTCCGGGTCGGCGACCGCAGCCCGGCGGAAGCGCTGGTCGCGGATTTTGAAGCCGCCCGCGACATCAAGGGCATGATCCGTGCTCTGGAAGCCATCGCCGCCGACATCGGAGCCTTTGAAAAAGACACGGAGTCCCTCAAGCGCCTCCTCAGCGACATCGACGATGGCGCGAAGAAAGCCGCCCGCGTCCAGCTCGGCCAAGCCCTCCAACTCGTCGCCGCACGCGATGAAGTCATCGGCTCGTCCAAGGCCATCGAGCTTGATCCGACCGCCGTCCGGCTATCCGACCTCCTTCTTTCCGCCGATCCCACCCGCTTGGCCGAAGAAGCCGGCACGCTTCCGTCCGGCCGCCAGCGCGCGGTTTACGAAGCGTTCCCGAATGCCTTCGCCGAGGACTGGGTGAGTAAGATCGTCCAGGTGTTCGACCGTGTCGGCGCGCGTGGCGTTACGGAAATTGCCCGCATTCTGCTGGAGCGCAACTCCATGCCGGCGCTCGTCACCCACCTTCGTTCCGCCATCGCCCGCCGCGCCCTCGGGCCGGACGCCCTGATCTGGGTCTGCCGCGAGCGCAAAGGCCCGGCGCTGGAAGTTTTCAGCGCGGATGTCGGTGCCTCGGTGCTCAATCTGTTGGAAAACGACCATCTATCCGACGGTCCGCGCAAGACCTCGCGGCTCCAGACTCTGCTAGGCGACGACAAGACCCTGCTAACCGATCTGGTGGCCATCATGGACATCAACGAGACCCGCAACTTCGCCCGCCGTCTGCTCGACTGCCCGGTCTTCGGCGACCTCGAGAAAAAATCCCTGATGGCCCGCATCATCAAGTCCCGCCCCGAAACGGCGGAACTCGTCAGCGGTGCCAACCAGAAACGCCCGGACGAAATCCTCCTCGTCTCGTGGGAAAGCCTGGAGAAGAAAAAGGCCGAGCTCGACGACATCATCCGCAACAAAATCCCGCAGAACCTCAGCGACGTCAAAATCGCCCGCTCCTACGGCGACCTTCGCGAGAATTTCGAATACAAGTCCGCCAAGGATTTGGAGAAATACCTCGGCCACCGCCGCAACGCCCTCGACAAGGAAATCAACAACGCCCGTGGCACCGACTTCAAAGGCTCGGACGCCAGCAAGGTCAACATCGGCACCGTCGTCACCCTGGCCGATGCGGCCGGCAACGAGTCGGAAATGACCGTCCTCGGCGCGTGGGATTCCATTCCGGAAACCAAAACCGTTTCCTATCTGTCGGAAGTCGGCAAGGCCCTCGTCGGCCGCGAACCGGGCGACACCGTCCAGATCCGCGACGAGGTCACCGAAGTCATGGCGACCCTGACGATCCGCTCGATCAAGCCGTTCAATCCCTGAAATTTCAAACCCTGCCCACCTAACCAAAAAGAAACTGATATGGATTATACCACCATTGTTGAAATCTGCGGTCGCGAAGTGATCGATTCCCGAGGCAACCCCACCGTCGAAGTCGATGTCCACCTCGAAGGTGGCGCGATCGGCCGCGCTTCCGTCCCGTCCGGAGCCTCCACCGGCGAACACGAAGCCGTCGAACTCCGCGATGGCGACAAGGCCCGCTACCTCGGCAAAGGCGTGCTTCAAGCCGTTGAAAACGTCAACGCCACCCTCGCTCCAGCCCTCCTCGGTTACTGCGCCACCGAACAAGCGTCCATCGACGCCACCATGCTCGCGCTCGACGGCAGCTCGACCAAGAAGAACCTCGGAGCCAACGCCATCCTCGGCGTTTCCCTAGCCGTCGCCAAAGCCGCCGCCTCCCAGTTAGGCGTCCCGCTTTATAAATATCTCGGTGGCCCTAACGCCAAGGTCCTCCCCGTCCCGATGATGAACGTCATCAACGGCGGTGCCCACTCGGATGCGCCGATCGACTTCCAGGAATTCATGATCGTGCCCATCGGCGCGCCGACTTTCCGCGAGTCGATCCGCTACGGTGCCGAAGTTTTCCACTCGTTGAAAAAGGTCCTTCACGACCTCGGCCTCTCCACCGCTGTCGGTGACGAAGGTGGTTTCGCCCCGACGCTCAAGAGCGCCGAACACGCGATGCAAGTTCTCTGCCAAGCGATCGAAGCCGCCGGCTACAAGGTGGGCGAGGACATCTCCTTCGCCCTCGACGTGGCTTCCTCCGAGTTCTTCGACGCCAAGCAAAACGCCTACGTCTTCAAGAAGTCCGACAAGTCGGTGAAATCCGCCGAAGAACTCGTCGCCTTCTACGCCGATCTCCAAAAGCGCTATCCGATCATCTCCATCGAAGACGGCTGCGCCGAAAACGACTGGGACGGTTGGAAAATCATCACTGACCAACTCGGCAAGACCACCCAGCTCGTCGGCGACGACCTGTTTGTCACCAACGTCGATTTCCTCGCGAAGGGCATCAAGATGGGCGTCGCCAACTCGATCCTCGTCAAGGTGAACCAAATCGGTTCCCTAACCGAGACCTTCGACGCCGTCGAACTCGCCAAGGAAAACAGTTATACCGCCGTCCTCAGCCACCGCTCCGGTGAAACCGAAGACAGCACCATCGCCGACCTGGCAGTCGCCACCAACTGCGGCCAGATCAAGACCGGCTCCATGAGCCGCTCGGATAGAATCGCGAAATACAACCAACTCCTCCGCATCGAGGAAGAGCTGGGTGATGACGCCGTCTTCGGCATCAAGAAGCTTAAAGTGCTCAACAAGTGATCTAGGCATTCCTGCCTGTATCTCTTCATCTAACTGCGGACCGGCAACGGTCCACCGTTTTGTGTATGTAGTCCAGCCCTTTAGGGCGATGCCTTTAAGGATTGGAATTGATCGTTGATGAGATACTCTTGGGGAGACGTCATGAAGCTAGGCGAGGCGTCTCAACGTCTCGAATTCACTGTAGCGCATCCCCCGTCAACATGACGAAATGGTCAGAATTGCCAAGAATTGATTCAGAAGGATTGATTGTCAGAGTTAATGGTCTGGTCGTTTCGATCACGAATGACTTTTTCGCTAGCTGTCGCAGGCATGAGTTGCGGGCGGGACAGGATGTCATTAGCGTGTCGCGCAACCAAGGCCATGAAGTTCCCTATCCTTTTCCCGCTGCTGGCGCTGTTGCCGTGGAGCGCCATGGCCCAAGAGGCACGCTCGTATGTGAACGATCTGAAGGCCCCGGCCAACCGGAAGGATTTGGAAACCCTTCAAAACGCAGTGGGAGCCGCGCTGCCGAAAGCGCGGGCGGCGACGGTGTGCATCGAACTCAAAGAAGGCTCGGGCAGCGGAGTGATCGTTTCACCGGACGGGTTGATTCTAACGGCGGCGCACGTGGCGACCGGAGTGAAGAAAAAGGTGACCGTGATCCTGGAGGACGGCACGCGGCTGAAGGCGGAGACGCTCGGACTGGTGGCGGACAAGGACGCGGCGATGATCCGGATCACGGAAAAGGGAACCTACCCATTCGTGGAAATCGACCGGGCGGAGACGACGCGACTCGCCGACTGGGTGTTCGCGCTGGGCCACTCGGGCGGCTTCGACAAGGAGCGGGGATCGGTGGTGCGGCTCGGGCGCTTGGTGCGGATCGCTGGCTCGACGTTTCAATCCGACTGCATGTTGATCGGCGGCGACTCGGGCGGGCCGTTGTTCGACCTAACGGGAAAATTGGTGGGCATTCACTCGCGGGTTGGTCAGCAGTTGCAGGTGAACATGCACGTGCCGATGACGGAATTCATCGGCAACTGGGACGGAATGTTGAAAGCGGAGTTCATCGGCGAGGGGCCATACGCGCAACTGCCGGAGAAGGGGAATGGCTTCCTCGGCTTGGCCACTGAAGCCCGTCCGAAGGGCGGCTTGCGGGTGACCAAGGTGGGCAGCAAGAGTCCGGCCGAGAAGGCGGGGATCAAGGAGGGGGATGTTTTGCTCAAGCTCAACGGCGTGGCTTTGGAAAAGCGCGAGCAGATGCAGGAGCTGCTCAAGGAGATGTCCGCGGGTGACGAGGTGACCCTCGATACCGAGCGTGACGGCAAACCGAAAATCTTTACCCTCGAACTTGGTGAACGCTAACACGATACTATCAGTCGTTGCCGCGCTGGTGCTTCCCGCCGCCGGCCAGCAGAGCCTAGATTCCGCTTACCGGACGACGGGAACCGCAGTGGTGGCGGCGTTCGAAACCCAGCGGCAGGTTTTGCAAACTTCCAGCGCGGTGATCCTGGACGGGCGCAAGGAAGTCGCATACGGCGTGGTGATTTCCGCAGAGGGGCACATTCTAACGAAGGCCAGCGAGGTCAAGGGCGTGAGCGGCTTGGCCGTGACGGTGGATCAGACGAACTACCGCGAAGTGAAGGTGCTGATGGTGGACCCGACGTGGGATGTGGCGCTCTTGAAAATCGAGGCGACGGGCTTGGTTCCGGTGGTTTACGCACCGACCAGTGCGGTGCCGCAAGGGACGTGGGTGGTGGCCAACGGCGCGACCACGCGGACGGCGCGGCGGCTGTTAGCCGGGATCGTGAGCGCGAAGATCCGCGAGATCCCTGCGTCCGGCGGGGCCGCGCTGGGGGTGATCCTGAACCCGAAATCCAAAGCTCTGGAACTCGACGCGGTGAACGAAAAGAGCGGCGCGAAGGAAGCTGGGTTACAAAAGGGCGACGTGATTTTATCCATCGAAGGCAGGAAGGTGAAGAAGATCGAGGAGATTGGGGAAATCCTCAAAGGCCGCAAGGCCGGCAGCACAGTGAAGGTGACCTACCGCCGGAAGGACGTGGAAACCACGGTGGACGTTAGATTGGCGGCGCGCGGTGAAATGTTCACCGACCAGATGAACCGCAACGACCAGATGAGCGGGGAGTTTTCCCCCCACCGCAGCGGATTCCCGCGAGTGATGCAGCACGACATCCTCGGTAGCAGGAGCGTGGTGGGAGGCCCGTTGCTGGACCTCGACGGGCGCTGCCTCGGCATGAACATCGCGCGGGCGAACCGCGCGGAGAGTTTCGCGATCCCGGTGGAGGATCTCAAGGAGTTGGCCGGGCGTATGATGAAGCAGGCGGGAGATTGACCACGGCACGACTGAAATTCGCAGGAGCTTGGTTTCGGTGCTGTCCGTCGTCCATCCAGTCCGTGCCGGCGACTCCACCGCCCGATTCTCTCAGTCCTCCCGCCCGCAGGCTCGGGTAACTTGTTATTTCCCCGCCTGATGGACTAACAACAGCCGCAGGCCGTTGAGGCAGACCAGCACCGTGCTGCCTTCATGACCGACGACGCCTAACGGCAGCGCCAGCGAGAAGCCGAGCGCGGAAATGATCAGCACCACGATGACCGCGCTGGCAAAGACGAGGTTCTGGGTGAGGACCCGCTTGGCCCGGCGAGCGTGACCGACGAGGATGGCGATGTTTTCCAGCCGGTCTCCCATCAGCACGATGTCGGCGGTTTCCATCGCCACGTCGGTGCCGGCGGCACCCATGGCGACGCCGATGTCGGAAATGGCAAGAGCGGGGGCGTCGTTCACGCCGTCGCCGATCATCATCACGGTGCCTTCCTTTTTCAGCTCGCGGATGACGTTGAGTTTGTCCTCAGGGAGCAGTTCGGCGTGGACTTCATCGACCTTGGCTTCCTGGGCGATGGCCTCGGCGACGAGGCGCTGGTCGCCTGTTAGCATCACGACTTTTTTCACGCCGAGGCGGTGCAACTCGGTGGCCAGTTCGCGCGCGGCGGGGCGGATGGTATCGGCCATGACGAGCAAGGCCTGGGCAGTGACGATGTCGCCCTCCCGGGTGCCTAACCAGACGCAGGTTTTTCCTTTGGCTTGGAGTGGTTGGGAGGTTTCGGAAAGTGACGTGACCCCGTTCGCGTTGAGCTCGCGGAAAAGGCGCTCGCTGCCGACGAGGTAGCGGGCGGACTCGACGGTGGCCTCCGCGCCCTTGCCGGCGGTGGATTGGAAATCGGCTGCTTCCGGCAGGGTGATCCCGAGATCCGCCGCGCTTTTGACGATGGCGTGGGCGAGGGGATGCTCGGACTTCGCCTCAAGCGCGGCGGCAGCGCGGAGCAGGGCCGTCACCGGCGCGGGCAGGGGACTCGCGATTTCATGAATCCCGTCGGCGGTGACGATTTCCGTTAGCGACGGCTTGCCGGCGGTTAGTGTTCCGGTCTTGTCGATGGCGACGATGTCGATCTTCGAGGCGGCTTCGAGATGCGAGCCGCCCTTGATGAGAATCCCGCAGCGGGCCGCGCCGCCGATGGCTGATAGAACGGTGGCGGGCGTGCTGATGACCAGGGCGCACGGCGAGGCGACGACCATGATGGTCATGGCGCGGAAGAATGCGTCATGGAAATTGTTCCAACCCATCAAATAAGGCAGGAGGAACACGCCGATGGTGAACAGAATGACGCCCATCGCATAGTATTGCTCGGTCTTTTCGAGAAAGCGCTGGGTGTTGGATTTCTCCGCCTGCGCTTCGGCGACGAGCTTGACCATCCGCGCGAGGGCGAAGTCCTCTGAGCGCTTGGTGACCTTGAGTTCGACGCCGCCGCTCTGGTTGAGGGTGCCGGCGAAGAGCGTGCTGCCGAGCGTTTTGGAAACCGGCATCGACTCTCCGGTTAGAGAGGACTCGTCGACGTTGGTGGTGCCTTCGGAAATCACGCCGTCCACCGGGATCTGCTCGCCGGGCCGGACGATGACGATCTCGCCGATTTCAAGATCCTCGACGGCGACCTTGACGGTTTCGCCGCCCCGTTTGACGAGGGCTTCGCTGGGCCGCAGGGTGAGCAGTGACTCGATCGCGCGCTGGGTGCGCTCCATGGCGAGGCGTTGGAGGACGTTGGAGAAACTAAAGAGGAACAACAGCAGGGCTCCTTCAAACGGCGCACCGATCACGGCGGCACCCAGCGCGGCGAGCACCATGAGGACATCCACGTCGAGCACGCCTTCCCGCAGCGAGGCGAAGGCGGAGCGCACGCCTTGCTGGCCGGCGAAAACGTAAGCCCCGAGATAGAGCGAGTGGGTGACAACTCCGATGCCTGCGGTTTTCTCGACGATCAGGGCGACTATTAGAAACGCCAGGCCCAAGCCGCAGGAAATTTCTTCGTTGAGATCCCCGCCACGGATTTTTTGCGCGAGCGAACGGGTGTCCGCACCGCGCGCTGCCAGAGGCTTGATGTCGGCACCGGATTTTTTCAGGTCGCTGACGATCCGCTCGTCACCTGCGACGTCCGAATCGAAAGTAACTGATAGAACCTTGCCGAGGTAGGTGGCGGTCGCCCGCCGTATGCCGGGGATTTTGGCGACTTTTTTCTCCAGCTTCTGGGCGCACGCCTCGCAGGCATAGCCTTCCAAGCGGAACGTGCGCTTGCGGATCGACGACTCGACTTGGGCGATGTGTTTCTTGAGCAGGGAGCGGACCTCGCTGTCGCTCAACACCGCCGGGTTGAATTCGACATCCACGCTGGCGTGGACCGGATCGGTGGCGACCCGCAGGATGCCGCTGTGGGCGGTGAGGTCGTGGCTGGGTTCCTGGGACTGGTCGTTCATGCGCTGGGAAGGTTAGAAGCAGGAACCCGTTTCAGGACGGGCGGAGGTCGTCATTCCGGTATTAGTAACCGACATGTGGCGCAATAGGAATAGTTTCATGACACTCCCGTTTGCAAGGGTTCTTGTGGGCCCCGGGATTTGTGGAAACCTTGCACTGCGATTTGACATCGCTGATCCAAGCCGCCAGCGATGATCTGCGGACGTGTCCGGCTGGATCGAGTTCGAGTTCCGCCCGCCCGCCGGATGTTAGGCTGTCGGGAGCTTCGACCTGACTTGGGCCGCGACCTGGTGAAACGCGGCGGAAACCTTGCTAACCGACGGCGCGACCAGCGCGATGGGAGCCCCGCTGTCGCCCCGCTCGCGGGTCTCGATATCGATCGGGATTTGTCCTAACAGCGGGACGTGCATGTCCTCCGCCTCACGGACGCCACCTTCCTTGCCGAAGATGAAATACTTCTTTCCGTCGTCGCCCTCGAACCATGCCATGTTCTCTATCAGTCCGAGGATCGGCACGTTGACTTTGGCAAACATGGCAACCGCCTTGCGCGCATCGATCAGCGCGACTTCCTGCGGCGTGGTCACGATGACCACGCCATCGACGGTGACGGTCTGGACGATGGTTAGCTGGATGTCGCCGGTGCCGGGCGGCAGGTCCAGCACGAGATAGTCGAGGTCGCCCCACGCGACCTGGCGGAGAAATTGTTGGGTGTAGCGGGTGGCCATCGGGCCGCGGACGATGACCGGCGAGCGGTCTTCCAACAGAAATCCCATCGACATGAGTTTCAGCCCGTGGGCTTCGAGCGGGATGATTTCATCGTGCTCGTTGGCCATCGGCCGCTCGTTGACGCCGAACATCTGGGCGACCGACGGGCCATAAAGATCGCAGTCACAGAGCCCGACCTTCGCGCCGCTGGCGGCGAGCGCGACTGCTAGATTAGCGGCGACCGTGGATTTCCCCACCCCGCCTTTTCCTGAAGCCACGGCGATGATGCGCTTCACTCCGGGGATCGACGATTTGCCGACCGTGCCACCCAGACCACCGGCGGCGGCAGGGGCGTCCTTCACGTCGATCTCGATTTTCACCGTCCCGATGTCGGGCAGGGGATCGAGGAGCGCGTGGCAATCCTGGAAAATCTTCTCAGGCACCTTGGGATCGCGGGTGGCGATTTCGAGATGGACCGTGACGAGGCCGGGCTCGCATTTGACGTCCTTGACGAGGCCGAAGGAAATGATGTCCCGGGAAAACCCGGGGTAGCGGACTTGGCGGAGGGCTTCGCGGATGAAATCAGGACTCATGGACGGCGGGATTCTCTTCCGATCCCGGCGACGTGCAACGCGTTTGTGT
The DNA here is from genome assembly GCA_031429315.1 of Akkermansiaceae bacterium. GTDB lineage: Bacteria > Verrucomicrobiota > Verrucomicrobiia > Verrucomicrobiales > Akkermansiaceae > Luteolibacter. The sequence continues at coordinate 22,014 of JANOZJ010000225.1, forward strand.
GAAATGTGGCCGCGATGGATTCTCAAATGCCGCCGAAATCCGTGAAAGCGGCCCTGAATTGCCACTTTCACATTCAACTGTCCTATTTCCCAGTTTCAACTTTCCTCCCTCAGTGCCCCACACCGCTTCCCAGACTTTCCTCCGCGAGCCCGACAAGAATGTCGCCACTCCCGGCCACCATCACCCGCGACCCGCACCCGGACCTCCGCTTGCTCCGACATAGTGAAACGACGACGAGCGCCGACTTCGTCATGGCACTGCCCAGCGCGGCAGCGCGTTCACTCCCGCGAAGCCACCCCGCAGACCGTCCCAACGGGAGGATAAATCCGCCATTCAACATCAAGGAATGGTGGAACGGCAAGCCGGAGGGCGACGCCCACTGGAGCCGGAGCGAAGCGGAGTCAGCGTCGCACGCCAAATTCTACCAAAACCGAGGTAAATCCGGCACGCACCCTCACCGACGGAGAGTATAAAATCGCATTAAAACCCGAAGCCCTTGAAATGCTGCTCAGTGGAATCGACCTCAAGCATGGCATGCAGCGCGCCTGGTAAGAGCTGCCGGATTAGACCGTTTGCCAAAAATGAGTTCCGTTATTTGGAGTGCGTCTTGCAGACGGAACGGATGGTTTTCGGGCGACTGATCAAATCCCGGATTGAGTCAACGAGCTTGTCGCTGAGATCCCTACTTTGCCTGGTAAAGTAGCCTGCCAGATAGTGTCCCTTGAGATGCTGCCAGAGGCGCTCGATCGGGTTGAAGTCGGGGCTGTAGGCGGCAAGCAAATCGGTTTCCCACAATATTGACCCGTAAAAAACCGCCTCATCACCTTCCATTCTCTGTCGGCAGCGCCCGCCGCCAACGGATGGCGGATTCCGCAAGGCGCTTGGCGAGGTCCGGCTTGCTCGCCGCGAGATCGTGTTCCTCGCTGCGGTCGGTGATGACGTCGTAGAGTTCCAGCCCGCTGCCATCCGCGTTGAGCAGCAGTTTCCACGGTCCCTCACGCACCGCGAGATTCGGGCTGCGATCACGACCGGTTGGATACTTGAAGGTGGCATTGCGACCGTATTCCCAGAACAACGGATGTTTCCTAACGGCAGCTTGGCCTGACCACGCGGCGCTGAGATCCTCGCCATCGAGCACCCCGTTTTCCGGCACAGCAGCACCGACGATCGCGCACAGGCTGGGCAGTAGATCGACGGCACCAAGCACGGTGGAATCATCCACCTTCCCGGCAGGGATGTGGCCCGGCCAACGGACAATGAATGGCAGCCGGATGCCCGCTTCATAGAGACTCCACTTCGCACCGCGCAGTCCGGCGCAGCGTGTGCCTCCGAAGGTCGGCATGGGGCCGTTGTCGCTGGCGAAGATAACGAGGGTATTTTGCTCAAGTCCGAGATCACGCAGGCCATCAAGGAGTCGCCCGATCTGCCGGTCCGCTTCCTCTAACACCTGATGGAATTTTTCGGGAGTGTCGCCGCGCCGCGCCTGGCCATCCGGCACCCACGGCGTGTGGACATCATCCGGCCAGACCTGCACAAAGCACGGCTGCTCCTTGTGGCGCTTGAAGAAATCGAGCGTCTCATTCACGAAAAAGGCCGTGCGTTGCCAGCGTTTCACCTTGGCGGGAACATCGCCGCCCTCAATGTCCGGATGCGGCTCGGGACTTTCCCAGGTGCTGGCGTTTTCATCGAAACCGTAAGCGGAAATCTTCGGCGCATTCTCCACATCCCGCCCACCGCCGAGGTGCCACTTGCCGAAGTGCCCGGTCGCATAGCCCGCGGCTTTCATTTGGCGTGCGACCGACGGGGCTTTCGGATCGAGGAAATCCGCCTGTTCGCTGCTGCGGTTGCCCTCGCGCGTTTGGAGGTAGTTGGTGATGCGCCAGCGTGCCGGAAACATGCCGGTCATCCACCCGGCCCGCGAGGGAGAGCAAACCGGTGAGGCACTGTAAAATTGCGTGAATCGCATGCCCTCACTGGCGAGACGGTCGAGTCGTGGCGTGGGTGCCTGCTTCCCACCATAACAGCCGAGATCGCCCAATCCCATATCATCGGCGAGGATGAAAATAACATGCGGCCGGGCAACCGGTGCAGCGGCGGCGTCCCCCCAAGCCATGAGGCCCCCCACAATGGTTAGATAGAGAAAACGGGACATGATTTTCATGTGAAATTCAGGAAAGCCAATTGTTGCCCTGCGGGTTGTTGGAATACGAGCATGAATCTGCGGGATTCAGAGCCTAAGACACCTTGCCTTCCACCGGCAAATTAGGCAACATCCCGGAAACAGACTAAAATCCATCCGTTATCGAAAATCTTTTCTTCTCCTCGGTGTTAATACCCTAGCGTGCTGGAGTGAAAAATGGTTTTGACATCGCCAAAGAGCAGCGACAACCTCGTGTGCTATGAAACTAATCGACTTTATTCTAAATGGTCTTGCACTCAGCGTGTTGATTCTTCCGGGGATTTCCCAAGGCCAAACAAATCGAGAGCTGGCAGCCGACTCGCAAGCATCGCAAGAGCATAGCGAGACGACCCAGAAGGCGCACTCCGCCACCGAGCAACCCAAGACGAAGCTGAACTCGCCAGACCAAGTGCTGGACTGGAAGACCCTCGGCGCACGTGTCGCTGCGCTGCCTGAGAACCAACGCCGCACCGCCTTGAAACATCTCGATACCTCTGACTTCAGCGCCGCCGACCGTCGCAACTACGTCAAGCTGTTGCGAGAACTGCTGCCACAAGCGGAACAAGCAGACGTGCTGGGCTACCTGGTTTCCAAGATGCCGCCCGCGAATGACTACGCGTCAATCACCGCGCTGCTCGATGACATTCAAGCGACGCCCACGGAGCGCACGGTCGCGACGCGTGCGGCTGCCGGACGCCAGTTAGAGGAAATAGCCAGTAAACGCAAGGTGACCCAGCAAGATCTCGATACGATGCGGTTGTGGCTCAAGAAACAAGACCCCGCCGCGATGGATCGGATAACTGGCGAAGCGATCGGCCAAGCGCTCACCGAATCGCCCGACGAACTGTTACAAGATGCGGGTAATTTCACTTTTACCGACGCCTACATGTTGCTCGTTTCCTATCCCGCGAGCAAAGGCAATGATGAGCTGATCAGCGGCTTCATCAAGGTCGTAACAGAGGGTAGAGTGGATCCACGAGCCGGCTGCGTGGCAGCGAAAATCGCGGATCCCGCACTACGGAAAGAGGCTCTCGACAGTATCACTCAAGCGTTCGCTCGCCACCCTTAGTGAAAGGATCTTCTGTCATTTTCTTCTTCATCCTTTGCCCCTGCGCCGTGCCGATGCTGCTCCAGTAGATATGGCGGCACGACCGCACAAGCCAACTATCAGTAGCTTCGAAGTGCCGCGACCAAGCTCGGAATCACCCGCGACGCAGGTGGCGTGAGATTCACCAAGCGCCCGTGCGATGAGCCGGGAAAACAGCTTAAGCAGAAGCGAAAGGGGTAAGGCTGATATTTCAAAAACTGCGATGCTGCAATTCAGCAGAAGCGGACAGGGTTCCCTGGAAGGCTGGCTCACGAATGCTCCCTACTTAGACACACCTCCGTGGGCTGCTTCGGCAAGACCGTCAAGGACGGCAAGTTCGTCTTTGGATGCGTCACGGTGCCGCTGGTGGAGTGCTTGTGCGCGCATAACGTTCACCGTTGACGCGGATCGCGGTGACATTGTCATTCCCATCGATCTCCACGAACGATTTTTGCGCACCATACGGGCTACCGGCTACCCACCAAAGTTCCGGACCGATGATCTCCAGTCCCCAGATGGCCCCGGCCGCGTTGTTCCACTGCAGATTGCCGCCATTGAGCGAGATGGTCACCTCGTGCCACGGGTTCTCCACAGGCGTGCGCTGGTAGGTTCCCACCAACTTCGCCACGGGAAAAACCGACATGTCGGCAAAATCTGGCATTTGGAGCGCATCTGCCACTGAGGGGGTAGCCCCTAAAATACGCTTGGTCAGAGCCTCGGCATAGTAATCCGGTTCATTATTACCCACGAAATCTACAGGCCACGTGGCGCGGTCAAACCATTGGTGCCCTACAACCTCGAGTCCGAATTGGGGCCAAGTTCTGAACAGGTGATGCATGAATTCATGCTGCATCCAATTGGGCTGATACATCATCAACTCATCCTCGGAGTAGGGACCGGTGCCCAGATGTTCCGGCTTACGAGTGAACCACGCATCGTCGGAAAGGATCAGGGGTACGCCGGTACTATGAAGGCCCATTCCGCCAGTAATGAAGTGCGTGTTGTAGCCCGATCCATCTCCTGGGACGCCCGAGGGGGCGACCACCCACCATATATCAGTGGTATTGGTGAGGCTTGCCGGTACGGAGTTAACCATCGCCTCGGCATCGGGGTAACTGACGGTGATACCACCTTCTCTGGTGAAGTTGACGGTCGCATTTTGGTCCATGACGTGGACCA
>JANOZJ010000226.1:0-3473 GCA_031429315.1 Akkermansiaceae bacterium
CCGACGTCGTCCCAGTCGAAGGTGGCCTCGATGTTGAGGACGCGGTCGGCGTTTTCCATGAGCGCGTAGTCGATGGAGATCGGCGTGAGTTTGGGGAATAGGGCGGCGACGGTGGCGGGGATGTCCGTGGAATGGCTAAGCTCGCTAACAAAACCGGCAAGTTCGGGCGCGTGACTGGCTAACTGTTCGATGACCACGGGCAGGGACCACACGAACATCCCGGCGTTCCAACAGAAATTGCCTTGGGCGAGGAATTCTGCGGCGAGTTCCGGGTTGGGTTTTTCCCGGAACCGCTTCACTTCGACCACCGGATTCGCGCACTGAAGGCCGTCGATGGTGACCTGCTCCCCGCGCTCGATGTAGCCATAGGACGGGCAGGGCCAGGTGGGGCGGATGCCGATGGTGACGAGGCCGTTGGATTTTTCCGTGGTGGCGAGGGCGTCGCGCATGACGGCCTGATAGGCGGCGGTGTCCTGGATGAGTTGGTCGGACGGGAGGACCATCATCACGGCGGCGGGATTTCGCGCGGCGATGAGGCCGATGCCAAGGGCGACGGCGGGGGCGGTGTCGCGCTTGGCGGGCTCGGCGAAGATGTTTTCCGGCGGCAGCATGGTGGCAAGGGCGCGCACGGCATCGACTTGCAGGTCATTGGTGAGGATGAGGATGTTATCGACAGGAACCAGCCCGTCGAGGCGCTGGATCGTTTGCTCCAACAGGGTGCCGGTGCCGAAGAGATCGAGGAGTTGCTTGGGCTTGGAATTGCGGCTCAGCGGCCAGAAGCGGGTGCCGGAGCCTCCGGCGAGAATCAAGGCGTAGGTGTTTTCAAGGGCTGGCATTGCGGGTGAGGCTTGCGCAATTCATCCCGATGGAAAAGCGGTAAACTTCACATTTTCATTTTCCGGAGTTGTCGTTAGGCCCGGAAAGGCCTAAGCCTCGCGCATGGCAGATGAGTATTCTGAAACGACTCCGGCATGGATTGAAACCAGCGCGCTCACCGCGCCGGCGCTGTTAGGCGCGGCGGCGGGCCTGCTGCTAGGCGATTTGATGCACCGGGGAGCGCGGCGCGGGGTGGGCATCGGTCTGGGCGCGCTCGGAATCGCAGCGCTGCTGCCGTTCGTCGTCGGTGGTGTCACCGGCTTGGTGACCGGCCCGCGCAGCAAGTTCGGCGTCCGCCGGAAGATCCAACGGATCCGCGATGCGGGGATCGTGGCACCGGCCTATGACGACGTGGAAGAGGAATTGCGCGAGCAAGGACTCATCTAACTCCCGCCTTGCACGCTCATGCGGATCGCGGTGACAGGGACCACCGGACGCGTTGGCGCGACATTGGCCCGGTATTTTGCCAGCGGCCACCAGATCATTCCCCTGCCCCGGCGGGTTTGCGATCTGGCGGATCCGGGGTCTCTAGCAGCCGTCCTAGACCGACTCGAGTGCGATATCCTGATTAATCCGGCGGGCATCACCTCGCTCGAAGATTGCGAAGACGACCCGGCACTGGCGATGCGGGTCAACGCCGAGGCACCGGGCGAAATCGCAGCGTGGGCGGCATCACGCGGCGTAAAAATTTTCCATTTCAGCACGGACTATGTTTTCAGCGGGACAACGGAAGGACTCCGCAGCGAGACCGAGGCTCCGGAGCCGATCAATGCTTATGGCCGCAGCAAGCTCGCCGGTGAAGAGGCAGTCCTCGCCTGGCCGGGAAACTGCGTGGTCCGCATTTCGTGGGTTTTCGGCCCCGAAAAGCGCTCGTTTGTCGATGCCATCGCCGAGTCCGCGCTGACGGGTCGCCCGCTGGCCGCCGTGGCCGACAAATTCTCCCTGCCTGTTTTCACGAGTGATCTGGCAGAGTGGATGGAGCGCTTGGTCGAGGCGGGAGCCAGCGGCATCGTCCATGCCTGCAACTCCGGTGACCCCGTGAGCTGGCATGGCATGGCGAGCGCCGTCGTCGAGGAAATGGCTGCGTTTCGCGCCGCGCGGCCCCGCTTCACCGCGATGGCGACCGCTCGCCTCACCGAAATCCTCGGTCGCCCACCACGCCCGTGGCACGAAGCCCTGATAGAACATGTGCGTGGCCGTCACTCATCGCGTTAGGGGAAACACCACCCGCGCAGTGACCGGAAAATGGTCCGACACCATCGGCTGATCGGCGGAAATGATATCCGCCGCCTCGACCCGCGCGCCGCGGCTGACGAGGATGTGGTCCACCTTGACCAAGCCCTCGCGACTATCAGTCCAGAAATGCAGCGTCCGGCGGTTTTTCTCGGCAGGGTGCAGTAGCTGATAGGTGTCCCGCAGGCCGTGCGCCCAGAGCTGCTCCGCGCCGCCGACGGACACCCGCGCGCCCAGCAGATAGCTGAGTCCGGGGTTGGTCTCGATCGAGTTGAAATCCCCGATGAGTGCCACCGGTTCGTCCGCGTGCTTCCGCGCGTCGATGCGTTGCGCGATCAACAACGCCGCCCGCTCGCGGGATGGCTGGTTCTGGTGATCCCAGTGCGTGTTAAAAACATAGAACCCGCGCCCGCTCGCCCGATCTATCAGCCGAAGCCACGCCGCCACCCGCGGGATTTCATTGCCCCATGTCCGCGAGCCGGCCTGCTCGGGCGTGTCCGACAACCAGAACGTCCCGCCGTCCGCCGGATCCGGCTGGAAGCGGTCCCGCTGATAGAATATCCCGGAATACTCGCCGGTGTGCCGGCCATCGTCGCGGCCGACGCCGGAGAACCCGTAGTCCGGCAGCGATGCCCATAGGTCCGCCGCTTGCCCGTGCAGCGCCTCCTGCACGCCGATGATGTCGGGCATTTCCCGACGGATCATCCTGACCGCGCCACTCACCCGCCGCGACCACGACCGCGATTCGAGATCTTCGGGGTTTTCGTAGCGGATGTTGAAACTCATCAAGCGCAGCTCCAGCGCGCCGTCCGCTCTAACGACCACCGCCTTGGGTGGAACCGATCCAATGACACGTCGGCAGGAGGAACTGGCGACGAGCAGCGGGATCAAAGATAGGCCAAGAACGCGAAGTTTCATAGATCGTTTCAGGGACACGCCGACTAAAGTCAGCGCTCCGTTGGTCGCAACAAAAAAGGCCGCTTCCAGTGAGGAAGCGGCCTTTTCAGTGAATTTGAAAACCTCAGTTCGCAGCGACCGCAGCAGGAGCCGGCGGGATCACGTTCACGCGACGGCCTTCCTTGTCGAAGAACACGCGGCCATCGACGAGCGCGAAGAGCGTGTGGTCCTTGCCGCAACCGACGCCCAAGCCCGGATGGACCTTGGTGCCGCGCTGGCGGATGATGATGTTCCCAGCGATCACGGCCTGGCTGCCGAATTTCTTTACGCCGAGGCGCTTGCTGCGGGAATCGCGACCGTTCTTGACGGAGCCTTGTCCTTTTTTATGGGCCATAAAAGTGTGGAAAGTGAGTGGTTTGGAATTAGCCGGCGATCGAGGTGATCTCGAGCGTGGTGAGACTGCGGCG
>JANOZJ010000227.1:0-7714 GCA_031429315.1 Akkermansiaceae bacterium
AAGCCGTAAAAACTGTGCGGCTCGATCCAGTATTGCGCCGGGCCGCCGACTAACAGAGTCGTGTGGCGGCTCATCGGTTCGTAGAGCTTGCCGTTGATCTCGCCGGGCGGCATCAGCCCGCGCATTTCTTCGAGGATCTTCAAATCGGCTGCGAGGCGGGTGCCGGCCTCGTGGACATTTCCCGCGCCGAGAGTGATCAACAGGTCACCGGGCTGGAGCGCGTGGCCGATGGCGTGGTGCGCGATGGCCAGATCCGGGAGAAAGGTCGCGGGGATGTCGCCGTGGAGCTTCATCGCATCCACCAAGGTCTGGCCGGAGATGCCCTTGATCGGCTTCTCCGATGCGGCATAGACATCAGTGATGAAAACGAGATCCGCGGCTTGCAGGACTTTTCCGAAATCGTCTGCTAGAGCTTTCGTCCGGGTGTAGCGGTGCGGTTGGAACAGCACGACCAGGCGCTTCGACTTCAGCGAGCGTGCGGTTTGCAGCGTGGCGGCGAGTTCGGACGGATGGTGGCCGTAGTCGTCGATGATCCGGTAGTCGGCTGATAGATATTTCGTTTCGAAGCGACGCTTGGCGCCGGCAAAGGTGGCGAGCGCGCGCGAGACCAGCAGGAATTCCGCGCCGCAACTATCCGCCAGCGCGATCGCGGCGAGCGCGTTGAGGATGTTGTGATTTCCCGGGATGCCGAGCTCGACATCACCTAACACCACCCCCTTTTTCTTCACGGTGAATGCCGAGGAGCCTTTGAGATCGCGGATGGCGGTGGCGGTGTAGTCGGCGTCTTCCCAGCCGTAGGAAACGGTGTTTGCACGCCCGGAGCAAACCTCGCTGGCGACCGGATCTTCGGCGCAGTAAACAATTTTTCCCGCGGTCTGATCGGCGAGTTGCGTGAAGACCTCCTTGATGTGGTCGATGTCCCGATAGAAGTCGAGGTGCTCGGCCTCGATGTTGAGAATGACCGAATGCTCCGGCTGATAGAGGGCGAGCGTGCCATCGCTTTCGTCGCCTTCCGCGACCATGAATTCGCCGTCTTCGGACCATTTCGCGTTCGCGCCGAGGATCGGGATCTCCGCGCCGACGTAGTGGCTGGGTTTCTGTCCGGCCTCGCGCAGGACGTGGGCAGTCATCGCCGAGGTGGTCGTTTTGCCGTGGGTTCCGGAAATGACGATGCCCTTCTTGGTGTGGAGAATCGCGGCCAGGCACTCGGCGCGGCGCAGGAGTTGGGTCTTCGCCTTTTTGGCCGCCGAGTAGGCGGGATTCTCGGGCTTGATCGCCGAGGAATAGACGACGATGTCGGCCTTTTTCACGGCGGCGGCGGTGTGCGGTGAGGAAAAAATCAGGCCCACGCCCTGCATCCGTTCGGTCTCCGCGGTGGTGACCTTGTCCGAGCCGCTGACCTTGTGGCCCATGCCTAACAGCAACAACGCCAGCCCGCTCATGCCGGAGCCGGCCACGCCGATGAGATGGATGTGGAGCGGCGTGCTGCGGTCAGTTAGGCGTTTGTTGAGTTCGATCATGTGGGCGAGAGAGTGGCTTCAATGGCGGCGCACACCCGGTCCGCGGCGTCGGAGACGGCGAGTGCGCACGCCGCTTTTGCCATGCGTTTGTAGGTTGGCAAGTCTTGCAGGATCGAAGTGACCAAAGCCGCGAGTTTTTCCGCGTCCAGATCGCGCTCCTGGACCAGCTTGGCCGCGCCCGCCGAGTCGAAGACTTCGGCATTGCGCGTTTGATGATCGTCCGCCGCGTACGGGTACGGGACGAGGATCGACGGATGGCCGGCGATCGCGATTTCCGTCAGGCTCGACGCTCCGGCCCGTGCGATCACCAGATCCGCGATGGCGTAGGCGGCCGGCATTTGATCGCAAAACCCCAGCACCGTGTAACCGGCCCGACCCGCGGTGATTTCCGAAACCCGCTGGAAGTCCAAGGCACCGGCGATGTGCAACACCTGCATCTCCGGCGGCAAACTCGCGGCCGCCTGCGCGCTGAGTTCATTCAAACGCCGCGCACCCTGGCTGCCGCCAGTCACCACGATGGTCGGGCGTCCGGCATCGAGTCCGAACAAGTCCGCCGCATCCTCGCGGGTCGGCAGATGGGTGATTTCCGGGCGGACCGGCGTGCCGGTGGTGACCGTTCCGCGATGTGGGAAAAACGCCTTCGCCGCATCCAGCCCGAGGAACACCCGGGTGCAGAACCGGCTCGTCATCACGTTCGCGCGACCGGGCCGGGCGTTCGAATCGTGGATGAAGGTTTTCAGCCCCAGCTTGTGCCCGGCATAGACCGGCGGCAGCGAGGTGAAACCGCCCATGCCTAACACCGCGTCCGCCCCGAACTCCCGGATGATCTTCCTGCACTGGCCGACCGACCCCCACAGTTTCCACAAAAACGGCAGCATCCGCGGCGACAGTGTCGGCGGTTTCGCCACGGCGGGCACGGTCTTGAAATGCAGATGCGTGTATTTCGCCGAAGCCTCGGAATCCACCTTCTTCTCCGAGATGAGCAGCATCACCTCATGGCCGCGCGCGCGGAGCGCTTCACCCACGGCGATGCCGGGAAACAAGTGGCCGCCGGTGCCACCACAGGCGATGAGGATTTTGAGGGATTTAGGCACGCGCGAGTGAGTGGAAAGCCATGGCCGGGCGTTAGAAATCCAATTCCGCCGCCTCTCTGGGGAAAACTACGCAAATCTTAATTACCCGGCAATCCTCAAAGCGCCCCGCGCCGGGGAATTTTCAGAAAAGTGGTAGAGGCATTCCTGCCTGTTCTTCATTCCGCACCGCCGCGCCGCATCAGCCTTCGCCGTTTTTCGGCCTTCTGCTCTCATCGCGTGGTTCGCTTTTCCCGGACTCGTCACGGGAGCGATGCACGCGGACTCCAAGCAAAAGGTTCGGACGGTGATCCTCGATGCCGCAGGCAAGGTGCTCCATCTATCTGGCGACGGCCCGACCGAGGTGCCAATTCTGGCTATCTAACGATCCGGCGTTGCGGAGAAATGAAGGATCTTGTTCGCAAGGTGCAAGACTGCGGCGGTCCCCTGCCGATGCTCCACCGTGGAAATGTCGCGCCGGCCGCGGCGACCCCAGACCAGGAGCGGTTGCAATGCGATGATCAGAAACTGTTCGCAAAATGACAGGATCGGCATTTCCAGATGAGCGGCGCGAAGTGCGTCCATCCGCTGTTGGATGGCTCCGAAAACTCCGGGCACCTCGTTGATGGAACGATACAACTCCCGAACCGTTGGCATCCGCCGGGCATGTTCCCAATCGATCACATAGGGACTCGAACCCTCCGCGAGAAGAATGTTATGAGCGCCAAGATCTCCGTGGCTGTATGAGAAAGTCATGAGACCAGAGCCGCTCATGATCTCGTCGGCTCGCCGCAGGAAATCCCTCTGTGGCAGCCATCGTCCATCCCACGGACATTCGCCACAAGCCTTGGCGAGAAGCGCGGCATGATCAGCGACATTCACCGTCTCCGGAACCGTTTTGAAGCGAAAACCCTCCTTCTCGTAGAGCCTCCAGAGAGGATTTTTCATCAGTTCGACCAAGGACTCCGCGTCGGCTGGCAACCGTGGCAGTCGGCCGAAGACGATTTCCTCGGTCAGAAACGGGGCATCGCCTCTCAAGTTGCTCGCGATAATCCGGGGCACATTGAGGAGGCCGTGTTTTAGCACGCGCTCGCGGGCTTCCACATCCTGCTGGAACCTCTTGAGAGCACCGCTGTCCAGCTTGGGAATCTTGAGGGAAAATGGATCCGGACGATTCAAGTAGAACGTCCGGATATTGTTCCTGACACAAATGACGTCTGCGGCTATCGGCGCGCTCACGCCTTTGAAAAACTCCCAGTGTCGCAGGACTCTCAGGACCGAACGGAACCTCGGCAGGGCGGCGAAATACGGCACGACCGTGGACATTCGGTCAGTCCGCAGGTCTCTCCACAGTTCGCGGAAATGGCCGGCTTCGATGAGCCAGCTACCCACTTTCACGAATCGTCGTTCAGTGGCGGTTCCCACCTCGATCTGCTTCTCGGCCCGCCTCAGATCGGTGATCACATCGGTTACGGAGCGGTCGCGGAGCAGATTCGGTTGGGTCATGGAAAAGAAAATAGCATCCGCAGCGGTGCAGGCTTGGTGCGATGAGAATCCAATCCCGCGCCCCGGAGCAAGACCCATTCCTCCCGGGAATCCGGACAGGTCAATCCGCCAACTCGATCCTCAACCTGATAGGCTCCATCAAAGGAGCCTTCACCGGAAGTCCCGTCCGCCACTTTCAGTTACACCCTTGTGGCAAGCCGCGAACCGTGGTTAGTCTGCGGAAATGCGAAAACGGTGGCTCATTCCGATCACGTTGCTGGCTCTGGCCGGCGGCGCGGGTTGGTGGTTCAGGAAACCGTTAGTAGGGCTATGGCAGACGACGACCGGCGGCGTGGAACTCGGATTGCGTCAGAAGTTGCAGCCCGATCCGAAGACCTACACGGTCCTGACCAAAGACCTCGAACGCTGGCGTGTGGATCTGGCAGAGCGCCATAACAAAGCCAGGACCGCCGCCGGGCGGGCCGCAGTGGAGGGCGATGCGCGGATCATTTTGGAAAAGGCCTTGCCCGCGATGATGCATTGCTGGCTGGGCACGCCCTGGGATTTCAACGGCACCGCGAAATGCCCGGGCGCGGGCAAGATCGCCTGCGGGTATTTCGTGGCGACGGTGTTGCAGGACGCCGGCTTCCGGGTGGACCGCTATCAGCTCGCGCAACAAGCTTCTGGAAACATCCTGCAGTCGTTCCTGGCAAAGGACGCCTGCGCCCTAACTGTCGGCGAGGACTATCAGGCATTCGCCTCGCGAGTGGAGAAGCGCGACCCCGGCGTCTATGTCGTCGGGCTGGATACGCACGTCGCGTTTCTCGTCGTCAGTCGCGAGGGTTTCCGTTTCATCCATTCGTCCGGCTCGCGGCCGTGGTGCGTGGTCGATGAGAGCCGGGCGGATGCGGGAGTTCTCCAACGCTCGCGCTGGCGGATGCTCGGCAATCTAACCGCCGACCCCGCCGTCCTCAGGCGCTGGCTCAAGGCGGAGAAGATCGTGGTCCGGGGGGCGTGAGGGGACTTCTGCATTTAGCCTTCGAACTGACGGGCATGCTCGACGCCTCGCTCTTTGATCACCCGGAGCGCCATATCGAGCTGGTCCGGCTGTTGGCGAAACATCCCCAAGGCCTCGACCGCGGGAAACTCACCGCCGTCCATTCCTCCGGCGGCGGTCTCACCCGGACGCTCGAGGAACTCAGCGAAGCCGCCTTCATCACCCCGGTGCGGCCCTTCGGAAAAAAGATCAAGGAAACCATCTATCGGCTGTCCGACGAGTATTCGCTCTTCCATCTGCGCTTGATCGAGAACCACCGCGGCGACGGCGATTTCCTCTCCATCCAGTCGTCACCCTCGTGGCATGCCTGGAGCGGTTACGCACTCGAATCGCTGGCCCACCGCCACGTCCCACAGCTCAAGCGCGCGCTGGGAATCAGCGGGGTGCAAACCACGCATTCGAGCTGGCTCCACCGCGCGGATGAAACCTGGCCGCAGGGGTCCCAGATCGATCTCCTCATCGACCGTGCCGACCGCACGATCAATTTGTTTGAAATCAAGTTTTCCCAAGGCCCATTCACCATCACCAAGCCCTACGCCGACGAACTGCGGCGCAAGCTGGAAACCTTCAAGGCCGTCACCGGCACTCGCAAAAACGTTTCCCTCACCTTTCTAACGCCTCACGGCTGATCAAACGAACAGGCTGTGGGAATCCGGCAGAAAATCTCCGATTCTGGCACAAGCTCTATATAGGTTCAGTTCAGATGGAGAGTTGTGGGTCGCGAGAGACGTGAACCCACGTTTTCAATTCAGTCTTCGTCATCGTCGTCAATGTCATCCCCGTCGTCGTCGGCGTCGGAATCGTCGTCGAGGTCATCTCCGTCGTCGTCATCGTCGTCGTCTCCGTTTTTGCCATCGCCATCGACGTCGTCGTCGGAATCGTCGTCATGGCCGTCGCCGTCGATGTCGTCCTCGTCGGCGTCGTCGTCATTACCTTTGCGAGGACCTCTGAGGCAAACGCCACCGTCCACGTTGCGGTCTCTGCCATTGAGGATTCCGTCACCGTCCACGTCGGGATCGACGAGGTTGGCGATGCCATCGCCATCGATGTCAGAGGAGCCGGCTTTCGCCTGGCTGAAGCCGAAGCTGGAAATGGCGGCCACGGTGAACGCCACTCCCCTGAAGGAAGCCGATTTGCGAATGAATTTTGGTTTCATGAGATGTTGGGGACTGGTGTTTTTAATAAATCGCGGTTCTGCACGATTACTTCGAGGAAGCTTATCAAAAATCGCCAGGTGTCAACCTGCTTCACCGTAACGGCTTGGTCACAATGCTCCGCTGGCCGCCCGCCGAGCGCAGGTTCGCGCCGGGAAATCCGCGAGGTGGCAAACCCGCATCAAGGCAATCGGGCATTGCGAAGACCCGCCGCTTCGGATTGTATGCAGACCCACCATGAAAACTCGCCTGCTCCATCTCGCCGCCATTCTCTCCATGAACGCCCTTGCCGCCGGTCCGATGGACCCCGTCAAACCTGCCGACTATCAGGCTCCGGTCAACGTCGCCTGCATCGGTGACAGCATCACCGAGGGGGTCGGCGCGGCGGAGGGCCAGTCCTATCCGTCGCAGCTCCAGGCGATGCTTGGCGACAAGTGGAAGGTCGCCAATTTCGGGGTCAGCGCCCGCACGCTGCTAAAAAAAGGCGACTTCCCGTATTGGAAGGAAGAGGCCTATCAGGATGCGCTCAAGTCCGCGCCGGACGTGGTCATCATCCTGCTCGGCACCAACGACACCAAGCCGCAGAACTGGAAGTTCGAGTCCGAGTTCGTGGCGGATTACAGCGAGTTGGTGAAGTCGTTCCAGACGCTCGCGAGCAAACCTCGCGTCTATGTTTGCCGTCCATGCCCAGTGCCAGAGCCTGGGAACTTTGGGATCAATGAGAAGAATGTGCTGGAGGAAATCAAGCGGGTTGACCAGCTCGCCAAGGAGCTGAAGCTCGGCGTCATCGACATGCACGCGGCGCTGGCCGACAAGCCGAAACTGCTGCCAGACCGGGTGCATCCCAATACCGAAGGTGCCGGCGAAATGGCCAAGGCCGCCTGCAAGGCGCTGACCGGCAAGCCCGCCCCCGAGCCGGCGGCGAAATAGGGTGCAGGACAAAAAAGTCGAGGAGCGGCGAAACGCGTTCGCCGTGTGGATGAAATGCCGATGAAAAGCCCTGATGGCCGCCAATCGGCTCTGCATCCGCAAGGGCGGACGCGTTCCGCCCCTCCTTGTGCGCCCATCACAGGTTCCCGCGTGTCCAGGCCAACTTTTTGTCCTACACCCGGCGAAATAATCAGGGGAAATTTTGGGTTGGTGTGGCGGCTGGCCTTGGCCTAGGGTGCCGCCCCCCGAGGGAAATTTATGGCGATACAAGGTGAAGAACTGGCTCTGGCTTGCGCGAAGGCGGCCGATGATGTGAAGGCGGAAAACATCCGCGTGTGGGACATGCGCGGGGTTTCAAGCCTGACGGATTACATGGTGGTGTGCTCGGGCTCCTCGATGCCGCAACTGCGGGCCGTGTTGCGCGATGTGGCGGGCACGGTGGAGGATGTTCACGGGGTCAAGCCGACGATGACCGAGGGCAAGGCCGACACCAAGTGG
>JANOZJ010000228.1:0-10764 GCA_031429315.1 Akkermansiaceae bacterium
ACACCGGAGCTATCAGCCTCCCTCCCGCCCGCCCTCACGCCCGCCCTGACGCCCGCCCGGACGCCCACCCAGACGCCCGCCGTGACGCCCGCCCTGACGCCCGCCCGCATCGCCGCCAAGCGCCGCGTCAAATTGGAAGTAGCGGAAGTCGTCTCAACGCCCGCGCATCAATCGCCCCATACGGACCAACGCAGGGGGACGGATTTAGGACGCCTACTACTGAGTGGCAGGGATTTCAACTCAACACCAGCCCGCTTTTTCGCCGCGAGTTATGTCTTCCTGTGGGACGGCTGTGGATTCTTTTCATGACAGTGGCCGGACACTAAAAACGTTGCGACCGGGCACAAGGAGCGAATTGGACTGCGCGATCGATGGGACAGGAATGTCTCATCTCCTTCTTTGATTCACTCTTCCAGCCAGCGCCCAAGCGACTCTTCCAGATCCTCGTCGCGGTTGACGTTGTAGGATTCTCCTGCCGCGACGGTGATGCGGCGGCCGGCGCTGTTTTGGAAATGCAACAACACCGGCGTGGGGCCGGGATGGTTGGCGAGCGCCAGCTTGATTTCTATCAAGTCGCGCTCGCTGTGGCGAGTCGTCCAGAGCATCAGTTCTAACGGGTCATTGGCGTTGGCGGCGACGCGTTTCTGTTTGAGTTCGCCGAGTTCGTTGCCGGTGATACGGCGGCCTCCGGTGCGGTCGTCCATCTGGATGTTGCCCTTAAGCTTGATGATCTTGCCGGGCTCTAGCAGCCCGGCGTCGCGGGCGGGGACGAAGGTTTCGCCCCACAGCATGATTTCGGCGCTGCCGGTGAAATCCTCCAGCACCAGCACGCCGAAGGGCTTGCCGGTCTTGGTGGTCTTCGCGTCCAACGAGCGGACCATCCCGGCGAACGGGAAGCGCTCGCGTGGATTGGATAGATCGAGGTCGTCGATCAGTCCGAGGCGGCGATACTTGTTTGAATCGATCACGCTGCGGAATTTGTCGAGCGGATGGCCGGTGACGTAAAAACCTAGCAACTCCTTCTCGTGGGCGAGGCGTTCATCCTTGCTCCATTCCTCGACGCTTGGCTCGGACAAGCGCTTCGACTTCGTCTTGGCGGGCGCGGCGAAATCCATCGCGTCGAACATCGACACCTGGCCGGACGCGCGGTCGCGCTGGGCGGATGAAGCGGAGGCGACGACCTGTTCGAGCCGGGCGCACATCCCGGCGCGGGTTTCCTCGGTCCAGTCAAGCGCGCCGGCTTTTGCTAGGTTTTCCAGGATGCGCTTGTTCACGACCTTGGAATCGAGGCGCGAGGCGAAGTCGTCGAGCGAGGTGAACTTGCCGTTCTGCACGCGATCCTTGATGGCGATTGCCATCGCGCCCTCGCCACAGTTTTTGATCGCGGCGAGGCCGTAGCGCACGCCTTTCGAGCCGTTGAGCGTGACCTCGGGGGAAAACCGGAGCTGCGACGCGTTGAGATCCGGCGGCAGGATTTCCAAGCCCATGCGATGGCACTCGGAAACAAAGACGCCGATCTTGTCGGTGTTGTGGATTTCGTTAGACAACAGCGCGGCCATGAACTCGACCGGGTGGTTCGCCTTCAGATAGGCGGTCCAGTAGGAAATGTGGCCATAACAGGCGGAGTGCGATTTGTTGAATCCATAACCGGCAAACATCGCGATCTTATCGAAGATCTGGTCGGCGAGCTTCTTTCCGATGTTATTGGTCTTCTCCGCGCCTTCGACGAACATCGTCCGCTGCTTCTCCATCTCCACCGGGTCCTTCTTGCCCATCGCGCGGCGCAGCAGGTCGGCACCGCCGAGCGAGTAACCGGCGAGCACCTTAGCAGCGTTCTGGACCTGCTCCTGATAGATCATGACGCCGAACGTGTCGCCGCAGATCTTTTCCAACAGCGGATGCTCATACATCGCGCGCGTCCGGCCTTTTTTCACATCGAGCATCTGGTCGATGAACTGCATGGCACCGGGGCGATAGACGGCGAGAAGGTCAATAATGTCATCGATCTTCTCGATGGCATACTTGCGGCAGGTCTCGACCATGCCGCCGGATTCTAGCTGGAACACGCCCATCGTCTCGCCGCGGTTGAGCAGCTCGAAGGTCTTCCAATCCTCCAGCGACACCGTCTCGATGGAAAACTCCGGCGTGTGCGCGCGGATGTGCCGCACCGCCTCGTGGATGACCGTTAGGTTCTTCAACCCGAGGAAGTCCATCTTGAGCAGGCCCACGTCAGTGATGGCCTTCATGTCATACTGGGTGACGACTTCCCCTTCGTTGCCGCGGGTTAGAGGAACGTGCTCGTCCAACGGTCTGTCGCCGATCACCACGCCGGCTGCGTGGACGCCGACGTTTCTGGCAAGGCCTTCGAGCTTGGTGGCATAACTCCAGAGCTGCTGATAGGTCGAACTGCTTTCGATCAGTTCTTTAAGCTCCGGTTTCGCCTCATACTCGTCCTTGAGTTTGATGTCCGGTTTCGCCTCGATCAACTTGGCGATGCGGTCGCCCTCGCCATAGGAAATTCCCATGACGCGGCAAACGTCGCGCAGCACGCTCTTCGCACCCAACTTGCCGTAAGTGATGATATGGGAAACACTGCGCTCGCCGTATTTTTTCCGCACATAGTCGATGACTTCGACGCGGCGGCTCTGGCAGAAGTCGATATCGACGTCGGGCGGGCTGACGCGTTCCGGGTTGAGAAATCGTTCGAACAACAGTCCGAAGCGCATCGGGCAAATGTCGGTGATGCCCATGGCATACGATGCGAGTGAGCCCGCCGCCGAGCCACGGCCGGGGCCGACCGGGATGTCGTTGTCGCGCGCCCATTGGATGAAGTCGGCGGTGATGAGGAAGTAGGAGGCGAAACCTAACTGGTTGATCGTATCCACCTCGTATTTCAGTCGGTCGGCGATTTCCGCGCTTGCGGCTTTTTTCGCGCCGTAGCGTTTCACCAGTCCGTCGCGGCAGACCTTCATCATGTATTCCTCGCGCGGGCTGCCATCGGGTGTGCCGAACTGCGGGTATTTTTCCGAACTGGTGGAATCGAGCTTGATACTGACATTGCAGCGTTCCGCAATCTCCAGCGTCGCATCACACGCCCCCGGCACGTCGGCAAAAATCTCGCGCATTTGCTCGGCGGTCTTGAAATACACTTCCGGCGTGTAGTGCATCCGGTTTTCATCGATCACCAGATGGCCGGTGCCGATGCAGATCATCACGTCGTGCGCCTCGTGATCGTATTTGTTGAGGAAATGCACGTCATTCGCGGCGACCACCTTGAGGTCCATTTCCTTGGCGAACTTGAGCAGGGAAGGGGTGACCAGCCGCTGCGGTTCGAGGCCGTGGTTGTGTATCTCGACGTAGGTGTTGTCCTTGCCGTATATGTCCACGATCTCGACCAGCGTTTCGCGGGCCTTCTCCTCGTCGCCGGCTCTCAACCACTCGTTCACCGGGCCGGAAATGCAGCCCGTTAAACAGATGATGCCTTTGGAAAACTCGCGCAACGTCTCGCGGTCCACGCGTGGCTTGCCGTAGTAAAGGCCTTCGAGATTGCCCTTGGAAACGAGTTTGCTGAGATTGTTCCAGCCCTCGTTGTTTTCGGCGAGCAGCGTCATGTGGGTTGAGCGCTTGCGGCCGGCGAGCTCCTTCTTGTCCTCCATTTTTCCTGGGGCGAGGTAGATTTCGCAGCCGAGGATCGGTTTCACCCCGGCCTTGTGGCACTCTTGGTAAAACTTGATAGCGCCGTAGAGGTTGCCGTGGTCGGTCATCGCCACCGCCGGCATCCCGAGTTCTTTCGCGCGTTTGGCCAGATCCTTGATGCGGATCATGCCGTCGAGAAGGGAAAATTCGGTATGCAGGTGAAGGTGGACGAAGGAATCAGACATTGGGCGGCGCGACCTTAGCGAGCCGATGGCGGAGGGCAAGCGGGAGGTCTAGGAAAGTCGGAAACTGGAGATCGGATCTCCGTGAATGGCGGGTTGCCGGGGATTGTCGGGCGTGGTAGGCTTCGCGCATGAGTGCCGCCGCGAACCCTCCACCGCAACTGCTGCGCCCGTTGGTGCATGAGAAGATCGACCAGCTAACGGATGTTGAGTTGGCGGTGGTTCACAAGCAACTGCTCATGCTCGAACTCAAACGCGAGCTTGATGCGATCGGCGAGGACATGGCGAAGGACTGGCAGGAAGGACGGATCACCCGGGAAATCGTGGATAGAGCCATCCTTGAACACCGGGCCGCATATCCATACCGGACTCCGGTGAACCCGTGACGGTCGTCATTGACACCAATGTCGTGCCCGGGATGTTCACCGCCGGGCACGAATACAGGCCGATTGCGGAGGCATGGTTCAACGGCGGCTTTTCGTGGGCGGTGAGTACGGACATCCTCTTTGAATACGAAGAGGTGCTCGCCGCACTCAAGGGAGTTGCGATGGCGCATAGAATCCTTGCCTTGATCGAAAGAGTGGGCGCGGAGCAGGGCAACCTCCAGCGTGTTTCTCCATCCTACTTTTTCCTAACGATCCCGGCAGATCGAGATGACGACAAATTCGCAGACTGCGCCATCACCGCGGCTGCGGACCATCTCGTTACCAACGACAAGCATTTCGCCCCGCTCACCGGCAGCGGATATCGACCGCAGCCGATTACTCCGGAGGATTTCATCGCCCGGTTTCTGAGCCATTCATGAAATTTCGCCTCAGGGATCCATCAACCCGCAAACCCGTAGTCATACGGCTTGCGCATTTCGCGGGCGACATAGCGGTTTGCCTCGTCGGCGTGTTCGCCGGTGAAGAGTTCCTTTTCCGGATCCCACTGGAGGCTTTTCCCGGTGCGCAGCGAAATGGCGCCGAGGTGGCAGACCGAGGCGGAGCGGTGGCCGACTTCCACATCGCAGATCGGGTCTTTGCGCGAGCGGATGCATTCGAAGAAATTGCCCTTGTGGTCGTTGCTGAAATACAAGCGTTCGGCGCCTTCGGGCAGCGGTTTGGAAAGCAGCTCGCGGTCGTTAGCTTCAATGGTATCCCGGTTCACCCAGAGCCAGCCGTCACTGCCTACGAAGCGGATGCCGTTGCGCTGGCCGGCTGGATTGATGACGGCACCGAACGGGCTGTCGTCGGCGGTGGTGCGGACGTTAAAGATCACGCCATTCGCGTAGGTGAACTTCACCTCATACTCGCTCGGTGTCGTGTAGCCGCCGGGGATGGGAGTGGCGAGGGATTTGCTTTCCACCCGAGTCGGCGCGGGCAGGCCGACGGCCCAGTAGCCGATGTCCATGTGGTGCGCGCCCCAGTCGGTCATGGTGCCGCCCGAGTAGTCGAACCAGTTGCGGAATTTCATGTGACAGCGCTCGGGCGTGTAGTCCGCCAGCGCCGCCTGGCCTTGCCAGAAATCCCAGTTCAACTCCGCCGGCACGGGCTGGCTGGGAAACGGCCCGCCGCGCAGACCGGCGGGGAGCCAGACGTTCACTTCCTTGAGCTTGCCGATCCGGCCATTTCTTACCAACTCGCAGGCCATCCGGAAACGCTGGCTGCTGCGTTGCTGGGTGCCGGTTTGCAGGATCACCTTGTTTTCCCGCACGGCTTTCACGACGTGCTTGCCCTCGTCGATGGTTAGAGTGAGCGGCTTCTCGGAGTAGATGTCCTTCTTCGCCCGCGCGGCGGCGATGTTGATGAGGCTGTGCCAGTGGTCCGGGGTGCCGTTGATGATGACGTGAATGTCGTCGCGCTCCAGCAGCTTGCGGAAATCGGTGAATTGGGCGGGGACTTTGCCTTCTTTGGTGAACTCGGCGACCGCGCGGTCCAGGTGCTTCTGGTCCACATCGCAGACCGCCACGATCTCGCCGAAGCGCCGGGCGTCCTTGGCATCGCCGGTGCCCATCCCGCCGCAGCCGACGAGCGCGACGGCCGGGCGGTCGTTAGGCGAGGGCGGTTTCACCGGCTCCTGCGCGCGGGCCAGCTCGCGTTCGACGAACCACAGCGGCAGTCCGCTGGCTGCGGCCGTCGCCGAGCAACGGCGGATGAACGAACGGCGGGAAATTTGGAATGGTGCGGTGGGTTTCATGGCGTGGGCTTGGTTTTAGGTAAAAGGATGGATCGCTCGAAGACTCCTTGGGTTAGACTACCCGAGGCGGCGCGTCCAGCCCGCAGTGGCGGGGCCGCTGGGTAAACGTCCGAATCGTAAGTAGTCCGGCTTTCAAGCGGTCTCTGCCAGTGCCATTGAGGACGTTAATGAATGCCGCCGCACAGACGACCGCGGCGAAGCCTGGCCATGACTTTCCGTTAGTGAATCCGAATGCCACTCCGCAGATAGCAAGTCGCCAGCGGGTGACGAGCAGCGGGACAAGGATCAGCAGCAAGGCCAGACCGGAAAATTGCGCCAGGGCCAATGGAACCACCGTGTCCGGGAACAACTTCAAGTCGTTTTTCGTGAGGCTGAAATCTCGTCCGCCCAGCGGTGTCAGCCGGGTGATCGCCATGAAATAACAGAACGGCAGAACGACTCCGGCGATCAACAGCCAGATCCAGTCGGACGATCGCAGCAAGGATGCCATGCGTGCCGCGAGGCGGCGGATCAAGGCGGGGGAGCGAAAGCGATAGATCGCCACTGCGGCCAGGGCGGCTAGCAGAAATGTCCAGGTGACGATGCTGCCAAGCTGGGCGATGATTTCGTGTTCGGTTAGGCGTCCGGGTTTCAGATCGACGTCGGACAGTGGCGGGTGATTCGCCAGGATCTTCAAATCGGCGAGGTGGGAGCCGACGACGGTCCCGCTGGTTTCATCCGGCGGTCTGCCTGCGATCAGGAGCGTGGCGGCCTTTGCCGACTCCCTGAGCTTGAGCAGGCGCTGCTGCGTTTGCTTGAGCCGTTCGGCCTCGGTGGAAAGTCCGAGGTTTTCAGCGGCGGGAGCGAGGTGATTTGTCGCAACTCTCGCATTGCCGCCGAGGATCACGGTGTCCAGCAAGGTGGGATTTTTCGAATCCAGCATCCGGCGCATCAACAGGTCCCAGTCCTCCAACAGCACGCGGAAGGCCGCACTGTCGCCGTCTTCCGCGAGCTGCCAGCCTTTCGCACAGATGGCGAATGTCAGGTGGCCGATATGAATGTTGCTGCTCGTGCTGATCGTGTTGATGGCGAAAATGGAATTCATATTTTCCAACAGATCTGTCTGGGGCAGCAGCGGGATGCGTTTCCGCAACATCAAGTCCCGGTAATTGTCGCACCGGGGTTGCGCGCGAGCCTCGCGGAACAGCGCCATGGCGGCCGCGAATTTGGCTGGATTTGAAAATTCCCATGAGGATCCCTTTTCCCTGTAGCTCCCTTTCGCGTGGGCCGCGGCGGCGAGGTAGGTGAACCACGCGTTGTCCGGATCCAGGCGGCGGGCGGTGTCGAGGAAATCGGCTGGCAGTTCGCCATACTCGCTCTGATAGGCGGTGGCATACTCGGCGAAATAGGCGGGGTTGTCCGGCTCGCTGTCCCACAGCGGCTTCGCCCTCGCGTCTTTCGACGATGCCGGGCTGCGACCAAACAATAACAGCTTCTGGTCTTCTGTGAGATTCCCTCCAATCAGGGTTTCGGGTTCAGGGAAATCCCCGGAGAAATCCCCCGTGAACCAACCGGCGATTTTCTGATAGCCGATCGCCTGGCGGATGCTGGCAGTTATAACCGCCGCCGAAACGAGGGTGAGGATGGAAAACAACGCGATCCAGACGAACGGCTTCCGGTTGCGGGAATCGACTTCTTCCCAGCGTCCGATCACTTCCAGGTCGCGGTGGTCGGGTGCCTTCGCCCATGTTTCCAGCAATGTGGTGGCGGAGAGCCTCAGCTCCGCATTGTCGGCGAATGGGCGGACTGCGGCTTCGATGAGGCGTTTTCGGGGATCGTCCATTTTCCGGTGGCTAGAAAATCAGGCGTGTCGCAAATTGCGATGGTCAATTTTTCCGCGAGGTTATTGCGCCTGCCGGAGTGCTGGATGCTCTGCTCCCTGCGGGAAAGCCGCACGATCATCCACGTTGCCAACGCCCGACAACACCTCCATATTGCCACCTTCAATCCCGGAACCCGTCTCCATCCATGACCTCACGAACCATCATCCGCGCCGCCATGTCACTTCTACTGTTGCTGGCCGCCTCCCTGCCGCTCCATGCTGGAAATCCGGCACCCGGCGAGAAAGCGAAAATCGAAGCCCTGATTGGCACCGTCGAATCCCTGAATGGTGCCACCTTCGTTCGCAACGGCAGCGACTACGATGCCAAGTCCGCCGCCAAATTCCTCCGTGGCAAGTGGCAATCTAACGACAAGGAAATCAAGACCGCGGCCGACTTCATTGCCAAGGCTGCCTCCGTTTCCTCGACCACCGGCAAGCCCTATCTGATCCGTTTCAAGGATGGCACCCAGACCAAATGCGGCGACTATCTCACTGCCCGACTCAAGAAACTCGAGGCAGCCCCTGCGGGCAAACCGGAGTGAACACCCTCTGGAGTGCTGGAGGCTCTGCCCAGCACGGGTGGATGGACGCTTTGCTCCATGCGGTGCTTGAGATGATATCCCTCTGAAGATTGGCGGCGGGCAGGATGCCCGCGCCACCGTGGCCCGGGCATCCTGCCCGGAGCCTGATGCCGCGATTTGGTATCACGCTCACAACTCCGACCGCCGTGGCAAAATCTAACATCAGAATCCTTGATTATACGGACAACAGCCACTTTGCCTCTCACACGAGGTCAGGTGTTCTGAATTATCAAAGCGGCAATACGTGGCAATGGGTGCGGAATCGCCCGTCATTCTTTCCGCTTGCCGGAGGTGGAAGAAATTTCCAATGTTTGGCTGTTCACATGATTACCCGTCTATTTTCAGCAGCCTTGCGCGGAGTCGATGCCCAGGAAGTCGAAGTGGAGGTCAACGCCCGCGGCGCGGACAAGCCGATCGTGGTGATCGTCGGCCTGCCGGATGCGGCGGTTAGGGAATCCTCGCAGCGGGTGATTTCCGCCATCGGCGCCTCCGCGCTGCATCTCGACGACGGGATCAAGACGGTCAACCTCGCGCCTGCGGATTTGAAAAAGGAAGGGCCGTCGTTCGACCTGCCGATCGCGCTGGCGATGATCGCCGCCAGCGGGACCAAGCCGTTCAGCGCGGAGGACTGCTGCGTGGTCGGCGAGCTGGGCCTCGATGGCGCGGTTAGATCGGTGAAGGGCGTACTCTCCATCGCGCTGGAAGCGAAAAGCCGGGGGCGAAGCCGCTTGTTCGTGCCCGAGGCCAACGCGGCGGAAGCCGCAGTGATCGAAGGGATCGAAGTCTATCCGATCCGCAATCTCAAACAGGCATGGGATTTCCTGAACGGCGACATCATCATCCCGCCGTTCCATCTCGACCGGCGGGCGTTTTTCAATTCCCACCGCTCGTATGAAGCGGATTTCGACGAGGTAAAAGGCCAGCACCACGTCAAGCGCGCCCTCGAAGTGGCGGCCGCCGGCTCGCACAATCTGCTCAGGTTGTTTGACAATGACCCACATTTTGATCTACACCTTCTGAAGAATGATCGCATTTTCGTATCTACGGTTCAGCACCCCGGAACAATCTCTAGGAGATTCCGAGCGCAGGCAGGTCGATAAGGCCGATGCCTGGGCAAAAATCAAGGGCCTAACGTTGAACAAATCCTACGCAGACCGTGGGAAATCTGGATTCAAAGGCACCAACCGCAAAAAAGGTGCCTTGGGAGAATTCCTGAAACAGATCAAAAAAGGTGAAATACCCGTTGGTTCTTACCTCGTTGTCGAAGATTTGGACCGCCTGTCCAGAGAACACCCGCTCGAATCCATGCCATTGATCACCGAGATCATCTATGCGGGAATCATCATTTTTGTATTAAAAGACAACGCAGAGTATTCTGAAGCAAGCCTGCGGGCAGACCGCAGCGGAATGAAAATGTTGGCATTATCGTACGAACTCGGTCGCGCATCCGGGGAAAGCGCCCGCAAATCCGATCTCGGTATCGAAAACTGGAAGGAGAAACGGAAACATGCCCGCACTGTGCAACGGGCCATGACAACCGTCGCGCCGGCTTGGATCAAAACCAAGATCATCGGAGAAGGACGACGCAAACTCCGCGAATATGAAATCGACCCCGAGCGAGCAGCCATCGTCCTCGATATTTACAACTGGCACTACGGAGGGCTCGGAGTAAGGGCCATTACAAAACGCCTCAACGATGCCAAGGTGCCCAACTGGGGCCGGGGGGATAGCAAGGCGACCCACTGGCACCAAAGTTACATTCTCAAGATTCTCTCCAACCCTTCAGTGATGGGGGACTACCAACCCCATAAATTCGAAACCATCGTCGACCCGAAAAATCCAAAGGAACGGATCCAAATCAGAGTACCCGCAGGCGATGTCATCCACAAATACTACCCGAAAATCCCCGACCTCGACCTCGATATTTGCCAAAAAGTTCACGCAAAGGTGACCGGGCGTCGTCTCACTGGAGGACGAATCGCCGATCAGATCGGAAATCTTTTTCCCGGACTGGTTGTCGGAATGCTACCGGATCCAATCGGGACACTTCCTGCGCCCGACGAACCTGGACCCGCCCCCACGGTTCAAGTGCCCTGTCGTTACAAAAACGGTGGTGCGAACCCCAAAGCCGGGCTCTACCTCGTGGCCGATACCGTCGCCATTAACAAGGACCGGAACAAAGCCGATGAAATAGACTTCGAGCGATGGTCATATCCTGATTTCGAATATGCCGTCCTTAAAACCCTTGAGGAAATCAACTGGGCCG
>JANOZJ010000229.1:0-4060 GCA_031429315.1 Akkermansiaceae bacterium
GATGTCGAATGCGGCTCCGGGTTCGATTTTTTTGGAACCCATCATACCGCCGAAATCCTGCAGCCCGTCGCTCGCATTTGGCAGCACGCCGCCCTGCGCGTCGGTGACGCGGATTTTCAAGCGCAGGGGAAAACCGGTCCCGCGATAGTCACCGCCGGTGGAGATTTCAAATGGCTCCGCGCTGGTGTTTCTAACCGTGAAGGTGCCGGGGATCGCATCGCCGAGCTTCACCTTTTCCAGGAGCTTCAGGCTGACCTCCGCACCGATCGGCACCGGGGACTTCGCGCCATGTTCGGTTTTGATGGGAAGCGTATTTCCCGCGTAGGCGATGGGGAGGAGGCAAAGCGAAACGAGGAAGGCTTTCATGGGCTGTGGAGGAAGTTTCTCCAGACAGAAGACACGCCAGGATGGGTTTCCTTGGAAAAAATTAGAATCAATACGTTGGCACCTTTCCCGAGACTTCACCCTCCGGCACCCGCGTCAACAACGGCTCGAACACATACCACTGCCGCCAATGCTTGCGCACCACCCCGAGGATCGTTGCCGCCCAGATCGTCGCGGCCTCGTCATCGACACCGCGCCTCCTCGGCGGCAGTTTCAGCTCGGGCATCACCAGCACCCGGTAGCGCCGCCAGCCGTCGCGCACGATGAACAGCGGGAAACACGGCGCGCCAGTCGCCCGCGCCAGGAACAACGGCCCCTTCGGCAAGCGCATCATCAACCCCGGCTCGACCTCCACCTCCATCGGGGAAACGTCGAATATCACCCGGTCACCCTGCACCGCCACGATGGCACCATCACCTAACAAGCGTGCCAGCTCGATGCCCAGCAGGTTGCCGTCCTCGTTGTAGAGCGTGCGAAAATTGGGATGGCGCGTTTCCTTGCGGCGGATTTCCGCATCGCGGCGTTGTTGCGTTTCCGGCTCGCGTTCCGGCGCGCGCACGGTGTAAAGCGTCCGGTCGATGCGGGATGCGAACACCGGCGCGGCGATGTCGTAGTTCCCCATGTGAGCCGTTAGAATGATGCAGCCCTCCTGCCGCTTCGCCAGATTTTCGAGTTCCGCCAGCCCCTCCACGGCCCAATCCACCGCGCCCGTTCCGGATTCGCAGCGTTGCGCATCCACAAACGTCAGCGCGAAATTCCAAAACACCTGCCACGCCCCAAGCCGCGCGCGCCCCGCGCCCCAGCCCGGATGCAAGGCTCGCAAATTTCCCGCCACCGCCCGCCGGTGGGACTTTGCGACCGTAAAAAAAACCAAAGTCCAACACCCTGTTAGCACCGGCTCCAGGAACCACGGCACCACCCGCAGCGCGTGCAGCATCAGCCGCGTCGGCAAGTCGCCGAACATCCCGCACCGCGCGACCCAGCGTGATTTGCCGGTTTCTTCCATGGCTTCTAGCGGCCCGCGCCGGCCTCGAATCCCGCGTCTTCCAGCAGATTTTTCCCCACCACCGCGATGTTGGCCAGCTCGTCGCAACGCTCGTTTTCCTTGTGGCCGGCGTGCCCCTTCACCCACCGCCAGTCGATCTTGTGCCCACCCATCGCCGCCAGCAGCAGCAGCCACAAGTCCCGGTTTTTCACCGCTTGCTTGTCCGCCTTTTGCCAACCGCGCTTCTTCCAGCCGTCGATCCATTTCTTGGAAATCGCGTCGATCAGATACTTCGAGTCCGAGTGCAGCTCCACCTCGCACGGCTCGCTCAAGCTCTCCAGCGCCGCAATCGCCGCCCGCAGTTCCATCCGGTTGTTGGTCGTCAGCCGGTAGCCGGCCGACAGTTCCTTCCGGTGCTTTCCGCTCACCATCACCGCGCCGAACCCGCCCGGTCCCGGGTTCCCCTTGCAGCCGCCGTCGGTATGAATGATCACTCGCTTCATCAGCCGCGAAACTGTCCACCCGCCCCATCCCTGACAAGCGAAAGTAGTTCTGGACTTCAGTGCCGCAATTATTTTCTAAGGAAATCCCGCCATCCGTGTCTTGATAAACGAAAGCATGATCCCGCGCCCGCCGATCCATGGAAACTCAAACCGCCAGCGCCCGTCCCACGGCTGATATCGGACGCAATCCGGTGTTTCCCTTCCGCCAGTCGCATACCCCCATGGAGGCAAAAACCACACTCCGGCAGGTCTTCGACGCGGAAGAATCCCCGCTGCTCCGTTACGCCCACGGCCTCGTCGGCCAGCGCGAAACCGCGGAAGACCTCGTTCAGGACGCCTTCCTCAAACTCCACGCCCACTGGGACGAAGTCATCCACCCGCGCGCCTGGCTTTTCCGCTGCATCAGAAACCTCGCCCTCAGCCACCTCCGCGACCACAAACGCGAAACCCCCATGGACCCCGCCCGCGAATGGGAAAGCGCCACCCCAGATCCCGAACAAGCCCTCGGCAAACTCGAAGCCATCGGCACCCTCCAGTTGTTAGTCGCCGAACTCCACGAAGACGACCGCGCCCTCATCGCCCTCAAATACCACGACGGCCTGAAATATGACCAAATCAGCCAGCGCACCGGCCTCAGCGTCGGCAACGTCGGCTACAAACTCCACCACGCCCTGAAAAATCTAGCCGATTCCCTCCGCCGCCTCGGCGTGGAAAGCCCTGAGGGCTGATGAGAGATAGGAGATAGGAGATATCAAATATTCATCCCCAATCTCCGATCCCTTATCCCCGATCTCCAATCCACAATCTCCCATCTCCAATGAAAGACACCCCATTCGACACCATCGGCGACGAGCCGGTCGAAGCGCGCATCGTCGCCTGGGTCCTCGGCGAAGCCTCCGCCTTCGAAGCCGCCGAACTCGAACGCCTCTGCGAAGAGCGCCCCGAGCTGCTAGTCTTCCGCCGCCGCATGAGGACTCTCCACGGCCTGCTAACCGAAGCCGAAGCCGCCGAACCCGACCACTCGTGGAAACTTCCGCCGGAAAAACGCAAACTCCTCGATGAAATCTGCGGCGAGGAAACCGTCGTGCGGTTAGATGCGGGTAAAGAACTCCGCATCCGCCGCAACGGCCGCCGTGCGATGCTGGCCATTGCAGCCTGTGTCGCCATCACCTTTTTCATCACGCGTTTGTCGCCATGGAAACACGAAGCCGAGGCGATCATCGAAGTGAAACCTCGTTCCATGGGAATGTCTCCTTTGGGTGGCAGCAGTGCGGGAGCGTCCTCCTCAAATCCGTTCACCCCGCAGTTCTTCGGAACGGAGTTTGAAAAGATCAAGAGCCGCAGCTCGCTGGAGAAGGTTGTCGAAAATCTCGAACTGCCACAACGCTGGAACATGGACAAGGAATCGGCGCTCAAAAGGGTCAAGGACAGCATCGAGACACGAACCCTCGATGGAACCGATCTGATATCGATCAAGGTTCGCGATGCGAGCGAACAGGACGCCCGTGAGATCACCCGTGAAGTTGTTAGCGCCTACAAGCAATACCGCAGCGCTATCGAACAGCGGGAGGCGGAGAAGGGCTTGGCCGAACTCAACAAAGCCGTCCGCGATCAAGAGGACAAGGTCGAGGAACGCCGCAAGGTTCTCGCCACCATCGTTAGAACCAAAGGTATCATCTACAAAGGCCAGGACTCCTTCTACGGCCAGTCCGGTGTGGACGAGGATCAAGGGGCTCGCGACGCGCTGCAAACCTTCAATGAACTCGAAAAGGAAAAAGCTCAGTTGCAAACTCGGCTTCAAACTCTGGACGAATCCAATGCCGATCACCAAACAAAGGCCAATGTGCAGGCGCAGTTGGCAATGACCACAGACCGTCTGAAAAACGTCGAAGTCATGAGGAACGAATCCCGCGAAGAGTCCATCAAGCGCGGCCTCGACGCCCAGGACTACGCCGATGCCAGGCGCGAGTTTGAAACCGACCAACAGCTTCTTCAGTCGATGAAGCTCAAGCAGATCAACGAGACGATTATTAAACAAATGTCGGAAGATTCGATCGTGGTGCATGAAATGCCACCGCAGGTTGCACAGGAAAAGGCGGTGGCATTTCACGCGGCACCTGCTGCTTCTGGTGGCAATGCCCAATCCACCGAGAATCTGAAAGGAGGCATCGACATCGTCGGCGGCAGT
>JANOZJ010000230.1:0-7080 GCA_031429315.1 Akkermansiaceae bacterium
GTCACCGTGAGACACGAGCAAGTGACCGATGCCCTCCGCGAACACGCGCACAAGAAAATCGAGGGACTTCACCTCGACTATCCGCGTATCATCGAGGCCAAGGCCATTCTCGACGTCCAACGAAACCGGCACATTGCCGAAATCATTCTCTTCTGCGCCAATCACATCACCATTGAGGCCCACACCGAAGGCAAGGACATGTACGCCGCGCTCGATGAAACCATCGAGAAAATCGCCCGCCGGATGCGCAAGCACAAGACGCGGTTGATGAAGAAGCATCGCCCGCATCGCAACGAATCCATCCGCTATCTTGAGGAGCGTTTCTTCAAGGAAGAAGTTCTCGACCACCCGGAAGGTTCCGACATCGATCCGGAGCCATTCATCGTCCACCCGGAAAACTATCAGATCCGCACGATGTTCAAGGAAGACGCCATCATGCAGCTCGAACTAACGGATCGACCGTTCGTCCTCTACAAGAGCGCCCGCCGCGACTGCCTGACCATCGTCTATCGCCGCAAGGACGGCGACTACGCCTCGATGGACATCAAGGATTGACCGGATGATATAGGCATTCCTGCCTGTTCTTCCAATTGCAACCAAGCCGACCGGGAGTCCATCCCGGTCGGCTTCTTCGTTTCATCTCAGAACTTCCAACTGTTCTTCTATCACTTGGCGGGAAACACTGATCGCCAACTGTCGGCTTTTGCGTTGTGCATCCCCCGCAGAACCGCGATCAATGGATCGCGGACCATGAATCGACTGAAGCACCATCCATTTCCCGTCGTCGCGCATTTTGACCGGGTGGTGGCGGTTTCATTCGCATTTCCCTCGGCCGTGCCCGCTTGTTCCGTGGTGAACGTATTGATAGAAGGTGATGCCGATACCTGATGTGAAATTCAACTGGGTGCGGTCGGGGGATGTGCTGTAGGTGAGACAGTAAGTGGTGAACTCCTGGTCATTTATGATTTTTTGAAGATGCGCTGCAGGTCGCTTGTGGGGAGGCGGATCAAGCGGACTTCATCATTACGCGCAACATCCGTGACTTCGCCTCCAGCCCGATTCCGGCCCACACCCAGGAAGACTTCCTCGCCCTGTCTGGCAACACAGCGTCCTGACGCACCTTCGGAATATTCTCCCAATCCATCCCCGCCGCCTGTGAAAACAAAAAAGCCGGACGGGGCGAACCCGTCCGGCTTTGATGTAAGATGCAGGCAGGATGCCTACACCCCTTTGGATTAGTCTTCCTGACCCGGGCTCCAGTCTTCGGAGGCGGCGGCAGCGAGGTTGAACGCTTGCTCGAGGCCGACCATCTCGGAGGATGGGCGGAGGCTCTCGAAGCTGGCGCTTTCCTTTTTCAATTGGTCGTCGGAGTAACCGACGGCCTTGATGGAAAGTCCGATGCGGCGCTCGACCTTGTCGACCTTGATGACCCGGGCTTCGATCTCTTCGCCGACCTTGATGATGTCCTTGACCTTCTCCACGTGCTCTTCGCTGAGTTGCGAGATGTGGATGAGTCCGTCGATGTCACCTTCGAGGCTGATGAAGGCGCCAAAGGACGCGATCTTGGCGACGGTGCCCTTGACGAGGTCTCCGACCTTGAAGCGGCCGTCGATGAGACTCCATGGATCGCCTTCGGTTTGTTTGATGCCGAGGGAAACGCGTTGGTTGGCCTTGTCGATGGCGAGCACGATGGCTTCGACTTCGTCGTTCTTTTTGAGAACTTCCGATGGGTGGTTGATCTTGCGGGTCCAGGACATGTCCGAGACGTGGATCATGCCGTCGATGCCTTCTTCGAGTTCCACGAACGCACCGTAAGCGGTGAGGTTGCGGACCGGGCCCTTGATGGTGGCGCCGACCGGATAGCGGAGTTCGATTTGATCACATGGGTTCGAATCGAGTTGGCGCACGCCGAGCGAGATTTTCTGCTCTTCGATGCTGATGCCGAGGACGACCGCCGAGATTTCCTGGCCGATCTCCAACACGTCGGATGGACGCGTGATGCGCTTGACCCAACTGAGTTCGGAAACGTGGACGAGTCCTTCGACGCCTTTTTCGATTTCGATAAACGCACCGTATGGCAGGAGCTTGGTGACGCGGCCCTTGACGTTGTGACCGATCGGGTATTTCCGCTCGATGTCTTCCCATGGGTTCTCGGAGGTCTGCTTGAGTCCGAGCGACACGCGCTCTTTCTCGCGGTCCACGTCGAGGATGACGACATCCACGGATTGGCCGATGTGAAGCAACTCGGAAGGATGGTTGATGCGGCCCCACGACATGTCGGTGATGTGGAGCAGGCCGTCCATGCCTGCGAGATCAACGAAGGCGCCGAAGTCGGTGATGTTCTTGATCGCGCCGGTGACCTTGTCGCCGATTTTGACGGACTGGAGGAAGGTCTGGCGTTGCTCGGAGCGCTCGGCTTCGATGACTTCGCGGCGGGAGAGAACGATGTTCTTACGCTCGTCGTTGACCTTGACGATTTTAAATTCGTAAACGTTGCCGACGTATTCGCTAAGATCTTTTGGTGGAATGATGTCCACTTGCGAGCCGGGAAGGAAGGCTTCGACGCCGACGTTGACGGTGAGGCCGCCTTTGACGACCGCCTTGACCTTGCCGCGGACGAGCCCGCCGTCTTGGAAGACTTTGACGATCTTTTCCCAGTTCTGTTTGTGGGCGGCCTTTTCTTTCGAGAGGACAACCATGCCCTCGTCGTTTTCAAGGCGCTCCAGGAGCACTTCGATCTCGTCGCCGATTTCGATTTCCTCATCCTCGAACTCGTTCGATGGGATGGCTCCTTCGGATTTGTAGCCGATATCGACTAGCACGACCTGGGGGCGGATTTCAAGAATCGTGCCTTTGACAATCGATCCTTCGCGGAATTCGCGGAATTTGGAGTCGATCAGGTCGTTAAGTTCAGTGTTGGTGGGTTCCGCACATGCGTAAGCCATAATGGTATCTGGTTTGGGGTTGTGTTGTTGGTTACGTTTCCTTCCTGCAAGTGCCCCGGAGGATAAAACTGACAGACACCGGGGCGCCAACCGTCTGCCAGTAGAAAGAAAAACGAATGGCGAAACTAGCCACCGATCACCCTGTGGCAAGGCCAAAGGCAGGGAAAAATCACCGCCCATTTTCGCTCAGCCGCCCTGCGCTTTCATGGCCGCGAATCCTCCGATGCCGATCACGGCGATGACGATCACGAAATACAGGACGAAGATCGCGATGACCATGATGCCAAGAAATTTCCAGAACGACCGCTGCTGGCTCAGCGCCGCCTCCAGATCCAACATGCTGGACGAAAGCAACAACGCGCCGATGTTGTCCGCGTATTTCCAGAGCTTCAGAGCGGGGTAAATGTAGATACCCGCGAACAGCGCATAGAGAATCGAAACTCCTGTCATCATCCCCGCAGGCAACGCTCCGCCACCGGCCTTGGCAGTTGCCGCGATGGTGCCTCCCATCACCAACATGATCAACGCGCCGAGCAACATGAATCCGGCACCGAGGAACATCAGCACCGACATGAACCGCACCCACGGCTTGGTCCCGGCAAGCTGCGCGAGTACTCCTTGGGAGACCTCGGAACTGGCTGAAAAGCTTGGAGGCGTGGCATGGGTGACTGGCGAGGAATAGGGGTCGATGGACATGACCCGGAAATCTCACAGGTCTGGCCCGGGACGACAAGCCGTTTTCCCGACAGGCAAAAGTGAAAATGATTCTTTCCGAGGTGAAAACCCGGATCCTCCGTGACTAAGATAATCTCAAACTTCCTCCGAGAGCGACGGGGGAACGGTCGGAGCCCATTGAGACTTGTCGAGCTTGGGCGCGCCGACGCGGGCGAACAGGAGACCGATGAAATTCAGAACGGGGGCCGTCATGAGAATGTACAAGCCCCATCCAATCCGGTGCTCGTCCGATGACCGCCCGAATAAAAGCGCCACGGAGAAGCTTGCTGCGGAGAGACCGCCGAAGATGACCGTCGGAAGCCAGGCAATCTTGGAATTGAGCCAAACCCTTCCAAGAAAGGGCGAGGCCACTATCAGAAGCGATGCTGTCAAAAACGATGCGACGGCTACCCAGCCCATCGGCTCGACCATTCCCCACGGATGCTGAACCAGATCCCCCAATTCCTTCCATATCTTCCAGCCCGCGTCGTTGTTTCGCTCCGGATCCCGGATGAAGTGGAAAGCAGCGAACGCTGCAATGGCAGCAACCATGAATGCATTTGAAAGGAGTTGCCAGACGGAGATTCGCACGGAGGGAGAGTCCTCGTTGTGGCCCGAACCGCAAGCTCTTACACGCAGGCCAAACGAAGGGGGAAATCCCGGCAATTTTCGCGATCCCAAGCTTCCCCTGCTCAATTCACCGCCTGGCTTTCCGGAGACAATGACGGACCCGACTTTTTCAGCCATTGGGGCCGCGCCAGGAGCAGTCCGGCGAAATTCAGCATCGGGGAAATGATCAGGCACAATCCGCCCACGCGCAATTCACCCCAATCGCCTTTTAAGAGTACCGGAAAGCCCGCAGCCGCCACTCCGCTGAAAATCACCATGATCGACCACGCCAGAAGGGATTTCACCCAAACATTGCCCAAGAACGGCGACGCAACGATGAGCAGGGAAAAGGTGAGGAATGAAGAAACAGCAAACCCTGTCGGCCATTCGCCGAGAGACCTCGGATTCATCATCACTTGTGCAATTTCACGCCACAGCACCCAGCCGCGGTCGTTGGCATTTCGCTGGATCGGCAAGAAATGCATGGCCGTGAACACAACCAGCGCGGTGATCAGGAACGCCATCGAGAGGATCCGCTGCCAGCCGATTTTCATTCGCACAGTGTTGGGGCTTTCCAGCGGACCGCAAGCCCGCGCATCCGACTGGCAAAACGCGGGGATCTTCGGGCACCATCACCCTGATTCCTTGCCTATGCAAAAAGTAAGGCTAAGCTCGCGAAGTAAGGATTTCCTATGACGCACTCCACCATCACCCACAAAGGACAGACCACCTTGCCAGTTCAAATCCGCCGCGCACTGCATTTGAAAGCCGGGGACAAACTCGTTTATGAAATCCAAGGCGATGCGGTGCTCATCCGGCCGCATCCCGGAGTGCAGGCGGTTTTTGGGATGCTCAAGCCGCCACCTTCGAAAACCGGTGTTCCATTTGAGGTGGCGCGCGCGAAGTCCCGCGCGGCATGGGTGGATGAAACATCGCAAGAAGGCGCATGATGAAGCCGTTGCTTCTCGATACCAATGTCTTGATCCGCTTCGTCACCGGCGAACCGACCGGCCAAGCGGGGGAAGTGGCCGGACTTTTCACCGCTGCGGAAGCCGGGAAAGCCCGGCTCAATGTGTTGCCCATGGTCCTTGCGGAGGCGGTTTTCGTCCTGACCGGCTTCTATGAACAACCCAGATCCAAAGTCGCCGAAGTGTTGGCCCATCTCATTTCCTGCCCCGGATTTCATTCCGCCGATCAGGAAACCATGCTCCGGGCGCTCAAATTGTTTGGTACGGGTAAAATCGATTTTGTGGATTGCTATCTCGCGGCGACATCCATCCTCAACGCCAGCACTGTGATTTCCTACGACAAGGATTTTGATAAAATCCATGGCGTCACCCGCAAGAAACCTGCGGCAGCGCATTAGAAACTCCGCGCTTCTCACCCGCCAGCCACCGGGTTTCAATCCGGCCCACCCGATGTCCGAGAATTTCTACCAGACCACCACCACCGCGCCGGTCACGCCGTTCGATGTCTCGCTGCGACCGCCGGCGTTTTCCGAATTCATCGGCCAGGAAAAGGTCAAGGACCGCATCCTCTTGATGCTGGAAGCCGCCAAGCAACGCGGCGATGTCCTCGACCACGTCCTTCTATCAGGTCCGCCGGGATTGGGGAAAACCACCCTCGCCAACCTGATCGCCCGCGCCGCCGGGACGCAGCTTCACACGACTTCCGGCCCGCAGATCGAAAAAGCCGGCGACCTCGCGGGCATTCTAACTAACATCCAGAAGGGCGACATTTTGTTCATCGATGAAATCCACCGCCTGCATCCGGCCATCGAAGAATATCTCTATCCGGCGATGGAAGATTTCCGGCTGGATATCATCATCGACTCCGGCCCCTCCGCCCGGTCGATCCAGATCAACTTGCCGCGCTTCACCCTCGTCGGTGCGACCACCCGCTCCGGAATGCTAACGGCTCCGCTGCGCTCGCGCTTCGGCCTGGCGAACCGCCTCGATTACTACACCCACGACGAGTTGGCGTTGATCATCGAGCGCTCGGCGGGTCTGCTAGATGTGCCGATCGAACGCGCCGGCGCGCTCGAAGTCGCCTCACGCTCACGCGGCACCCCACGGGTCGCCAACGCCCTGCTCCGCTGGGTCCGCGACTTCGCACAGGTCCGCGGCGAGGGCTTCATCGACGGCAAAATCGCCGACGCCGCTCTCGCGATGATCGAGATCGACTCGCAAGGACTCGATGAAATGGACAAGCGCCTGCTAGAAGTGCTCATCTACAAATTCGGCGGTGGCCCTGTCGGCCTGAACTCGCTGGCCGTCGCCGTCGGAGAAGACGCGGCGACCATCGAGGAAGTCCACGAGCCGTTCCTCATCATGCAAGGCTTCCTCATGCGCACCCCGCGCGGACGCACGGCGATGCCCGCTGCCTATGAGAAAATCGGTGCCCCGGTCCCCCCCCCCGCCCGCCCCGACGACCCGCAGGCGAGCTTGTTCTGCCTGAGCGCGCCCCGCAGAGACCAGCGGCAGATCGGTGCGGCCAGTATGGCGCCCGTTGAGGCTCCACTCGGTGGCTCCATGTCGCACAAAAATCAACTTCATCCCCTGGAAGGTAGCGCAGCCCAGCTCTCGCAAAGGTGGTAAACACTTCGCGGTGAGCGACCACATCCGCGATGAGCAGAGCAATGACATCGGCGAACTTATCCGCCAAGTCCCTGCATGGGCCGACCTTGCCCTCACATTCCGGCGTCTTGAAGGGGGCATCACCAACCGCAATTTCGTCGTCACCGCCGACAATCGCGAGTATGTGGTGCGACTGCC
This sequence comes from Akkermansiaceae bacterium, assembly GCA_031429315.1. Lineage (GTDB taxonomy): Bacteria > Verrucomicrobiota > Verrucomicrobiia > Verrucomicrobiales > Akkermansiaceae > Luteolibacter. The sequence continues at coordinate 7,043 of JANOZJ010000230.1, forward strand.
TGGCCAACATACGGAACTGCTTGGAATTGATCGCCAAC
>JANOZJ010000231.1:0-6315 GCA_031429315.1 Akkermansiaceae bacterium
GGGGAGGGAGTCGTGATATTTGAGACGGAGCAGTGGTGTGAGTTTTTCCTGATCCAGTTCCTGCACGCCGACATTGACGTAGTGTGACAGGACAAAGTCGAGGAACGCCTGCTGCCTGGTATTGAACTGGCTGCTGATTTCCACCCTTGCCTTGGACGCCCGTTCTTCCCGGGTCAGCGGCGGCATGGCGTAGGCGACGTAGGCTAACACATCGAAGAGATCGCTCTTCTCGGCATCGATGATCTTCTGCATCTCGGTCATTTGATCATGACCGAATCCCGCCTCGGCGAGTCCTTCCAGGAGCGTGGCGCGGGTGCCGGGGGCGCTCCATAGGGTGCGGAGTTCATCCTCGTCTTTGAAAAATTCCGGCAGCTTGCCGAAAAGCATTTCCATGAACTGCTGGGCGGACATCGGAGTTCCGTCCGGGTGCCAGAAACTCGTCATCGTCATGTGTTGGATGGTCCGCGCTTTGCCGTCGGCGAGTTTTATCTTTACCTTCTTTGTGCAAACGCAGGGACGTTGGTGGCATTTTGGGCACGGCTCTTTTGGGCACTCGCAGGGGCGTTTGCCACACACGGCACAGGGTTGCGGCAGTTTCACCTGGCACTCGCAGGGCTGGCAGCCGCATTTTTCACAGGTCTCTGGTTCGATGGGCTCGCCGTCCCACTCTGGATCACTGAAATGGAGGTGCGCTTTTACGAAGTCGTAGATCGTGAAGTAGTCCTTGCCGTCGTAGAGCCGGGTGCCGCGTCCGATGATCTGCTTGAACTCGATCATGGATTTCACCGGACGCATCAGGACGATGTTGCGGATGTTGCAGGCATCCACGCCGGTGGAAAGTTTCTGCGAGGTGGTGAGGATCGTCGGGATGGTTTTCTCGTTATCCTGGAAATCCCGCAGGTGTTGTTCGCCGAGTGCGCCATCGTCGGCGGTGACGCGGTGGCAATAGTTAGGGTCCTTGCTGGTGTTGATTTGGTTGATGATGTCGCGGACGAAAAGCGCGTGCGCCTGGGTGGCACAGAAAACCAGCGTCTTCTCGCGCTGGTCGATCATGTTCATGAAAATCTCCACCCGTTTCCTCTCCCGCTCCTGGATTTCGATGTTCCTGTTGAAATCCGTTTCGTCATAAACCTTGCCCACTTCGATCTCGCCCTCCACGACCGTGTCGTCCGAGGTGAAGGTATAATAATCTATCGTCGTCTGGATCTGCTTCACCTTGAACGGCGTGAGGAATCCGTCGTTGATGCCATTCTTGAGGGAGTAGATATACACCGGCTCGCCGAAATAGGCGTAGGTGTCCACGTTGTCCCTGCGCTTGGGCGTGGCGGTGAGTCCGAGTTGCACGGCGGGCGAGAAATAATCGAGGATGCCGCGCCAGTTGCTCTCGTCGTTCGCGCCGCCACGGTGGCACTCGTCGATGACGATGAAGTCGAAAAAATCCTCCGGGTAATCCCCGAAGTAGGGCGTTGCGCCCGGCCCGCTCATGAACGTCTGGAAGATCGTGAAGAAGATGCTCCCGTTCTTCGGCACCCTGCCCTTCTTGCGGATCTCATCCGGGGCGATGCGGACGAGCGCGTCCTCTGGGAATGCGGAGAAGGCGTTGTAGGCTTGGTTGGCGAGGATGTTCCGGTCAGCTAGGAAAAGGATGCGCGGGCGGCGTGTCGGCTCACCACTGAGGTTCCAGCGGCTATGGAAGAGAATCCACGCAAGTTGGAAGGCGATGAACGTCTTACCCGTGCCCGTGGCGAGTGTGAGGAGAATGCGGAACCGGCCCGTAGCGATGGCGTCCAGAACGCGGACGATGGCGATGTCTTGATAGTAGCGCCCTTGGAAATAACCGCCCCGGTCCTCGAACGGTATGGCGGAGAAGCGATCCCGCCAGAGGTTGGCTTTGGCGAAGGTCAGGTTCCAGAGTTCCTCCGGACCGGGATAGTGCGTCACCTCGCCCTCGGTGCCGGTCGCCATGTCGATGGCGTAGATCCCCTTGCCGTTAGTGGCGTAGGTGAAGCGGATCTCCAGCTTCCCCGCGTAGCACTTCGCCTGCCCCACGCCTTCTGTCAGCGGCTTGTCCCACGCCTTGGCTTCCACCACGGACAGCTTGATGTTGCGGAAGACCAGCACGTAGTCCGCTATCTCCGGCAGGCCGCGCCTGCCCAGACCCTTGATGCTGCCGGGGGTTATCCGATATTCCCGCAAGATGCGGCTGCCTTCCACGACACCCCAGCCTGCGGCTTTGAGGGCGGGATCAATGTGTTCGGCGCGGGTTTCAGCTTCGTTCATGTAAGTCCCTCAGTGACTAGCTGGAAGAATACCTAACGATCTCACTGGTGGCTGGCGAGACATGATTCTGTCATGCGCCTTGCCATCGTTTCATCCGAACCTGACATTCAGCCTCGGGGAAAAAACGGTCGAGACTGCGAAGATGCTGCAACTTCGCGGCGGCGATTCCGGCGGGCAGGAGTCTCCTTTCCACCAGTTGATCGAAAATCCACAACGTGCCGTGAACCTCTATCCGCTTTTCCTTGCCTGCCTTCCGCAGCGCCTTGTCTCCGGATAGAAGCATCGCATCCAGCTTGAGGGCGAGAAATAGCACCGAGCAATCATTGAACTTCGCCTTGCTGCCGATCTCCCGTTCCAGTTCGGAAACCGCCATGATCTCCTCAAACGTCAGCCCGTGTTCCCGCACCTGGCCGCTATCGAAATACGCCAACGCCTGGGCATGTCCGCCGAGTTCCAACTCCGCCCGGATGAAGTCCGTGGTGTGGGTTTCGATCCCCGTCTGGAACCAAAGGTCGAACAATCCCGCCAGTTCCAAGTCGATCAAGACATTCGCATCCTGCACCGCGATCTTCATGGGCGGCGGACTCATGCGGCTTCGGCGGCGAAGAGGTGGTCAAACTCCCGCAACGTCACGTCCAGCAACTCCGCCGCCTTCGCCCGGGTGATGAGTTCCTGGGACGCTGCCCGATAGACGAGTTGCGCGAAACGATCCGCCTTTTCCGATGCTTCCCAGCGCCCGGCTTCCACCTTCCGGTTGTTCCGGTTCAAGAAATAGAACGTCTTCAACTGCCCGGGGGTGATGATCCCAAGTTCCGCCGCACGGCGCATCAGGGCGGCGATGGAAATCCCCCAGTCCTCCTTGATGCCGACGCGCTCCGGGAAACTGATGCCGTCCGGGCGTTTCGTGCCCAGACGAGCACGCATGGCGATGGCGGGAATCAACAGCGCCCCGGCGAAGCGATAGCATAGGGATTCCTTTTGCTTTTGGGTCAATCCTTCCGGCAGCTTCATCACCAAATGGCCTAGCTCATGAATGGCCGTCAACCGCTTGCGCGGGAGATCCTGTTTCAGCCAGGACGCCAACACGATCACCGGCGTGCAGTCATCCGCCCAACCGGAGAAGCCGCTGAAACTTTCGTCCGCCTCCACTTCCTTCACCTTCACGCCGTGTTCTTCGAGCAACTCATGGACGTTGCTCAACGCCGCCTCACCCAGCTTCCACTCCCCGCGAATCATCACCGCCGCCTTCTCAGCTTCCCGGGCAAGCTCCGCTTCCTGATCGGGCGCGAGGTGGCTCAAGTCCACCTGCGGCAAGGGCGCGGGCCGGATCTCCAGAATCTCCTCGATTTGGAGATACTTCTCGAAAAAGTCCGCCGCCTCCTCGCGCACCCGGTCCACCTCGCGCATGGGAAACTTCGTCAACTTGCGGAACTCGATGTTGCCCAGCGCCACGGATTGCTGACGGAAGAAATACCCCGCATCGACGTTGAAGAACTGCGCCAAGGCCAGCACCACCGTGGAGTCCGGCCCCATCAGGCCCTTCTCGTATTTCTGATACGCCGCATGGGAAAGCTGCGTGCCAGACTCAACCAAACGCTCCGCCATCTCCCGCAAGGTCAGTCCACGCATCAGCCGTGCCCGGCGCAGGCGCTCGCCGAAGATCTGTTTGGTCGCTGCGGCGTTCATGGTTACAAAAACGAGCATTTATTGAATTTTGTCAACCCAGCAATCGCACTTTTTCACAGAAGGCTTGGTGGAGCAGGGATTTTTTCAACGCCTCCAGCGCGGCGAATTTTTACCAGTAGATGGCATCGAGGCAGTGCGCTCAGAGCTGAAACCACGGGTCGTCTTGAATCGCCTTCAGGCACTCATTTACGGAAAGGGCTGCATAGATCTCATGCCACGCACCCGTGTGCCGATGGTATGAGAGCGCGAACTTTCCGTCGCCGACGAACTCCATTCGCGCGAACTTTGACTCGAAGGTGGGACTGAGTGCATTCGGACCGGGACAGGCGTAATGAGAAATGAAATAGAAATAATTACGGCTCCATTTTCCGCTGATGTCCGTGAGATAGTTGAAACGCTCGTCGGAAGGGGGCGGAAGAACATGCTTCGGTTTCAAAATGTCCTCGATGACCTGCATGGCCGTGGTAGTCACTTCCGCCTTGATCGGCTCAGGTACGGACGGCTTGGAAATTTTTGCCGGACTTTTCATCCAGACTTTTCGGGGCTTGGGCATCATGATTGAGCGGGTTGTGCAGGTTAATGCGTGGTCACAAATCCCCGCTGAAGACTTGGTGGAGCAGGGATTTTTTCAACGCCTCCAGCGCGGCGAGCTTTTGCTGGTAGATGGCGGCGAGGCGGGTTGAAGTTTTGATCATGCGGGCAGGGGGGCTCTTGGCATGGCGCTTTTCTCATAGAACGCCAGGCCCACACGGCGAATGTGGTCGAGCAGCGCTGGATGAGTCAGAGACGCTATCTCGGACAAATCGATTTTGTAGGGCAATAGCAGGTCGTCCAATGCTTCGTCGATTCGCGCCAGTTGGGTTTGTCCCAGGCCGCTGCCGCAGAGGGTGAGATCGATGTCCGAGCCGGGGCGATGGGTTCCCTTGGCGCGCGAGCCATACAGCACTGCCTTTTCCACCTCCGGGAAATGCGCCAGCACTCCCTGAATGCGTTCCACTGTGCTCTCGGAGAGGCCGTGGTTCATGCGGACTCCTCCTTTTCCAGCTCCAGAAACCGGCGTTGAAATGCATCGAACGCCGACACATAGAGCATTTGAATCGCCTCCATGATCTTCGCGGCCACGTCGTCGTTGTAGGTGTGGGATGACTCGTTGCGATGCTTGATCATTTCCATCCATGCCTCGCCGTTCTCAATGAGTTCTGCGGCGAAGGCCGCGCGGGTGGCGTCCCTCGATCCATATAGCTTTTCGGACGCACCGCGTGCGGTGAGGAAATCCTTGAGCGTGTTCCACGCCAGCTCATGAGTGAACTCGAAGGCTTGGATCAGCCCCTGCCGCTCCAGATCCGAGAGACCCCGTTGCTCCGCCAACTCGGACGCCTCGCTCAAACGCGCGAAGGCCCGCTTGAAGTTGTCGAAGCGCTGGATCCAGCGGATGTCGGGACTGCTCATGGGTGGGAGTGTAGTAGAATGGGCGGGTGGAGGAAATCAGGAAATCTCACAAGTCCCCGCTGAAGGCTTGGTGGAGCAGGGATTTTTTCAACGCCTCCAGCGCGGCGAGCTTTTGCTGGTAGATGGCGGCGAGGCGGGTGGTTTCTTCCGACAAGGAATCGACCTTGGCGGCGATTTGTTTCTGCTCGGCCAACTTTACCTTTGGTAATTGCAGGTTGCGGAGGACGCCGAGCGAAACCGTCTTTTGTGCTGCGCCGGTCGAACCAATCGACGCCTGACGAAAGACCTGTGGCGAACGAAGCGCGTAGGTGAGCCACGAACTGTCTGTGTCAGCATTGGGACGGATGAGACCAATGTGGCGCTGGAAACAAAAGTCGCGCTGCTCTCGAACCAGAATCGGGATTCCTAGTGTAGCGCCCGTGACCGTGTAAAGAACATCGCCGACGCGCGGCTTCTTGTTCGGCTTAAGGCCGCGAAAGTATGTCTCGGGAACGGTGAAGGTGTTGCTGAAATCAATCGTCCCAGTTCGCTTGTCGATATCCGAGATCGTGATGAATGGAACGCCGGTGGGCGCTTTGGGTGGAGGTGAGTGGTCGCCGTCAGTGACCTCGTCAGCGAGGTCGGAGAGTAAAGCGAACGGACCGCGCTGGGAGAAGACGGATTGGAGGTGGCTTTCGAAGAGGGCGCGGGCGTTGTGGAGGTTCTTTTCGGCGTTGGCTTTGGCGGTGGCGAGGCCCGCGAACGCTTCGTCGAGGATGCCGACGATGCGGTGTTGCTCGGGGAGGGGTGGGTATGGAATCTGAACAGACTTCGCCAATCCAATGTTCAGATTCCTAACCGTGCTTCCAGAGGCGAGTCGGTCGAACTGGTCGAAGACGAGATCAGAACTGAGGGCGTGAT
>JANOZJ010000232.1:0-3050 GCA_031429315.1 Akkermansiaceae bacterium
ATGTCGGCCATTGAGCACCGTGATATGGCGGTTTTCAGGCATCAGTCGCTGCTGTATGTGGGGGTCTTCCTGGCCTCGACGGTGGTGGTGGTGTTCTATCGCTTCACCGAGGAGCGGCTGGGAATCTTGTGGCGCGAACAATTGACGAGGAAACTCACCGACGCCTATCTGAACGACCGCACCTACTACCGCTTGGATTCCGCCACCGGGGTCGCCAACCCGGACCAGCGGATCTCCGACGATGTCCGCGCCTTCACCACCACCACGCTCTCGTTCACCTTGCTGATCGTCAACGGCACGATGACCGCGATCTCGTTTTCCGGCGTCTTGTGGAGCATCAGTCCGTTTCTCTTCTGCGTCGCGGTGACCTACGCGGTTTGTGGATCCGTTCTGACCATCCTGCTCGGCCGGCCGTTGATCCGGCTCAACTACAACCAGCTCGATATGGAGGCGAACTTCCGTTCGGACCTGATCCATGTGCGGGAAAACTCCGAGTCGATCGCCCTGGCCCACCGCGAAGGGCGCTTCAAGGCCCGCTTGAACAGACGGCTCGACGCTCTAACCGCCAATTTCCGACGCCTGATCCGGATCAACCGCAACCTCGGGTTTTTCACTAACGGCTACAACTATTTCATCCAGATCATTCCGGCCTTGATCATCGCGCCGATGTTCATCTGGGGCGAGAAAGAGTTCGGCGTCATCACCCAATCGACGATGGCGTTCGCGACCTTGTTAGGGGCGTTTTCGCTCAACGTCACGCAGTTCCAGTCGATCTCCGCGTTCACGGCGGTCACCGCCCGGTTGCACACGCTCAGCGATGCGATCGAGAAAGCCAACCGCATCACGCCGTGCACCATCGCAGTCGAGGAATCACCCGACCGGGTGGCCTATCATCATGTGACTTTGCGCTCGGGCGACCAGACGCGCCTGCTGGTGGAGGATTTGAATCTGGAAATCCCCCGCGGCTCGCGCTGGCTGGTGATCGGCAAGGAAGACGCCGCGAAAGTGGCGCTGTTCCGAGCCACCGCCGGCGTCTGGGAATGCGGCGGTGGACAAATCATCCGCCCGGGGCTCGATGACATTCTTTTCCTGCCGGAGCGTCCGTATCTGCCGCCGGGCACCTTGCGCGAGGTGCTGTTGCGGACGGGAGCCGAGTCGGTGATGCCGGATGCCGTGATCATGGGCGTCATCGTCAAGCTGGGATTGGAAGATGTCGTGGCCCGCGCGCACGGCTTGGACACGGATCAGGACTGGGATGATTTGTTGTCGATCGGCGAGCAGCATTTGCTGTCCGTCTCGCGGATCTTTTTGGCGAAGCCCGCGTTCGTGTTCCTGGATCGCCCGGGCAGCGCGTTGCCCAAGAATCAGATCTCAAGCATTCTCGAAATGCTCACGGAGCAGGGGATCGGCGTGGTGATTCTGGCGAAAAATGGCGAGTCGCGGCTGCGTTACGACGCCATTCTCGAACTCAAGGAAGCCGGCACCTGGGAAGTCCGCCACGAGACGCCGGTGGACGCCCACGGCGATCTGCACGACCTGAGTTGTTAGCCGGGTTGCATTCCGCGACCGGCAGATGCGTTGGATGGGTTTCAGAGACGGTCTGAAAACAGGGGGGCGTCTCGTCCCCACGCATCGACGAGACGTCCATGGCCTCTATCAAAAGTCATTGTCATCCCCGGCCGCCCATCTAACCTCCCGCCATGTTCAAACGCTTCTGGTGGGTTTTCCTCGCGATGATTCCTGTCGGCTCGATCGCGGGCCTGTTCGCTGCGGCGGTCATCACCTATGTCATGCCCAAGAAGTATGAGAGCGAGGCCGTCATCGAGCTGAAGCCGCGGATCGTGGAGTCTGAGCGAGTCCCAATGACGCCCCAGTTCTTCGGGACCGAGTTTGAGAAGATCAAGAGCCGCAACTCGCTGGGGAAGGTGGTTGATCAGCTCGAACTCATCAACAAATGGGGCGTGGACAAGGAAACCGCCATTCGGATTCTCAAGGACGTCGTGACCACCCAGAACATCCGTGGCACGGATTTGATTTCCATCCGGGTCCGGCACGTCAACAAGGAGGACGCGCGCGATATCGCCGCCGGAGTTGCGAGGGCTTACAGCGAATACCGGATGGAAATCGAGAAGCGGGGAGAAGGGCATGAGCTGCTAGAATTGAGGAAGTCGGTCAGGGAGCAGGAGGAAAAAGTGGAGGAACGGCGGAAGGTTCTTGTTACGATCACTCGGACAGGTTCGTTTCTTGGGGGGGCGGACATGACAGAAGAGGATGTGAAAAAAGCCATGGACGGGCTTCGCGCCCAAGATGTGATCGACGCCAAGCGGGCTCTTGAAACAGACCAGGCTTTGCTGCAGTCGATGAAGCTCAAGCTGATCAACGACGACATCACGGCCAAACTGCAGGGCGACAGCATCGTCATCCACGAAGAGCCGCAAATCTCGCAGGCCCCGGTTTCGCCGAATGTTACCTTGAATCTAGTCTTTGGAACGGTGCTCGGGTTCCTGCTCTCGCCGCTGCTTTCGCTGCCGGTCATCTATCTGCTGCACCGCCTGATCCCGGCGAAGGCGATACACTGACACCATGGCCCCCATGGACTGCGGTGGCAGAGCGTAGCGCCGACACCGCTTTGGATTCTTCCGCCGGTTCATCCAAAGATTAGATGAGAAGGCAGTAAGCGGCGCCACTTGCGAGGCGTGGTATCCTCACTCCTGCCATGAACACCATTCCTGCCATCACCATCGGCCTCGATCTCGGGGACAAGAAACACGCCATCTGCGTCATCGACCAAACGGGTGCCATCATCGACGAGCGCACGATCACCAACCACCAGGAGAGCCTGCGCCGGTTGTCCCAAAAGTATCCGCAGAGCCGCATCGCTCTGGAAGTAGGCACCCACAGCCCGTGGATTAGACCGTTTGCCAAAATAGAATGCCGAAATGGAGACTGCGCGACGGCAATCTAGCGATTGTCCGGAGTTCAAGCTTCAGCTTGCCTTCAGGAAGAGCACGCTAAAGCGCGAACTCCGGACAGCCACTTGGCGACACGAG
>JANOZJ010000233.1:0-23070 GCA_031429315.1 Akkermansiaceae bacterium
AGGTGTTGAGGAATGAGCTTGCAAAGCTGACTCAATACGATGGCATCGCTCTTGGCTGGTTGTTTGTTTTTCATCAAGGCTGATCCTGAGTGGGATCAGCCGCCAGCCAATCTAATCATTTTCCCGTGGGACGGCTGTGGATTTCATTCCCAAAATCGGCGGCATGTTGGTCGGGGATGGCAATCATCACGCGGTCCTCGGATACCTCTGGCGATACCTCGGCAATGGAGGAGGGATGGGCATGGCATTTGTTTGCGCCTTTACCCTCCTCAAGCAACTCCTCACGAAGTATCAGCAAGCACGTATCACGCCCCGGGTGACGAAACACATTGCCCTAGGCTTTGGCTGTTTTGTATGGGCCTGCCTCATCGTCACACTCAAAATTTCGCCGCATGGTGAGGACATGATGTTTGTGATCACACCCACCAGCCTGCTGCTCAGTTGGATCGGGCATCTCGTTTTCGGTTACACACTCGGGTGCCTCGTCAACCGTTTTGGACCGGAAGGAATCTGTAAGGCATCCCTTTGCTCTGATTGAAATTCTCCGCGCAAAAAATGATGAACCTTTCGGCGAAAGAATTTCGAATCTGCTGACTGACAGGTGGTGATATGCCAAAACCGCTGTGAATTCATCGTCGTGAGAGAAGGCCAGTCCCGCAATCGTGAGATTTTGATTCTTTTCCAAGAAACAGTGTCCCAAGGTGTCTATCCAATGCGGGCTGGGACGAACTCCTCCCGAATCCGGCAAAACAGACACCATCATGATCGTTTTGAAATCGAAAGCAGGGGCAATGATCGCCATCGGCCTTGTGGCAGGTCTGGTATGGGTTTTCCCGCGAGTCCGGGAAATCGGGCACAAGCTGCCGGTTGCGGATGAGAAGGTATCGATTCCCGCCAGACATGATCGGGCGGAACCCGGACAGGAGAACCTGCGAAATCCGGAGAACGCCTCCGTTCAAGGCCCCCGATCCTTCACGGTGGATGAATTGGTCGCCATTTACCAATCGCAAGGAGCTGCCGCCGCCATCGCCGCCGCGAAAAGCATGTCGGAACCGGAGCGCGCATCTCAGGTGGTTTTCATTCTGACCTATCTGGCGCGGATCGATCCGGAGTTCGTCGCCGGGGAACTGAAGGAAGCCGGACTGGATAGGGTGCATCAGGGGTTCGTCGTGAACGCAGTGTTGAACAACTCGACGGACGGCAAAAAAGTGCTGGAGTGGGCCATTTCCGATCTCACCGGTGACCTTCTCAATAAGGCCGTGGGTGGGGCACTGCGTATTTTGGCTCGGACCGATCCGTATGCGGCGCTCTCTCATTTGGAAACCATGCCTGCCAGTGGAAGTCGTAGTCAGGCGCTGGCGGACATCTTCTCCTCATGGGGTGGATGCGATCCCATAGGGGCGCTGAAACTCATCTCCGAAAATTTTCCAACCGATGATAGGGCTTCGGCGATCAGCAGCGTGATTGCGGGCTGGTCGTGGTCCCATCCTGCGGATGCGGCGGCTTGGGTGGAGGCCATTCAGAATGAGGCGCTGAGGGTAAGTTCGGTGGGTGACGTCGTGAGAAGTTGGAAAATGAAATCCCCCGCAGAAGCCACCGCTTGGGTGGAATCCCTGCCGGAGGGGCCGGGTAAGGAAGCTGGCAGGGAGGTGATCAACACGATTGAGGAAGTCATCTCGTGTGGCCCGGTTGCCAGCCGGGGACCGGACGAGAGCTGGAAGACCAAGACGGTCGCAACGATGGAGAACAAGGATCTCTGGAATTGGGTCGGCCAAGACCCTGAGGGAGCCAGGAAATTTCTCGGAAGCGCTCCAGATGGTAAGGGCTTGGTTGAATTGGCAGGTGTCGTCGAAATTGGAATTGCGATGAAGGAAGGACCGGAGGCAGCATTTGCGTGGGCTCAAACGCTTCGAGGAGAGGCGGGTAAGGAAGCGCTGCGTTGCGCCGTGATTTCATGGGCGGGTAGTGATCCCGCAGCGGCAGCGGAAAAACTGAAAACCACCGCGCCGGAACAACGCGCCCCGTTAGCCATCACGCTCGCTGAAAACTGGAGCCGCAGCGATCCCGCCGCCGCAGCGGTCTGGGTGGCAGCTTTTGACGGGGCTGAGCAAAAGACACTCGTCCGGGAAATCCTCCAGCAGTGGACGGATTCGCAGCCCCGTGAAGCTTATGCCTGGTTGGGAAATCTTCCCATGGGACCGAGTCGCGATGAGGGGATCAACTATCTGATGCGGCGGGAAGCTTCCGGCGATCCGGAATCCGTCGTGCCGTGGATCGAACTGCTTTCCGAGCCCAAGCTCCGCGAGGAGATGAGGAGGGATCTCGACGGGTATCTGGAACGGCCTCGAAAATGACGGGTCACATCCGCTCCGGCACTTCGATTCCCAGCAGGTAGAGTCCTTGCTTCAGCGTGCGCGATGTTAGATCGCAGAGCGCGAGGCGGCTGGAGCGGATTGGTTCGTCCGCCTTGAGCACTGGGCAAGCTTCGAAATACGAGTGGAAGGCGCGGGCGAGTTCCAAGACGTAGTTGGCTAACAAGTTTGGGCGAAAGTCTTCGAGAATGGTCGGCAGGACTTCACCGAAGCGCACGAGCAAGCGTGCGAGGTGGATCTCCGCCGGTTCGTTGAGGTGAATCTCCGCCGTGGTGGCGTCGAATGGCGTTTCGAGTTTTCGGAAAATCGAGCGGATCCGGACGTGCGAGTATTGTAGGTAGGGCGCGGTGTCGCCTTGCAGGGCGAGCATGCGGTCCCATGAGAAGACGTAGTCGGTTAGGCGGCCTTGCGAGAGTTCAGAAAATTTTACCGCGCCAATGCCGACGATCTCCGCAATCCTGACGGCTTCTTCGCCTTGCAGGTCCGGGTTCTTTTCGGCGATGGCTTGGGCGGCGCGCTCGACGGCTTCTTCGAGCACTTCAATGAGTCCGACATTTTCGCCAGAGCGAGTTTTCATCAGCTTGCGGTCATCGCCAAGGATCGAACCAAACTCGACGTGCTTGAAATCGCAAGATTTTCCCCAGCGCGACGCGGCGTCGAAAAGCTGGCGGAAATGAAGCTGCTGCGGCACGCCGACGACATACCAGACGTGGTCGGCCTGCCACTCGTCGATGCGGAACTGGATCGTCGCGAGATCGCTTGTCGCATAGAGAAATCCGCCGTCGGCCTTGCGGATGATCGCCGGATTGTCGGTCCAGCCGTCTTCCCTGTGGACCATGAACGGGTCTTCTTCCTTCGGCTTGGAACCGTCGGAAAAAATACAGACCGCGCCGTTGCTTTCGCGGGCGATGCCCTTTTCCAGGAACTCATCGACGGTGGCTGATAGACGGTCGTTGTAGAAACTCTCGCCATGCCAGAAGTCGAATTTCACGTCGAGGCGGTCGTAGATTTTCTGCAGGCCGGCTTTGGAAACGTCGATGCACTTCTGCCAGATCGCGAGGTTTTCGGGATCGCCGGCCTGGAGTTTCACGAGTTCCGATTTGCAGGTGTCGAGCACGCCGGGGTCATCCTTGATCGAATTGACCTTCCGATAGATGCGGACCAGTTCGGCGATCGGATCGGCTGTTAGCGCGGCCTCGTCGAGGAAATGGTTCCAGCCGTAGATGATCATCCCGAACTGCGTGCCCCAGTCGCCGATGTGGTTGTCCGCGATGACCTTGAACCCGAGGAAGCGGGCGATGCGGGCGAGCGAGTCGCCGATGATCGTCGAGCGGATGTGGCCGACGTGCATCGGTTTCGCGACGTTGGGCGCGGAGAAATCGACGACCACGGTCTTGCCCGCGCCGGTGGCTGGCACGCCGAGCCGCTCGTCGCGGATCAGGGCGGCAACGCGCGCCGCGTAGGCCGTGGGCAGGATGCGGAAATTGATGAAGCCGGGCCCCGCGATGTCGGCGGTGGCGAGGTCGGTTAGATCGAGGTGGTCGATGATTTCCTGGGCCAGCGTGCGCGGGTTCGTCTTGCGTTGTTTGGCGAGGACCATCGCCGCGTTCGACTGATAGTCGCCGAAGCGCAGGTCGGCCGCGGCGGTCACGGCGGCGGTTGCGGGCTCACCCAGCGTGGCGGTTAGAGCGGCGGCAAGGCGGGATTCAAGTTCCTGGAGAAGCGTCATAAAAAAGGCGGTTGGGGGGCCGGCGGGATCAAGCGCTCACCCGGGATGGCTTGGAATCGAAAATCGCGAGGATTTCCTGATGGTTTTCCGCGCTGGCGAGTTGGCGGAGGACCTGGTTGTTGGTGAACATTTTGGCGATCGCCGCGAGCGTCTGCAGGTGCATGTGGTAGTCCTTGCGCGGGACGATGAAGAGGATGATGAAATGGACCGGGGCATTGTCCAAGGCCTCGAAGTCGATGCCGCCCTTCGAGCGGCCGAAGACGGCGATGACGTGACCGAGGTGATCGGAAAAGGCATGGGGAATGGCCACGCCCGAGCCGATGCCGGTGCTGACCTGCTCCTCGCGGGCTTTGAAGGCCTCCAGCATCTCCTCACGCTGGGTGGCCGGGAGTTGCGCCGTGTTTACCAGATGATCCACCAGCTCGACGATTGATGGCCAGTGCTCCACGGCCTTCATATCAAGGATGATGTGGTCCGCACGGAGCAACTTGGCCAACTTCATAAAATGGAGATCAAGATCCGCAAATCGTTGCGGTGGGGGCGAGTGGTTACCGATGCAAACCCATGATGGCAAGCGGATTTGCTGGCTGGGATCGAGCTTTAAACGCCACGCCTCTTAGAATCACGACGCAGCGCTTGTGCTTTCAATCGGGAAGGATGTACCTGGCGTTTACCCGGCAAGTCGCAATCTGGTTTGCTGACCGGGAGGCTGATCTGATTCGGGGATTCCGCAAGTCTCCAAATCCGGGGGGCAAGAACCCGCGAATCGCGCCCCGGGGTTGACGGTGGCGCATTCATGACTACAGCTATCGCCCATGCAAGCCGACAACGATCCGAACCAAGACCAAGAAACTCCGGTGGCCACCGCCGATGTGGAGGTGACGCAAGACGCCCCCGCCGATCCCGCCGAGACGCTCGACCCTTGGGAAGAACTCGAAGCTGATGTGGCAAAGTGGAGGGAAATCTCCCTGCGCACCGCCGCCGAGATGGAAAACCTGCGCAAACGCACGACCCGCGAGCGCGAGGATGCCATCCGCTATGCCAACCAGCGCCTGCTGGAAGAGTTGATCCCGGTCATCGACAATTTCGAAATGGGCATGATGGCCGCCGCGCAGGACACCAAGTCGATGATCTACATCGGCATGGACATGGTCCGCCGCCAGCTCAACGAGTTCCTCACGTCACAGGGCGTCGAGGAAATCCCGACGGACGGGAAATTCGATCCGAACCTCCACGATGCCGTCGCCCAGGAAGAATGTGCCGCCGGTGACGAGGGCCGCATTCTCAGGGTCACCCGCCGCGGCTACAAGCTGCGGGACCGCTTGCTGCGCCCGGCCAGCGTGGTGGTTTCCAAGGTTCCAACCCCGGCACAATAAAGAAAATGGCTGTCAAACGAGACTATTACGAAATCCTTGAAGTGACCCGCGACGCCAGCGGGGATGTGATCAAGAAATCCTACCGCAAGCTGGCGGTGAAGTTCCACCCGGACAAAAACCCTGGCGATCACACCGCCGAGGATAAATTCAAGGAGCTTGGCGAAGCCTACGAAGCCCTTAGCGATCCCGACAAACGCGCCGCCTATGATCGCTACGGCCACGCCGCTTTCAACGGCGGCGGTGGCGGTGGCCGCTCGGCCGGCGGCGGCTTCCACGATCCGATGGACTTGTTTTCGCAAGTATTCGGCGGTGCCTTCGGCGGCGGTTTCGAGGAATTCTTCGGCGGCGGCGGCTCGCGCCGGGGCTCCGGCAAACAAAAGGGCAGCGATCTGCGCTACGATCTGGAGATTTCCCTCGAAGAGGCCGCCCGCAGCGTCGAGAAAGAACTGGAAATCGAACGCTACGTCCCCTGCGAACCGTGCGGTGCCAAGGGCTCCAAGGGCTCGGGCGGCATCCAAGCCTGCTCATCCTGCGGTGGCCGCGGCGTGGTTGCGCGACAAGCTGGGATTTTCATCCAGCAAACGACCTGCCCGGAATGCCGCGGTGCCGGTGAAACGATTTCCGACCCTTGCTCAAGCTGCAAAGGCGACGGCCGGGTCCAGCGCGACAGCCGCATCAAACTCCGCATCCCGGCGGGCGTCGATACCGGCACCCGTCTGCGTTCCTCCGGAAACGGCGATTCCGGCGTCCGCGGCGGTGCAGCTGGCGATCTCTACGTGTTCCTCCACGTCCGCGACCACGACATCTTCGAGCGAGATGACGCGGATCTGTTCTGCTCGGTGCCTCTTCCGTTCTCCGTCGCCGCGCTCGGTGGCGAGCTGAAAGTGCCCTCACTCGACGGCCAATCGTCGATCAAGATCCCGGTCGGCACCCAAGGCGGCACCGTTTTCCGACTTCGCGAAAAGGGCATGCCCACGCTCTCGACCGGCCGCCGCGGCGATCTCAACGTGACCGTGCAAGTCGAAGTCCCGACCAAGCTCAGTGGCGACCAGCAGGAGAAACTGCGCGCGTTTTCCGAATCCATCGGCGAGCACAACTCGCCGATGCAGGAAGGATTTTTTCAAAAAGCGAAACGGTTCTTTGATCTTTGAAGAAGACACAAGACTCAGACTCAAGACTCAAGACGTGAAGACATAAGATCAGACCGGTATTCTTCTCTTTATCTTTCTTGCGTCTTGAATCCATCCCCATGGCCCGCTTCTACCTAGCGCCCGAATCCTGGCAGGAATGCCCTGCCCTCACCGGCGACGAAGCCCGCCATGCGTCGCAAGTCCTCCGCCTGAAATCCGGCGACTCGGTCATCGTTTTCGATGGCCAAGGCCGCCGGGCGTCCGCCGAAATTCTCGGTATTTCGCGCGACCGCGTCGCGCTGCGATTGGGGGAAATCCTGCCATCGCGGTCGCCCATGCCGGCGATCACCTTGGCCCAGGCAATCCCCAAGGGGAAAAACATGGATCTCATCGTCCAGAAATCCGTCGAGCTCGGAATCGCCGTCATTCAGCCGCTGGTCACGCGCTTCACCGTCGTCCAACCCGGCGAGGGCAAGGCCGAAAAATGGCGGCGCAACGCTCTCGAAGCTTGCAAGCAATGCGGCCAAGACACGCTTCCGGAAATCGCCGAACCACTCGCCTTCGACCACTGGATCGGCGGACAGGCCAACGCTCCCGGAGTCAAGCTTATCGCCTCGCTCTCGCCGGAGGCCATTTCCCTGCGTCAAATCTTGCGAGACCACCCGGCCACCACTCACGCCACTCTGCTCGTCGGCCCCGAAGGAGACTTCTCGCCTACGGAAACAAGCGCCGCAATCGCTGCGGGCTTTCTCCCAATCTCGTTGGGTTCCATCGTTTTGCGGGTGGAGACCGCCTCTCTTTTTGCGCTTTCCGCGCTGCGCTATGAATTCGATGTCAGTTGAATGATAGAACTTTTTGAAAACCCAACCCGAATATCGTTCAATAATTTAAAAAATAAATTTGTCTAATTAGCACCGGGAGGTTAATAATCCCAGTCTTATGAAGATCAATCAGCACTGGTTGGCAAGAATGGCACTGTGCGTGGTCGCCAGTGCGCCGGGTCTAGCCAAGGCCTGGGAACCCGGCACGTATCCCGACGGCGCGGAGCGCATGGCCACCCGAGGATTCTCCGTCAACAATCAAGACCGAAACGACGTGGTTGCCTTTTGGCACGCCGTTTACCAAGCCTCCGAGGGCTACGAAAAACGCATCGCCTGGACCGGCAACTACTCGGGGAAAAACGGCACAATCTCTGCGGCCTTTGTCGGCGACGTCGAGCGGCGACTGAACTACTTCCGTGCGATGTGCGGGGTGAATTCGAACGTGGATGTGAGCTCGAGTTCCACCGTAACCATCAATTCCACCGATGTTTTCAAGCCCTCCCCGTCCACCTTGAGGTCGAATGCGGCACAAGACGCCGCGCTGATGCTGGCGCGAAACTACAACCCTCAATCCGGTGCTAACCCGGCGCTCACTCACAGTCCATCCAGCAACCTCATCGGATGGTCGGCGGCGGCGTGGAACGCAAATTCCAAGAGCAATTTCGCCTTCGGCCTCTATGGCCCCGGCGCGATCACCGAATACATGGTTGAACAGCTTTCCAACAGCACCGCGACTTCATCGTGGAACTCACTTGTCGGTCACCGCCGCTGGAATCTTCTTCCAAACGCCACGAAATTCGCCACCGGCGATCAGCCGGGAGCCTCCGCCACCAAACCTCCGACCAATGTTCTCTACGTTTTACAGAAACCCAGCGAGATTCTCGCGGGAGCATCGGGATTCGTCGCCTATCCGTCGGCTGGATTTTTCCCCGCAACCCTCAATTCTCCTTACTGGTCGCTGAGCCGCGAGGGGGCGGATTTCACCTTCGCCAGCGTGAAAATGACCGATGCCAATGGCAATGCCGTGCCCGTCGTCAACACCAAGCGAAGCAACGATTTCGGTGATCCGGCGATCATCTGGCAAGTCGCTGCCGCCGCCAATCTCAGATCGGTCATCAAGGATACGACATTCGCGGTCCGGGTGACCGGCATCGGCGGAGATGGCATTCCGAAGTCGTTGGAATACTCCGTCACCCTGATCAACCCGGATCTCATCACTTCAAACCAGCAGATCGCCGGTGCCGCATCCGTGCCAGCCAATGGGTCCGGCGCTTACACATTCAGGGCACCCGCCGGTGCCGAGAGCGTGCTGGTGGTCGCTTCCCGGAAAACCTCATCCCGTTGGACGGAAGACGCCGAGGACTCCGCCAAGTCCAACGTCACCGATGGCACGACGGGCAACTATCCCTTGTTGGTGAAGCCCTCGTCATTTGCAGGATTTGGAATTGTTTCCGGAAAACGCTCCTTCCATCTCACGTTTCCTACCTCGTATGATTTGCTGACACGGGGAGTTCCAGATCAGTCCTTTGAAATCGACCGCGATCTCATTCCCGGCGCCAACGCCATGCTCCGCTTCCAGTTCCGCCGCGGCTTCATGACCAGGAGCAGCACGCTGGTCGTCGAATCCTCGACCAACGGCGGTGTGACTTGGAAAGCCCTTGGCAATTCGATCAAGGGAGTCAGCGATTCCCAAATCGACATCGCCGTGACATCCAAAAGCCTCTCGCTGCCGAAGTCCGCGGTCCCGCTCCGGATCCGGTTCCGCTATTTCACCAGAGGCGGCTCGATCTACACCCACGAGGCCACCCCGAAGTCTCCGACGGGTATTTTCATCGATGAAATCACCACCTCTGGCTGCCAATGGTTGGAGCAAAAAAAGGCCAACGTCCTGCCCGTGACGGCGACCCGGTTCACCTTCCAATCGTCCACGGCCGGGACAAGCCTAACGAAAGGCGACGAGTGGCGGTTGCGGATGCGCACCAAGCTCGGCGGCAAATGGTTCCCCCACGGCCCGTCGAAAGCGGTCACCGTCACCGGTCCTTGACCGGGTCGCGAAGATCTAACGCACCGCCCGTCGCTTCACGGCTTCCCACGCGTCTTCCATCTGCTCTGCGGTGGCGGCTTTCAGGTTCAGCCCTGCGGAGCGGAGAATCCCTTCCATTTCGCCGAAGCGGCTTTCAAACTTGGTGTTGGCGGCGGCCATCAGCAGCTCAGGATCGAGATTCCGGAAGCGGGCGAGATTGACCACCGAGAACAGCAGGTCGCCCATTTCCTCGGACACCGCCGCCAGATCCCGCGCGTCCACGGCGGCTTCCAGTTCAAGCAACTCCTCGCGGATCTTGGCGATCACGCCGGATTCCAGCGGCCAGTCGAAGCCCACCTTCGCCGCCTTTTTTTGCAGCTTGGCTGCGCGGAGCAAAGCCGGCAGCCCCTTGCCGACGCCGTGCAGGTAGAGTTCGTCCTCGTCGCCTTTTTCCGCGCGCTTGATCTCGTCCCATTGCCGCAAAACCGAATCCGTGTCAGCGGCATTGCTCTCGCCAAAAACGTGCGGGTGGCGGCGCACCAGCTTTTCGCTGATCCCGCGCGCCACGTCGTCCAGAGTGAAACGCCCCGCCTCCCCGGCGATCTCGCTGTGGAACACCACCTGCAACAACAGGTCTCCCAGCTCTTCCTTGAGATGCTCAAAATCGCCGCGCTGGATCGTGTCCACGGTTTCATAGGCTTCCTCAATGAGATTGGGCACCAGGGACTCATGCGTTTGCTCCGCATCCCACGGACAACCGCCCGCAGCCCGCAGTCGGTGCATGATGGCCCGCAGGCGGGCGAGTTGTTGCCCGGCATCCGGGGAGTCGATCATTTCAGCGTCGGTCATCGTGAGGATGGTTTGTTGGTGGAGGCCTTTTGCAGGAAGTCCCGTTCTTCATGGGTGAGACTTTGAAAACCTTCGCGGGAAATCTTTTCCAAAATCAAATCCACGGCGGAAGCCTGCTCGATCTCCACCGACGAGCGCGGGCGCAGCTTGGCCACCGGAGTCCGGGGAGTCCCCTTAAGCCGGACCATTCCCCCAGCCTGCCGCCCTAACAATTGCGGGAACCGCATCAGGATGAATCCGAGGATTGCCCCGCCGAGATGGCCCGCCTCGCCGCCCTCGTTACCGCCCAGCTTGAGCAAAATCGCTCCCGCAGAGATCGCCATGAGCGCGATCGCCAGTTGCCGCATGGACAGCTCGATGGGTGGAAACAGCAACATCACCCGCAAATTCGGAGCGACGACGGCCACCCCGATGAGAATCCCGTAAAGACCAGCGGATGCACCAACCAAGTATGCATTGGGCACCACTCCAAACATCGCCAACAGCGTGAAAAACGCCGCACCCGCGGCCCCGCAAAGCAGATAGAAAATGAGAAATTTCACCGCTCCCCACCAACGCTCCAACCAGGGACCGAAAAAGAAAATCCCCAGACAGTTGAACAGGACGTGCCCAAGGCTGCCGTGGAGAAATTGAAACGTGACGAACTCCCAAATCCGCCCTTCGAACACCGCCGATTGAATCGCGAAAGCACCGAACTGTCGCAGGGGTCTCCCTTCCAGTAACAGATCCAGAAAATAGATTCCCAAGTTCAGGATCAGCAGCCATTTGACCACCGGCGTGAGTTGCGAAAAGAGTCCGCCGCCATCGCGGTGGTCGTTCCGGTGATAATCTCGGTCGTTGATGCCCATCGGCCAACCGGTTACCACGACATCGCGCGACCCGCAAGGCCGGGTGAAAATTCTGTCATCGGGAAATGCGTCATCGGGTGGCGGCCCAAGCTCGCTGCCAGCCTGCGGGAAAATCCATTTTCTTGAAACAATCCGGTCCACTTGCGGCGTTCTCTGACTGTTGTTGGTGATCCATTTATGGGCGGCCACCGCTCCGCGTCATTGCGCCATTCGCGGCTCGGAACGACGGCGGCCCACCACAAGCTAGCGAAGGCGGCGGGTCCATCCCGCCGCCTTTTTTGTTGCCCACTTGCGCGGCTTGGTCAGGTACAAGTGAAGCATTGACGAGCCAAAGCATCCGGCACCATCGTTGCCCGGCGGAGGGGTTCCCAGAAGCGCGCCACCGAGTCCACCATGTCACACGATTTTTCGATTCTAACCGCGCGGCCGGGACTCCGGCAGTGGCTCATCTCCGGAAAATGGAAAAGCGCCTTTGACTACAGTAGCCTGGCCCGGAGCAGCGCCTACGTTTCAGAGCGGATTATCCGCCACCTCGAAGTCGACGGTGCCCCAGCCGAGGGCCCGGTGATCGTTTCCGCAGCGCTCCACGGCACCGCGCCGAAACCCTATCAGACCGAGGTTATTTTCCAACAGATCAACGGCCAATGGAGGGCCGATCCCGATTGTTCCTGCCCGGTGGGCTATCTCTGCAAGCACGCCGCCGCCGTGATTTACTATCTCTTGTCCGAGCTGACCAAAGAGCACGTGAATCCCGCGCCGCAGCTCACCCCGGAACTCCGCGATTGGTTGAATTCGATCGAAACCGCGGCCCGGGCCGGCAGCCCGACCGCGAGCGATCCGGTCGCAAAGCCGGAAAACCGGTTCCTCGCCTACTGCGTCGAGACTCCGCATTACCACGATGCCTCTCGCTTGAAACTCGTCCTGCGCGTCGGCACCCGCCAGAAGGACGGCAGCATTCGGATTTCCGAAACTCAGGCCAATGCCGACCCGTCGAAGCCCCCCAAATACATGACGCATGAAGACCTGCTGGTCGCGGCCATTTACCATCAGCGCTATCGCAAACTTCGCCTGTGGGACGGTATGCCCTTCGAGGGTCCCGGTTGGGAGGGGATTCTCGCGGGAGCCTTCGCCACTGGAAATACCTTCCTCGGTCAGAACTCCTATGAACATAGCCGCGCGAAAAACTACCGCCCGCTTGAATCCGGTCCACCCCAGTGGGTTAACGCCATTTGGAAAATCCTGCCCAGCGGCAGCGCCCGACCGGTCCTCGAATGCGATAATCCGGATTTGATCATCATCCCCACCCAGCCGCCCCGCTATCTGGACCCGGTCACCGGCAGCCTCGGACTGCTCGAGGGTGACCTTCCCGCAGCCATCCTCAGCGCGTGGCAGAGCGGCCCCGCCGTTTCCTCCAGGGATGTCTCTCTCATCTCCACGCGGTTCTCCACTATTTCCTCCGCCGCCTTACCCACCCCGACCAAGGTCGAAACGGAAACCCGCGAGGCCTCCGCCCCGCTGCCTCACCTGCGGGTCTATACCCGCACCTTCGGCGGCAAGTGGGACTTGCAAACTCTAACCGTCGGCCAGTTGTCGTTCCGCTACTCCGACAGTCCCTTGCTCGCGCCGCTCTCCAAAGGCCATCCGCAGAACCACGCCGAACTCCGCGCGGGCAAGCGCTTGGTCTGGGTGCGCAATTTCGAAGCGGAGCAAGTCCACTGGGAATGCCTGCGCCAAACCGGTATGCTGCCCCTCACCGGTCTCGTCGCGGTCAAGTATCTCGACACCGCCGCGCTTCACTCGTTCGTTCCGGAGAACCCGTTTCCCACCTCGCAGCTCGCGTGGCTCGCGCTGTTGGACAGCCCGCAAATGGAGGACCTCCGCGCTGCCGGATGGACCATCGAGATCGATCCCAAGGCCGGCCTAACCGCCCATGACGCCGCAGAGTTTTTCCCCGCGATCGAGGCCGATCCCGATCACGGCATCGACTGGTTCCGCTTCGACATTTCCTTCGAACTCGGCGGCAAGCAAGTCAGCCTCATCCCGATCATCGCCAACGCCATCCGCCTCGACCTGCCGGCGGCCGATGCCCCGGATCTCCCGGAGTTTTTCACCCTCCCTTGTGAAAACCCCGAGGATGGCTTCATCCGCTTTCCCGCCCGCCGCCTGATCGAAATGGTCGATCAAGTCCGCCACCTTTTCCACGGCCCCATCGGCGACGGTCCGATCCGCATCGACCGCTTGGCCGCCGCCGGCGTGGCCGACACGCTCGCCATCGACTCCTCCGAGACCACCCGCGCCCTAGCCAAGCTCGGCAGCAGTCTTAAAAACATCACCGCCCTGCCTCCTGCGGCGATCCCTGATACCGTTAGAGCCGAACTCCGCCACTATCAGCAGGAAGGCTACCGCTGGCTGCAGTTTCTAGCAGCCCACGGCCTGCACGGGATCCTCGCCGACGACATGGGCCTCGGCAAAACCGTCCAGACCCTCGCCCACCTCGCCGCCGAGCACGCGAAAAATCCCGGCCTGCCCTCGCTCGTCATCGCCCCCACCTCGGTCGTCCCCAACTGGACGGACGAGGCCGAAAAATTCACCCCGCATCTCAAGGTTCTCACCCTCCAAGGCAAGGACCGCGCCGCCGGTTTCGGTGAAATCGCCGCCGCCGACGTCGTTCTAACGTCCTACCCGCTGCTCTCCCGCGACTTCACCGAACTCTCGCAGCAGCAATGGCACGTCGTCGTTCTCGACGAGGCCCAGTACATCAAGAACCCCAAGTCCATCAGCGCCCAGAACGCCTGCAAGCTCAAGGCCGCCCACCGGCTTTGTCTATCAGGCACGCCGATGGAAAACCACCTTGGCGAGCTCTGGAGCCTGATGCGCTTCCTGATGCCCGGTTTTCTCGGCGATGAAAAATCCTTCAACACCCACCTCCGCCGGCCGATCGAGCGCGACCGCTCGCACGACGCCCAGCTCGCCCTCAACCGCCGAGTCTCGCCGCTGATCCTTCGGCGCACCAAGGACCAGGTCGCCACCGAACTCCCGGCTAAAACCGAGCTCATTCACGGCATCGACCTCCACAAAAAACAAACCGACCTCTACGAATCCGTCCGCGCCGCGATGGACAAGCGCGTCCGCGACGCCATCGCCGCCAAGGGGCTGGCCAAGTCCCACATCATCGTCCTCGACGCCCTGCTCAAGCTCCGCCAGATCTGCTGCCACCCGCAGCTTCTCAAGTCGCCCGCCGCGCGGAAAGTCACCGACTCCGCCAAGCTCGACTATCTAACCAACGAGCTGCTGCCCACGCTGCTGGAAGAGGGCCGCCGCATCCTGTTGTTCTCCACCTTCACTTCCATGCTCGCGCTCATCGAGGAGCATCTGATCGCGGAAAAAATCCCCTATCTGAAACTCACCGGCCAGACCCAGGATCGCGCGACCTTGGTGAAACGATTCCAAACCGGCGAGATCCCGATCTTCCTGATTTCACTCAAAGCCGGCGGTACCGGCCTCAATCTAACCGCCGCCGACACCGTCATCCACTACGACCCGTGGTGGAACCCCGCCGCCGAAAACCAAGCCACCGACCGCGCCCACCGCATCGGCCAGACCAAGCCGGTCTTCGTCCACAAACTTGTCTGCCGCGGCACCATCGAGGACCGCATCCTCGAACTCCAGAAACACAAGTCCGCCCTCGTCGAAGCGCTTCTGTCCGACGAAACCAGCAAGCTCCGCATCGACGCGGAAACGCTCTCGCATTTGTTGTCGCCGCTGGAGTGAGTGACATGGAGTGTCCAGCCTCCGTATGGCGGTTGGAGCCGACCAAGTGGAAAATACACGGGTGTTTCCAGTGGCCAGCCCGGTGGCTCCGCTTTCATCCTCCGCCATGATTTGGCCGTGGGTGATCTTTGTTAGTTTCGTGTTGGTGATGTTGGCGCTGGACCTCGGCGTGTTTCACCGGAAGTCCCACGCGGTCAGTTTCAAGGAATCCCTCGGCTGGACGGCGGTATGGGTCACCCTCGCGCTGTCATTCTCGGTGGTGGTCTATTTCGCCTACGAAAACCATTGGGGCGGGCTCGGCATGAGTGTAGATAACGTGGACGGACTGGTGAACAACGGCAAGCTCGCCGCCACCAAATATCTAACCGGCTACGTGGTGGAAGAGTCGCTGAGCATGGACAACATCTTCGTGATCGCGATGATCATCGGCTCGCTCAAAGTGCCTGCCAGATACCAGCACCGGGTGTTGTTCTGGGGCATCCTCGGCGCGCTGGTGATGCGCGGCACGATGATCGGCGTGGGCGCGGCGCTGGTCCACCATTTCCACTGGGTCCTCTATCTGTTCGGCGGCTTCCTGATTCTAACCGCCATCAAGATGCTGGTGATGAAGGAAAAGGAAGAGCACCCGGAAAACAACCCGCTCATCCGCTGGATCACCAAGCGCTTCCCCGTCACCCGCAACTATCACGGGCAGCATTTCCTGGTGAAGGCCGGCAGCGAGCAGTCCCACGAGGCTGCGGAACCGGGCGAAGCCATCACCGCGGATCCCGTCGTCGCTGCCGCGCCTAACGGCAAATGGCTGCTAACCCCGCTGGCCGTGGCGCTGGTGCTCATCGAAGTGACCGACCTGATTTTCGCGGTCGATTCCATTCCCGCGATTTTCTCGATCACGGCCGATCCGTTCCTGGTATTCACCAGCAACGTCTTCGCGATCCTCGGCCTGCGTTCGCTGTATTTCGCGCTCGCCGGGATGCTCGCCAAGTTCCACTACCTCAAGCCCGCGCTGTCGCTGATCCTGCTGGTCGTCGGCGTCAAAATGCTCGCCACCAAGTGGCTCAAGGTGTGGTTCGGCGACTCGTTCAACCTGGTGATCCTCACCCTGATCCTCGGCATCCTGGTAACCGGCGTGGTCACCTCGTTGCTGGTCGGGAAAAAGGCAGAACCCACCAACCGACCTCGATTCTGACGATGAGGTCGTTTCTCGTGATCGGCTCCCTTGTCATCGTCGGAATTGACACCCGCCCCTACGGGTCGCCAAGTTCACGCCATGCAGCGCTTCGCCAACAAAATCGCCGTGGTCACCGGAGGTGGCCGCGGAATCGGACAGGAAATCGCCCGAGCCCTCGCGGCTGAGGGGGCCAGGGTCGCGGTGGTCAGCCGCAGTGAGGCGAGTTGTGGCAAAGCGGCAGAGGAAATCAACTCGGCCTTCCCGGGATCCGCCACCGCCTACGCCGTCGATGTCGCGGACCATGCCGCCGTGCAGGAGCTGGCGAAAAAAATCGGCGACGAACTCGGCCCTGTGAACATTCTGGTCAACAACGCCGGCGTCACCCGCGACGGCCTGCTGATGCGGATGAAGGAAGACGACTGGGACACCGTTCTCGACACCAATCTCAAGGGCGCTTTCAACACGGTCAAAGCCTTCATGCGCCCGCTGATGAAGGCCGAGGACCCGCGGATCATCAACATCGCCTCGGTCATCGGGCTGATCGGCAACGCCGGCCAAACCAACTACTCCGCGAGCAAGGCCGGGCTCATCGGTTTCACCAAGGCGGTCGCCCGCGAACTCGCCGGACGCAGCGTCACTTGCAACGCGGTGGCTCCCGGATTCATCACCACCGACATGACCGACGAGCTGCCCCAAGCGGTCAAGGACGCGGTCATCGGCAAGATTCCGCTCGGCACCTTCGGCGAAACCCAGGACATCGCCGGAGTGGTGGTGTTCCTCGCCAGTCCCGCCGCCCGCTACATCACCGGCCAAGTCATCGCCGTCGATGGCGGGATGACGATGTAATTTCAGCTTTTCAATTTGCAGCATTTCAGCATTTAAAAAAATGGACCTGATCCTTCTACGACACGGCAAGGCGGAAGACACCAGTCTGGACGGCGATTTTTCGCGGGCCTTGGTGGAAAAGGGCCGCAAGCAGGCACGCCAGGCCGCCAAGCTGTTGCAAAGTGCCGGCGTGCTTCCGGACATCGTTCTAACCAGTCCGCTGCTTCGCGCGCGGCAGACCGCAGAGGAGTTCTGCGAGACCGCCGGGATCCCGGGGCCGGTGATCCAAGGCTGGCTCGCCTGTGGCATGGCTCCGGACGCGGCGATCCGCGAACTGGCCGCGTTCCGCGATTTCAAGCGCGTCGCCATCGTCGGCCATGAGCCGGATTTTTCCCAACTCATCGAGTGGATTCTCGGGACCGTTGAGTGTTCCATCGAAATGAAAAAAGGCGCGCTTGCCTGTTTGCGGCTCGCTCCACCCTCGCGCCACGGCTCGCTGGTCTATCTGATTCCGCCCAGGCTGGCGGACGGGAAAGAGTGATGACGGAATATCCCGCCCCGCTGGGTTGGGACTTGCGCGGCGGGCGCGGGGACTCCATGGATGGGCATGGACCGCTGGTTTCTGATCGCCGCCACCCTGCTCGCTGCCGTGGGCGGGATCTGGGGCATGATTTCAGTCCACGGCGGCAAACGCAGCCAGTGGACGCTGGTGTGGATGATCGGCGCATTCCTCTGCCAACTCGGCTTCCTGGCGCTGCGCGGGGAAATGCGCGCCGCATGCCCGCTGATGGACCGGGGGGAAATCCTGGCGTTCCTGGCGTGGTCGCTGTGCTTGTTTTACCTGCTGGTCGGCCCGGCTTACCGGATCTCGCTGCTGGGGGTTTTCACCGCACCGGTGGTGGTCATTTTCCAAGCGGCCGCGCTGCTGCCGGGGACTCTAACGCTCAATCCCGGCAAGCTGGCGGGAGGAAATCCCTGGCATGAAACGCATTCGGCGATGTCGGTGCTGGCCTATGGCGCGCTGGCCCTGGCGGCGGTGGCGGGGGTGATGTTCCTGGTGCTCGACCGGCAGTTGAAGGAACACCATTTGAGAAGCGGCTTGTTCAAGAACCTGCCGCCGGTGCGCGAATTGCTGATTTCCCTCGAACGGCTGCTGTGGTTGGGCAGCGGCCTGCTGACGATCGGGATCGTGGCCGGCTTCCTGATGCCGCGGACGGAAGCGGCGTGGGGGCATCTGATCGCGGCGGTCGCGGTGTGGTTGGGTTATGGAGTGCTGCTGGGAGTGAAGCAGGTGCGAGGCTTGACGGGCCGGCGGTTCTCGCTGGCGGCGGTGATTTTGTTCGTCCTCTCGCTGGTGGTTTTCGCCTTCATCTGATGGAAATTCTTTGCCTCGGCCTCAATCACCGCACCGCCCCCGTGGAGGTGCGGGAGCGCTTTGCCGTGGGTAGCGCGAAGCTGGGCGAGGCCGCGAACGAGTTGGTCGCGCTGGCGGAAGCCGCCGAGGGCGTGGTCATTTCCACCTGCAACCGCACCGAGTTCTACCTCGCCGCAGACGACGCGCGGGTGGCCTTCAAACTCGTCGAGACCCGGCTGGCGGAGAAGATCCAAGTGGACTCCAGCGTGGCCGCGCATTTCTATCGCAAGGAGAAGATCGAGGCCGCCCGACACCTCTGCCGGGTTGTCAGCGGACTCGATTCGATGATGCTCGGAGAAACGGAAATTTTCGGTCAAGTCAAACAGGCCTACCAATTTGCCCTTGAATCCGGGGCCACCGGATCAACCCTCAACAAGCTTTTCCAGCGGGCATTTGGCGTGGGCAAGAAAGTGCGCACGGAAACCTCCATCCAGGAAGGTTCAACGTCCGTTGGAAACGTCGCGGTGGACTTGGCGGAGAAGATTTTCGGTCACCTGAAGAACAGCGAAGTGATGATTCTGGGGGCCGGGGAAATGAGCCGGGTCACCGCGCAGAGCTTGGTGTCGCGGGGCGCGAAGTCGATTTTCGTGACCAATCGGTCGTTTGAACGGGCGCAGCAACTGGCCGCAGAGATGGGCGGCAGCGCGGTGCGTTTCGACGATTGGCAAAGCGTCTTGGAGCGGGTGGACGTGGTGATTTCCTCGACCGGTGCGCCCCACGCGATCGTCCACCGCGCGGATGTGGAAAAGGCCCGGCGGGCGCGCAAATACCGGCCGTTGTTTTTCATCGATATCGCGGTGCCGCGGGACATCGACCCGGCGGTGGGCGAGATCGAGGAAGTCTATCTTTACGACATCGACACGCTGGAGCAGTTGGCCGAGGAAGCGCGCACCCGCCGGCAACTTCAGATCGAGCAATGCGAGCGGATCATCGAGGTGGAACTCGGCAAG
This sequence comes from Akkermansiaceae bacterium, assembly GCA_031429315.1. Lineage (GTDB taxonomy): Bacteria > Verrucomicrobiota > Verrucomicrobiia > Verrucomicrobiales > Akkermansiaceae > Luteolibacter. The sequence continues at coordinate 19,277 of JANOZJ010000233.1, forward strand.
CTGAATTTGCCGGGAACGTGAGCGGTTTCTAGGCTGGCGTCACCTTGCCCGCCGCGCCACTTGCCTGGTGACCTCGGTTTCTCTCCAGAATCATCGCGATGACGCCGAAGATGAGGATGCCGAGGACCACGGAATAGAACGCCCAGATGGTGTTCTTGCCGGCGGTGAAGCCGTAGGTGTGGAGACCGGTGTTGAGGAAATTCACGTGCCACCACGAGAAGGTGACGACCGCGCCGGTGAAGACGGCGGCAAGATGCAGGCCCCATTCGCGGATGTATCCGCCGAGGCGGCCGTGGAGGATGGAAAGCGTCCAGAGGACGATGAGAAGCGCGCCGTTTTCCTTGGGATCCCACCCCCAGAAGCGACCCCACGAGTCGTTGGCCCAGATGCCGCCGAGGACGGTGCCGACGAGGGAAAGGAACAGCGTGAGGCAGATCATCCCGTAAACCGCGCGGGTGAAAAAGCGCCGCGCTTCACGATCGTCGTCGAGCAAACGCAAGCCGCGGACGAGCAGATAGATGAAGGACAGGAACGCGCTGAGCAGCCCGGCGGCGTAGCCGAGGGCGATGGTGAGCACGTGGGTGGTGAGCCAGTAGTTGGAATCGAGGACGGCGACGAGCGGGGTCATGTTGTCCTTGGCGTCGCCGAGTTCGAAGCGCCGGGAAAGAATGATGAGCAGCGTGGCGAGGATCGGCGCGATGCCGAGGGCGAAGCGGCGGCGGGTCATCGCTTCGACCAGCAGCGCGATGATGACCACGGCGGTGGCGATGAAGATGATGGTGTCGTAGAGATTTCCCACGGGCGGGCGTTGCATGACGATGCAGCGCTGGACGATGGCGACGATGCAAAGGACCATGCCGGTGACGGTGGCTGCCCAGGTGAGCCACGAGAGGATGCGCCCGGCGGTGCCCTTGCCAAGAGTCCACATGGCGAAGGCGGTGATTGTGCCGAAGATGAAGAAGCCGAGGGCGTTGAGGAACCAGTTCTTCCGATAGAAATTCGCCTCAAGCTCGACGTGTTGGTATTCGCCGCGGGCTTGGGCCCGGTTGACGAGCCGGTCGCGGAGGGAAATCAGCTGCTCGCGGAAGGCGGCTTCACTCTCGCCGATGGCGCGGGCGGTGGTTTCGAGGGCTTTGATGTCGGCGATGGCGAGTTGCGGATCTTGCTTCGGGTTGCTGATGGAATTGAAGATGGCGTTGCCGGCGCTGAGCCAGAGGGTCTCCTTGGGATCGGCGGGCGGAAGGATGAGGAGTCCGAACTTGGCGAAATTCGCGGCATCCTGAACCTGCTGCATCAGGCTTTGGATGTGGGAATCGACGGGTTGTCCCTGCGCTTGGGATTGCGCGACTTGCTGGCGGATTTGCGGCGCGGTTTGCATGACGGCGCTGATGTCCGCGCGCTGGTCCGAGGCTCCGTCCTTGCCGCTGCCGTGGAGGGTAACGCCGAAGCGGGCGAAGCCGAAATAGCCGAGCAGGCTCTCGTAATCGCGGAGGTTGTAGGCAAGGGCGATGGTCTGCGCCTGCACGGGATCGCGTTTGTCCTTCTCGACGGCTTCGTAGGTTTTCGCGAGTTCGATGAGTTTGTCCCGACCCGGCTCGATGTCGGAATAGCTGTAGCGGTCGCGCTTGCCGCGGGTTTTCACGCCGATGGCTTCGAGCACGGAAGAGTTGTCGATCCGGAAAGTGGGCAGTTTGATGGCGAGCTGCGGGCGGAAGAGCGAGTCCATCAGCCAAGCGGTGGGCGTGATCTTGACGGTTTTTTCATTCTCCCCGCGAATGCTCCTCATGAAACGGGCGAAAGAAGACAACTTAACAGGCTCTCCCTCGATTTCCATCAAGCGCGCGCCGTGGAGGCCGAGCATCGTGAATCCGGCGTAGGTGGAGAGTGGTTTGACGCGGCCTTCGTTATGGATCGGAAGAGTCTCGGCGGCCTTGAGGGTTTCCTTGTCCCACGCGGTGTAGCCTTCGACTTGGCGGACGTCGCCCTTCGGGGTGTTATCGACGACGAGGTTGTAAAACACCGAGACGAGCAGAAGCATGGCGAGTCCCGCAGCGATCCAGCGGCCGACTTTCGAGGATGAGTTAGACATTCCGGAATTTGCGTGGGCCCGCTCCGAGGAAGAAGGCTAGTTTGATGAGGAAGGTGACCGCCATCCCGAAGGCGACGATCCACAGGCTGTATTCCGGCCATTTGTCGGCCGGGTTGCGGACGACTTCAAACACGGAATACATCTTCTGTCCGGGGCCGGCGCCGGGCGGGCCGTAGCTGGCCTGGAAAAATGTCAGGCCTTCGTAGCGCATCGGCTCGTTCATCTGGATGGTGACCTTGGCCTCGCCGCCGTTCTCGATGCGGGTGACCTTGCTGACGAATTTGGACGCCATCATGGTGCCCGGGTGGAAGGCGGCAGTGAAATGGTCGAGCTTCACGGTGAAAGGCATGGGCCACAGGCGCTTGCGCATGTCGATGGTGAAGACGCGGTCGCCGAGGCGATAGGAAAACGGGTGGAAGCAGGCACCTGCTAGAATGAAGGTCTTGGACCGGGTGTTGTCGCGGTTGACGATCTGCGCGTAGCAGCCGGCGGTGTATTGCTCGGCGGGTTCGGCCTTGGCGAGCGTGGGTTTTTCCATCAGGAAATAGCCGTCGGCGATGTCCTGCTGGCGGTCCGGCGCGCGCTCGGCGGCGGAGACGGGCACGCTGTTTTCCAGGTAGCCGCCGAGTTCAAGATCGAAGGGCAGCTCCGGCAGGCGGATGATGCGCTTGGTGGTCTCCAAGTCGTCGATGTCCTTGCCGCGGATGACGTGGACTTTTTCGGCTTTGCCGTCCTTAATCTCGGCGACCTCGACGACGTATTCGAAATAATCCTCCGCCGCGTTGCTGGACTCCCCTTCCGCGACGGCCATGTTGCCGCGCTCGGAGAAATGATAGGTGACGCCCGCGCCGAGCAGCATGAAGATGATGCCGAAGTGGGAGATGAGATTGCCAATGTGTTTCCAGCCCTTCCGGATGCGGATGATGCCGCCGAGGGTGAGATTCACTAACAACACCGCGCACAGCCAGTAGCCGCCGGGCAAGGGCAGCGGGACCGTCTTGCCGTTGAGTTCGGGCAGCAGGAAAATGGCCTTCCAGTCGGTGGCGAAATACTTGTTCAGCGTCGGATAGAGACCGTTATCGACTTGCTCCAAGGTGGCGAACCAAGTCAGCAGCCCTAGCAGAAGCAGCGTAATGGTGGCAAGACCGAAACCGGAGAGTACATCGAAGATTTTACCCGGAAGTGATCGCGAGGCTTTAGGCGGCGGGGTGGCGGGGTGTTCCATGGTCAATTGAGCGGGTCGCAATACGAAATTTCAACGGCCAATCATTCAGCCATCCGGACGGTCTTGACGTAGGCCTCGAGCAGCGGCTTGGCGGCGTCCACCTCGGCCTTGGGACCGACCATTTTCACGGTGAGGATCTGGCCGCCCACCGAGGCGACCACGCCGGCCAAGGCGAATCCAGGTTTCGTCGGGGCATTCATCCCGCCGGCGTAATCGCCTGCTGCGGTGACCCACACGCCGGCCGATCCGGCGAGCGTGACCGTGGGAAGTTTTGCCAGCCCGGCGGCATCAACGGCGGGCGCGCCGAACTGCTTGAGCCAGCGATTCACGTTGTCGGGGACGCTGCCTTGGGCGAGCGAAACCCAGACTTCGCCCATGCCGCTCTCGCCGAAGCGGTAGTTGAGCAGGCGGAATTGCGACGCGGGCAACGCCAGCCAACCGGCCGGAGTGTCCCCCGTGACCGGACTTGGCTTGGCGTCG
>JANOZJ010000234.1:0-4650 GCA_031429315.1 Akkermansiaceae bacterium
GCAAATTTCCGCGAAGCGGGCGTTTTCCGAGAGAAACCCGTAGCCGGGGTGGATGGCGTCCGCGCCGGTGATCTCGGCGGCGGCGATGATGCGGTCGATCTTGAGGTAGGATTCCTTGCTGGAGGCGGGGCCGATGCAGACGGCTTCATCGGCGAGCTGGACGTGCATGGAATCGACGTCGGCCTCGGAATAGACGGCGATGGATTCGATGTCGAGTTCGCGGCAGGCGCGGATGATGCGGAGGGCAATTTCGCCGCGATTGGCGACCAGGACGCGCTTGAACATTGTTGGAGAAGTTGATGGTTGGGAGTGGATGGTTGATGGAAAAAGGAAGAGTCGGCAATTTTCTGCCTATCAACCATCAACCATCGACCATCGACTTATTTGATCCGGAAAAGGACGTCGCCGTATTGGACGGGGGTGCAGTCCTCGGCGACGCAGGCGGTGATGGTGCCGGAGCGCTCGGCTTTGATCTCGTTCATGACCTTCATGGCTTCGATGATGCACAACGTCTGGCCGACGGAAACGGTGGAGCCGACATCGACGAAATCCGGCGCGTCCGGGGCGGGCTTGGTGTAGAAAGTGCCGACCATGGGCGAGTTGATTTCCGCGCCATCGGCGACAGGAGCGGCGGCGGCCGCGGGAGCTGGAATGGCGGCGGCTGGCGCGTGGGCCGGGGCTTGGCCGGATGGAAAGGCGGCGAGCAGGCCGCGGAGGTCATCAAGGTCGGCACCTTTTTTCAGCTTGAGGTGAAAGTCCTTTTTGGTGAGATCGAAATGGGTGAGGCCGTGCTCATTCATGAGTTCGACGATGCGGCGAATTTCTTGGAGTTCCACGATGAAAAAGGGGTTGGGAGTTGGATGGACGAGCGGCCGTTAGGCAGGACGCGTCTCGTTCGGGCTAGCTAGAAGGACAGGGGAAAGAGCGTCAAGCGGGAACGGGGGGAGATGGAGAAGTTGAGGGATTCAAGATTCAAGATTCAAGATTTCAGATTTGGGATTGGAGATTTGAGATTTGAGATTCAAGCTGCGGGGGTGACTGCGATTCAGCCATTTAATATTCTGCCGCGCTTGGCGATGGCGGGGGAACTCGTGCCGACGGATTATTTCCGGACCATGGAGCGCGGGGAGATTTGCCGGGGTGACCGGCCGTTGGAACTTGATCTCGGCTGTGGCGACGGCTCGTTCCTGATGGGGATGGCGAGGGAGTTCCCCGAGCGGGATTTTTTGGGGACCGAGCGCTTGCTCGGGCGGGTGCGAAAAGTGTGCAAGAAAATCACGCGGCGGCATCTGGACAATGCGCGGGTGCTGCGGCTGGACAGCCGCTATGTCGTCGAGTGGCTGCTGCCTGCGGCGGCGGTGACCCGGCTGCACTTGTTGTGTCCGGACCCGTGGCCGAAGTTGCGCCACAACCGGCGGCGGTTGGTGCAGGCGGATTTTCTCGAAGCGGTGCGGCGGGCGCTGGTGCCGGGCGGCGAATTCCTTTTCATGACGGACCACGAGGATTATTTCCAATGGACGGCGGACAAAGTGGCGGAGTTCGGGAAATTTGAACTGCTGGAATGGAGGGAGGATTCGTTTTTCTATCCGAAGACCGATTTCCAACAACAGTGGGAGAGCGAGGGCAAATGCATGTTCCGGCTGCGCTGCCGCAAGCCGCTCAACGAGGCGTGAGGATCATCACCGATTGGTCCGCGAAGCCTTCCAGCCGCAGGTTTCCCGAGCCGTCCACCCGCAGCGTGACGCCGCCGGCTTCGCCTTGGTGGATCACCTTGATGCCGCGGGATCGCCAGTAGGCCACGGTCTCCGGTTTCAGCCGTTCTTCGGGCGGGAAATCCGCATGAGAGGCGACGATCGCCTGCGGGTTGACGGCGTCGATAAAACGATCGCACAGCGTCACGTCGCCCTGGTGCCGCCCGGCGATGATCACATCGGCGGAGACGTCCAGGTGCGCGTCGAGCATTTCCAGCTCGGTGCCCATTCCGGCATCGCTGGTGAAGAGCAATTTCCAGCCCCGCCAGTGGAGGCGGAAAATCGCGACCCGGTCGTCGGCCAACGCGTTCTGTGACCGGGCATCGGGGACATGCAGGACTTCCAGGCGCGCGCCGTCTGGCAACGGTAAATTTTGAAATGCCTTCGCCTGCGTGGTGTTGATTCCGGCCTGCGGCGCGTCCGTGACCCACGCCCGATAGGCCGCGCTGCGCGAACTTTCGACCGGCAACAGGACCTGCCGGATCGGCAAAATTTCCCACACCACCGCGCCGCCGCCGAGGTGACCGCCGTCCGGGTGGCTCAGCACCACCGAGTCCGGCGCGACGCCGAGCCGCCGTAGCGAGGGCGCGAGCCGCCGCTTGAAACTGTAGCGGTCCGCGCAGTCGATCAGCACCGCGCCGCCGGTGCCAGCGGAGAAGCACGCCGCGCCGGCGCCGTGTTCCAGATCATAGACCAGCAAGAACGGCTGGTTTTCCCGCCGCAACTGATAGTGGCCGCCGGGGATCGCGGAAAACCCCTTGGCTGTAAGGACGCAGGCTTCCGCCACATAACCGTTCATCCGGTTCACCAGCCTGGCGGCCGGCGGAGCGACCGGATGGAGTGCCACCGCAAGCAGGGCCGCGCTGAGCAAGACGAACACCAGCGGCACGAAGATCACCCCGGCGAGCACCGAGACCGGCGTGACCAGCCCGAAGTGATAGGCAGTTAGAGGCGTGGAGCCGATCCCGGCCACCAGCGACACGCCGAGCGATTGGGCGACGAACCGCCGCAGCCACAGCCAGGTTTTTTGCGGGCGGCTCATCAGCGCCGTCGGCAGATAGAGTTCCGGCTTGGCGAGCCAGGAAAACACCCGAGTCCCCCACCCCGCGCCGACCGCGATGGCCGCCACCACGCCGTAGGAAAGCTGGACGCCGGGTTGAAACAACAGCCGCCCGTCCCACAGCATCGCCACTAACAGCACCGCGCCCAGCGCATTCAACAGATCCGGCCGCCGGCGGGAAACGAAGGCCCCGAGAAACACCGCCGCCATCCACGCCGAGCGCACCGCCGGAGCGCTGTTTCCCGTCAGCCATGAATAGCCGAAAATCAGCGGCAGCAAGACCAGCACCGCCCACCGCCGCGGCACCCCTAACAGCCGGAGGAGCAACCAGGCGATCGTTCCCACCATCGCCACATGCAGCCCGCTGACCGAAAACGCGTGCAGCGTCCCGCTGTTGCGAAATGCCGCCACCAGTTCATCCGCGTCCGGCGGCGTCTCGCCGATGACGACCGCACGGATCACCACGGCTTCCTGCGAATCCTCCGCCAGCCCATCCGTCACCGCCGCGCGGAACCCCCGCCGCAGCTTCGCGCCGAGCGCGGACAAGCGGTCCGTCACCACCTCGCCCGTCACCCACCCGGCGTGAAACACCGCCGCCACGCCCTGGCTGCGCAACCAGCCCGCCTGATCGAACTCCCCCGGATTCCGCATCACCGGCAGTGCGCCGAAATTTCCCCGCGCCGTCACTCGCGAGCCTGCGACCGGCAGCTCTCCCCTGCCCTCCCACCACACCACCGCCCCCGCCTGCGGGCCTGCTAGCAGGACCGCCGGCGCATTCCAAAAATTTTCTTTTCCTTTCGCGTCCTTGAGCACCCGGCCCTGCATCAGGCCGCCCGCATTCCCTAACAATTCACGCTCATCGGCCTTCCTCGCCTCGTTGCGCCAGGTGAAAACGCCGACCGCCAGCACCCCGCACACCAGCCACGCCAAGCCGACCCGCCAACCGCGCAACAATCCCCCGGCCAGCGCCAGCACGGTCGCCAATCCCAGACCGGCGTAGCCACTCCGCTCCGCCGTTAGAACGCAAGCCGCAGCCACCAGCGCCGCCAGGAACAACGGGTGGCGGCCACAAAACACCCCGGCCCAACCACCTCTGCCACATTCGGAGTTCCGCATGGTGGCAGTTCGGTGGGACCACGCCGCGGTGTTCAGTGCGCCCGGTCAGGCCGGCGCTTGGGGATCCTGCTCGCGTGCGGCCGCCAGCTTCTGCTGCTGCACCCGCGCAAGGTATTCGGCCTCTTCATCTGCGGTCGTTTGGTCGATCTGAGGAGCGTATCCGGCTTCTTCACCCTCGGCGGGTTGCTCGGACTGAGCAAGGTATTGAGCTTCCTCAGCCGCCGCCGCCGCTGCCTCATCCGCGATCGCCCATTCGTGGAGTTTGTGAGTGGCATTGGCCGAGTGGCGGGTTCCGGAAAATTGCGCCACCACTTGGTTCATGATCTCGATCGCGGACGCACGGTCGCCGTTCACCTCGTCATAGAGTTCTGCAAGGCGGAACAGGAAATAGGCCGCGTCATTGATCTCCCACTCCTGGCTTTCCAAGGCATGGCGGATCGTCGCGACGGCCGACGCCGGATCGCCCAGGTTGTCCTTGTAAATCTTGGCGATTTCCACCCACGGCAGGCGATTGAGCGGATCGACTGCGGCGGCCTGCTTGAAGGCCTCGATCGCGCCCTCGTATTCGCCCTGCGCCAGCAGCGAACGGGCGTTGCGCAAACCGTCCTTATCGACCATTTCACCGCTGTCGTAAACCGCGTGCGTCACCCGCTGAGCGAAGAACGGCAGCGCATAGACCACGAAAAAGATTCCTAACAATCCCGCGCTCAGGAAGGTGAGGAG
>JANOZJ010000235.1:0-5742 GCA_031429315.1 Akkermansiaceae bacterium
GATGCGGGACTTGAAGGCCAACAACTTTTCATCGTAGCTGAGGCCCATTTCATCGAGAATGGCAGGGACCGGATAGAGATCCTCGCGGGCGAAACGGAGGAGTTGTTTGCCCTTGACCGGTTGTTGCTCGGCGAGTTCCCAGCCTTCCTTGGTGAGGCGTTCGGTGCGGCGGCCCTTCGTCTCGATCGCGTTGACGTCGATGACCAGGTGCTCGGTCTCGGCGGCGGTCAGGCCGGCGATGAGCTTCATTTCGAAACGCGGCTTGAGTTCGAGATCGACGACGCGCTTCTTGAGCGACTCGGGCAGCGACGCGCCGATCTTGCGGAGGAACTCGACGCCTTCTAACGAGTCGATGACGCGCACCGGAATGAGATAGCGCGGCATGACGTCGGTTTCCTCAAGCCAGCGTGGCGGGCCGGGGAAAACGGTTTCGTCGGACTGATAGAGTTCCTTGCGGCCGGGCAGCAGGCGGACGGAGTGGGAAACATTCTCACCGGAGGCGGTGACGAGCTGGAGCGCGAAGCTTTTGGAATCGTAGGGATCGTCCTCGCAGACCCAGGACAGTCGTTCCTCGGAAACTTTGAATTCCCTTTCGTCGAGGTTGACGATGTAGCCCTTGAGCGCGGGCTGGCGGAAGACGCGGTTCATGAACCGGCAGGATTCCTCCTGGTCGAAGTCGAGCGTGGTGTCGCCGTATTTGCGGAAGAACGCGAGGTAGTGTTCCCACAGCGTCTGGCTGGAGGCGTCCATCAGCAGCGCGGCTTCGTGGTGGAGATTGACGTAGGCCTCGATCTCGTTCTTTTCGCGAAGCTGGATCCAGATGCCGGCCTTTTCCTCCTTCACCTCGATGCGGGCCTCGTTGATGGTGGCGACCAGGCGGAATGCGACCGTTAGAGGCGCGTCCTGCGGCGGGCGTTCGTTGACTTGCTCGATGCGCTCATACCAGGAAGCGACCTCGCGCTCCTGCTCCCAGTCCGCCATTTTTTTCTGCACGTGACCGAGATCAGTGATCACGCCCATGAACTCGGGGTAGGGCAGCTTCTTCTTGTAAAAGGCGTAGGCGATGTAGTTCCAAAACTCGAGGATGTCGCCGGGCGGCATCGGCCACAGCTCTAACGGCTCGTAGGTGGTGATCTCCCAGCGCGGCGTGATGCGGACCATGTCGTGGTCGTGGAGCTCGCCCTCGATCACGTAGCGGCGGTAGCGTTTCTCGATCTTGGTGACGAAGTCCGCTTCCTTGTCGTCGAGTTCGCGGCCGAGTTTTTCCTCGATGATGTCGAGCACCGGCGTGTCGTCGAACTCGTTAGGCGACTCTGGCAGATCCTCGCCGCGGTGCATGCGCTCCATCATCGTCGCGTATTGGCACGCGCCGGCGATGTTCTCATCCTCTGCGGTACACGAGCCGAACCAACGGTTTCCCTGAAGACGGAGGCTGGTGCGGAAGACTCCGGTCTCATCCTCGACACGGCCTTGGATGAACAGATGATTGCCGAAAATCTGGGTAACAGCTCCGTCTTTTTGAAGCATCTCGCCCCGCTTCCGGGCTTCTTCTGGAAAACTGTTGAGGAAGTTGAGAGTCGCTCGATCTGGATTCATCGCGTCTGGAATTGAAAAAAATTGCCCGGAAATTTCCGCGCAAAGCAACCTGCCAAGCCACGCAACGCCGGGCGGCAAGCTTAAGCCACGAAAATGAGGCGACGCAATAAAAACCTTGGAACCTCATTTTCCCGACCAGGGAAGCCCTGTAAAATCAGGGATTAGCGGACAGTGCCGGCCTTTGGCTAACAAAAACTCAGCCGCCGCGCTGCAAGTTAGACCGGTCTCCCCGCCGCCGCGCGGAGGGTGATTCCAAGCCCGCCGATGACAAACAACGCCGGAAACCAGATCGAGTAGCCCGGGGCGAGTGAATCGGTTTTCAAGACCGCGAAACCGGTAGCCGCCGGATCGACGTGGCAGGTGGTGGTCATGCCCACCGGGTATTCCGCCGTCCGCGCTTCGGCCAAGCCGCGGTTCGACGACCATGGACTTCCGCGCAGGGTCAGGTGGTCGCCGGTGCGGGCCTCGCCCTTCCAAGTGTATCCGAAACTCAGCTCCGGCCGAAACTGCGGGGGCGAGTTGTCATCATGCCGCCACTCCACCACCTCCGAAGAAAGGATCACGCAGGCGACTTCGGGCCATGCCCGCATCTCGCGGGCTCTCAGGAAACTGCGCCCCATCAGCCACACGAACACCCCGCCTAACATGGCTAGGGCCAGCCCGAGGATGGCGAGGTACCAGCGTCCAGCCGCGCTTGCAGGCGCGGGGGGTTTGAGCGGTGGAAGTTTCCCGGTAGAATGCGTCACGCGCGGAGAATCCATCAAATCGAGCGGTGTGCCACGCGAAATCCATCCGATCCGCAGGACGGTGGGGCAAAAACTTTTTGCTGCCGTTTCCTGCTTGCCGGAGTTAAGTCTCAACCATGCGTCGCCGCCATCTGATTCTAATTCTCGGTTTCGTGGCCGTCGCGATGCTGGGCTATTGGCTGGCCGGGACTGCGGCCCCGCGCACGGCGGCGCGGGTGGACTCATCCAAGTCAGAGCTTGAGCCGAAACGCAGATTCATCGCCGATGAGCCGCTTCCAAGATTTCGCAAAGAAGACCGCGGGCCGGCATTTCACCATGATGACGAGGCGACCAAAGCGGGTGCGCTGCCGGGACAGCGGATTGTCGTTTTCAAAGACAAGTCCGCGCTCGAAGCATTCCTCAAGCGCGCAGGGGACAAGCTCCGGTTGATGGGTCGGCTCGACGCCCTCAACGCCCTGCGGATCGGGTTTACCGATCCCGATGATCTGGCGTCCCTGCTAGATGGCGGGGAAGAAGCGTCGCTCATTTTTCCAGTGGACGTTCCTCCTCCTCCTGCGGGTGAAGGGACGGCGCAAGCGGGAGCCGTCGCCTTGGGCGCGGGATTGCTCGATTGGCTCGGCATCACCGGCGACAATTCCGCCTGGGGCCGCGGGGTCAGGATCGCCGTGCTCGATACCGGGGTGACCTCCAGCCAGGCATTTTCGAGCACGATCACGTTTCAGAATCTCGTCGATCTGCCCGCCAATCTGGCGAATCAAAGCGGCCACGGGACTGCGGTGGCGTCGATGATCATCGGTCGCGACTCTCTAACGCCCGGGGTCGCGCCCGGCGCGGAAATCATCTCCATCCGGATCGCCAACGACGCCGGCCAATCTGATAGTTTCCTGCTCGCCCAGGGCATCGTGGCCGCAGTCGATGCGGGAGCCGGGCTGATCAATATTTCGATGGGCAGCTTCGGCGACAGCTTGTTGGTTAGAAATGCCATCGAGTATGCGAGGGTGGCCGGAGCGCTGATCATCGCGGCGGCCGGCAACAACGGCCTGAATCAGGTTTCCTATCCTGCGGCCAACGACGGGGTGATCGCCGTCGGCGCGGTGGACGCCTTGGGCAATCATGTGGACTTCTCCAACACCGGCAACCAAGTCGGGATCTCGGCACCGGGCTTCGGCGTCAACGCGGCGTGGACCGGCAACCGGGCGGCCAGCGTGAGCGGCACCTCGTTCAGCGCACCGATCGTCGCGGGAGCCATCGCCGCTGTGAAGAGTCTGCCGGGCAACCAGAACCTCACCCTGCGGCAGGCGGCCAATCTGCTATTCGCCTATCTCAATGACGGCGGCGAGGCCGGCCCCGACACCGCGCTCGGCGGCGGCATGCCCGACTTGGGACGCGTCCTCAACGCGAAAACCCCCGGCATCTACGACGCCGCCCTGGCATCCCAGCGGGTCCTCCCGCCGGATTCGAAAAACCCGTATGGCCAGGTGGAAATTATGGTGCAAAACCGCGGCACCGAGACGCTCATTAACACCGGTGTTAGAATTTCAACGCCCACCGGCGACATCACATCCAACATCACCTCGCTTGCCGTCAACGCCGTGAAAACCATCCGCGTGCCGATCTCCCAGCCGACGGCCCCGAGCATGCGCTATGACTCCAAGGTGATTCTCTCCCAAGGTCGCACGGACGCCAAACCCTCCAACGACCGCCGCGTTGAAACCTATGTTCCGGTTGGCCGCAAGTAGCCTGTGGCTGGCACTCTGCCTGTTAGCTCGGGCGGCACCCGAGCCGGCCAACCAACTGTGGGTCGCCGGCAACGCCTGCGGCCCCACCGCGCTGCTCAACGCCTTCCGCTTCGGCAACCCCGCGTGGCAACGCGCCTCCAACGCCATCGCCGGGGACACCGACAAACAGCGCATCTCCAACATCATCCGCCAGCGCGGCATGAGGCCTTCCAGTCACCTCGTCGGCCATCCCCGCTGGTCGCGAAAGGGCGTCAACCTCGCCGACCTGTGTGACATCGCCAACGAAATGACGCGCGGCCATTTCCTGCCACTGGTGAGCCAGGAAGTGCTGTTCCTCAAGCCCGGCGAGAGCCCGGAGAAACTCCTCAAGCGGGTCCACCAGCGCCTCGCGACCTCGCTTGCCAAAGGGCTTCCGCCGGTCATCAGCCTCCGCCGCTATGCCAAGCGCGGCCATGCCGGCAAGCCACCCGAGTGGATCGTGCTCGATGCCCACTTCGTCACTCTAACCGCCCTGCCGCACAAGCTGGAGAAAGGCGCGGGATCATTCCCTATCAGCTACATCGACCCCTGGGGCGGGAGAATCTGCCAGGGCGAGATCTCCCTGCCCGCGCGTCCTATCCTGGCGGACTCCGCCGCCGCCTCGCCCTGCCTCGAAGCCGTTTTCCCCCAAGCCTCGGTCGGGAAAAAAGCCATCCGCCCCGGCGAACCCGCCGCCCTCACCGTCGCCGCCGTACTCGGCAGATGGTGACTTGGATCAAATCAGCATCGACAAGCCGCATACTTGCTGCAAATCCTGCCTCCGAAGATGCCGCTGTGGTGGAATGGTAGACACCCCAGACTTAAAATCTGTTGTCCGCAAGGGCGTGCCGGTTCGAGTCCGGCCAGCGGCACTTTTCGACGACATGGCGGTGGTGAAATTGAGTTTCACGGCACCCGTCTAGCGGAAATTCCGGATGATGGCAGCGGACGGGATCGAAGGCGCATTCCCATCCAGCACGGATCTTGAATCGGCAGCCGCTGTGAAAACTTCCCGGGTTCCCGCCACATTTGGCCATCAATCCATCGGTTGCCCTCATCGGCCTCACCCACGCCGATCCGCTGCGCGTCCCCGTCTGGCCGGACAAGGAGGCACCTAACGGCGACGCCACCACTTCCCCGCCACCACCACCCTCACCATCTATCAACCGGAACGTCCCAACGGCTACAAGGATCCCTCCTGGGACGCCTGGCAGTCGGCCTGTCTCAAGTGGCTTGGCACCGAAGGCCTGCTATCATTCAAGGAATGAAACGCCAGTCAAAGTCATCGACTTTTACATCAAAGGCATTCCCCCCCTTAGAAACCGTTTCCATGGCGACGTTCCTGCCAACGCTTTCTCAATCCGCGGCCAAAAAAACAGCGGCTCCCCGGGAGTCCCGGGAAGCCGCATTGAGGGTCACAGGTTCAAATACGCCGGGCTCAGAGAACCATGTCCTTGAGCTTCTTCAGAGCCCGCACTTTGACGACGGTGGACGCTGGTTTTGCTTTGAACATCACTTCTTCCTTGGTGAAAGGATTGATGCCCTTGTGCGCCTTGGTCGCCGGCTTGCGCACGGTGCTGATTTTCATCAGGCCTGGCAGGACGAACTCGCCGACCGCGTTCTTTTTGACGTGGGCTTCGATG
>JANOZJ010000236.1:0-10073 GCA_031429315.1 Akkermansiaceae bacterium
GGGCCTCGCCGCCACTGCCCTCGATGCCGTTAGGGTTCTCGCGGAAGAAGTCGAAGTTGAAGCAGAAGTCGAAGATCCGGAAGTGTTCCTTGTGCTGATCCGGGCCGAAGAGGTTTTTGCAAAGGCGGGTGCCACGACCGAGCATCTGCCAGACCTTGAGCTTGGAGTAAACCGGCTTGAAGAAGACCAGGTTGACGATCTCCGGCACGTCGATGCCGGTGTCCAGCATGTCCACGGAAATGGCGATGTGCGGGGCCTTGTCCTTCTGGGAGAAGTCATCGATGAGGCTCTGCGGGTATTTCGCTTGATGGTCGATGATGCGGGCGAAGTGTCCGGCGTGTTGCGGGTAGTGGAAATTGAAACGCTCCTCGATGAATACGGCGTGGTCGTGATTGCGGGCAAAGATGATCGTTTTGCCGAGGCGGTCGCCGCCTTCGACCTTGAGTCCTTCCTTCATCAGGTGCTGGAGCATTTTGTCCACCGTGTCGGTGTTGAACAACCAGCTGTTGATGGCGGAGGCTTGCACGGTGTCCGGCGCGCCGATGTCGCCGTTGTTATCTCCCCAGTCGAGGGACTCCCATTCCGCCTTCTCCGCGTCGCTGAGATCATCGTAGCGAATGCCATCGCGGGGGAACTTGAGATCGACCTGCCGGACTTGTGGCGGGACGAGGAAACCATCGCTGACGGCCCGCTCCAGTTCGTAGGCATCGGTCGGAACGCCTTCTTCGAGGTCAAACAATTCGTAGGTATTCTTATCCACCTGTTCGCGCGGAGTGGCGGTGAGGCCGACGAGCAGGCAGTCGAAGTAGCGGAAAATTTCCCGGTAGCGCTGATAGACCGAGCGGTGCGCTTCATCGATGATGATCAGATCGAAGTGGCCGACACCGAAGCGCGCGGTGCCGCCGTCGGTCACGTCGATGAGTCCCATCATGGTGGGGTAGGTGCAGACATAGACGCGGCCCTCGGTGTTCTTTTCCGTGACCAGATTCACCGGGCTGGAATCCGGCAGGTGTTTCTTGAAGGCATTCCCGGCTTGGTTGACCAGGGAGATGCGGTCGGCGAGGAAAAGCACGCGCTTGGCCCAGTTTGCCCGCTGAAGGATATCCACCAGGGCGATGGCCATGCGGGTCTTGCCGGTGCCAGTGGCCATGACCAGCAGGGCTTTGCGTTGTTTCTTGGTGAAGTGTTCGCAGATGCTGGTGATGGAGCGTTTCGCATAGTAGCGCTCGACGATGACGCCATTGATGGGAACCGTCTTGAAGGGCTTGCGGGTGCTGCGACGGAGGATGAGGCGGGCGAGTTCCTCCTTCTTGTAGAATCCGGACACACGACGTGGTGGATAGGCCGTATCATCCCAGATCCAAGTCTCGTAGCCGTTAGTGTAGAAAATGACTGGGCGCTGGTCATACATCGCCTCAAGGCAATCGGCGTAGAGCTTGGCCTGCTGCTGGCCGACGCGGGCGTCCACGGTGGTCTTCTTGGATTCCACGATGCCGAGCGGTTTGCCGTCATCACCCCAAAGCACGTCGTCCACGTAGCCCTTGCCCGCTTGGTTCGGCATTCCGGTCACTTCAAATTCCTTGTCGCGCTTCTGATCGAGCGGCCAACCGGCACGCTTGAGTTCGAGATCGATGAGGTAGTGGCGGGTCTGCGCCTCGGTGTAGTCGTGAGTGTCCGGCTTCTTCTCTGCTGCGGCCTTGGCCTCCGCAAGGTGGGCGCGGACGAGTTGGAGTTCGGAATCGAGCGCGTCCTTTTCCTGCTGCCGTTGGAGCGCTTGCTTGGCCTGTTCCTCAAGCTGCTTTTCAAGTGCCTCCAGATCCTTGCGTGCGACTACTGCCGCGCTGGTGACCGGCTGGGGCACGCGGGCATCCGACCATGCCGCACCCTCGCGGGAGACCTCCGGCGCATAGGTGCGGGTGAGCCAGTAGCAAAGGTGGTGCAGCTCCTTGACCACCTGCATGGCATCAAGCTGTCGGACCGGCTTCTGTTCATGGACGGCCTGATTGCCCACCTGCTGGATGATCCGGGCTTTCTGAAATACCGCTTCCGGTAGCAGATTGCGGAAACCAGGATCATGGATCATCGCTCCGAGGCTGGAGTCATAAGGCATCCGCAGACTGGTGTCGTAGCGGTAAAGCCAGCGGACGGCCACCTCCAGCGCGAAGCGGGCGTGGAAACAGGCGGCGCGGGGATCGCCCATGATGTGCTCTTCCGCCTTGCGGGAGGCCTCCGCGAGGTCCGTGAACGCTGGGGGCAGGAAGGTGAAGTTAGAGTTCATTGAAAATTGTGGCGAAGCAATAAATAGGTTTTTGGCTTGTTAGTCAGGACCAACAGCGGTGTTTTGAGTGCCATTACGTTGAAAGGAATCCGTGAACTTTAGCCTTTGGCATTGCTTTCACCTGACGGAAAAACTCTGTTTCTGTGATCTCCGTCGGCCATTCAAGGCGGATGGAAATCCGATGTCCTGAGCCCTCAGGCAGTGCCTCCGCGCGGATCGCTTTCAAATCGATCAGATAGTTCAAATCACGGATCAGCGCCTTCCATGGCTCCTTGACGGTGTAATAATGCACCGTGCGCTTGGCCAACTCCGCCAGCGTGATGTCGTCCACATCCAGCAGCAGGTTGAGCAGGCGCACCTGCCGCTCGGAAATCGCCCGTTTCCGCTGGGTCTGAAGACGTCCGAAAAGATCCGTCACGGTATTCCGGAACAAGGCCTTGCTGACCTGAAGCTTGATCTCAGCGAACAAGCGACGGCACTGGCTTTCGATGCCGCGAAGCGCGAACTTCAAAAACGCCGTCAGCTCATGCCCCGCTTCCCCCGACTCGTGGAGCGCGTTCAAATAGCCGACCTTGTGCTCGTAGTAGTAATTCGACATCGCGATGAAGAGTGTGTCCCGCAGTCCGGTGCGTTGGAGCATCAGAGCCTCCAGCGCTCTGGCGGTGCGGCCATTGCCATCGAGAAATGGATGGATCGCCGCAAAATGATAGTGCAGTGCCAGTGCCTGGATCAGCGGATCATGGCCTCGGAAAACCGTCCCCGCCGCCGCCGTCAGTTTTTGCATGGCCTCCTCGCACCCCTGACCGCCCTCGCAGCCACGATGTCTTGGCGCTCCGAAGGTGACATTTTGATCGCGTTCGCGCATCCGGCCTGGCGGGCAGTGATCATCATCGCAGCCAGTCACCATCCGGCGATGCACCTCCATCACCAGCGCCACATCCACCGGACGATCCGCTGGAAGTCCCGCAAGCCACCGGTAAGTCGCGACTGCTGCCGCCGCCTGACGTTGCGAACGGGTTTCGAGCTGCTGGGCCGTTTCGCGCATCGCGGCTTCGAGTTCCCTCTCGGTAAACTCCGCCCCTTCGATGCGTGAGGTGCCCGCAACCTCTCGCTTGAGCTGGATTTTCTGCAATTCGTCCGCCCAACTCCGTTGATAGGGAATCCCAGTCAAGGCCAGCATCGCCGACTTTGCCCCGATCAACTCGTCCATGATTGCCATCCGATCGTAGGAAATCCAATCGCGCGGCATTTCATAGCGAATCATGTTTCAAATGAAAATCAGATTCATTTCCGAGTCAATCATTGAAAATTTTCGTCTTTCATTATTTATAACCAACAATTTGCGAATCTTTTTTTTGTGTGGAATACCGACTGAAAATCAATTTCATTTCCAGTTCGTTACCTCATTCAAGTTGCTGTCACAGTCCCCCGCGAAAGGCGTGGTGCTGGAGGGCGGCGAAGCGGGCGTGGAAACAGGCGGCGCGGGGATCGCCCATGATCTGCTCTTCCGCCTTGCGAGAGGCTTCTGCGAGGTCCGTGAACGCTGGGGGCAGGAAGGTGAAGTTGCTCGTTGCACTCATGGGCGGCTCAGTGAGTTTTGGATACTCTGAACAGTTGTTAAAACCTGCTCAAAGGTTGGCGGAACCCCGAAAAACATCGACTTCATCTTTGCGAAATCCGCCATCCATGCGTTGATCCGGTCAGCTGGTGGGACCAATTGCAGATCACCCGGCGAAATCTCCAGATGATTGACCCAGCCATACGGAAAAAATTCGCTGCGGTGTGCCATCACTTCCTTAAACATCGGATCTTGATGGGTGATGGATGCCATCAGATTTCCTGCCGTCCAAAGCTGGTGGAGGTCATAAAGATGCCGGGACTGTCGGTTGGCCAGTTCTACCGGCTTCGGATTGGTATGTTGTTCATGGAGCAACGCTGCCTTTTCCCAGAATGTGCGTTGAGGTAGGATGCATGAAACTGGATAGGGCTTGTCCGCGAAAAGTTCGGGGAACGGCTCACTGACGTAAGGAACGATCAACCGGGGTTCTGCCGGCGCATCCTCCGCCCTGCCACTCAGTTCGATTTTTACGACCGGCTGAAAGTAGGCGTCGGGCGGGGTGAGCCCCGAGCCAGGATACTCAACCCGAACCACAAAGGGATCGCGGTCGGATGCAATACTCTCCGTAATGACCCTCGCTCGGCATCGATCCGAAATCGCCCCCAAGCGATCAATCAGGTGCGGAGCGATGACCTCCCCGATCACCCGTCGGCACTGCTCACGCAATCGCTTGTAACGCCGTTCCCGCTCGCTGGTGGTGATGCTGGGTTCCTTGAATTCAACAAGTTCCTCACCTCCCACCCAGCTTCGGTTGATCGCCAGATCGATGTCTTCCGAAAATCGTTCGATGCACTGCCAGCCCTTGGAGAGCGAGGTGCCGCCACGGAACGCCAAATTTTCGCCGATCCTCTCATCGCCAAACAAGGATGCCAGCGTCCAGCACACCCAGAAATCCTTCTCCACATGGAAGGGGGCGAAACCCAGCCGTGCGCCTGCTTCGGTGAAAATTTGTTCCCGGTCCTTGGGCGAGAGTTTGGCAATGGTGTTCATGATGCCGCCCCACTTTCGTCGGCGATTTCACGGAAGATGGGTGCCATCCAAGCGGGAGCGTAGGGGATGTCTTTCAGTAATTGCTTGCGTTCGGCAGGCTTGAGGCGCTGGCGCAACTGCTCTACCACCTCGCGGCCCACCTGCTGGCGGCGCAGGAAGCGCAGCGCTTGGATCACCACACCACTGACCCGCCCTGCCGTGGCGAGATTTCGGGGCGTCGTCTGTTTGAGTTCTACGATGATGCGCTTCACCATCACCCGGCATGGAGGCCCGTCCGTGAGATACTCCACCTTGGCCGGCACCTGATCGCTAAGTCCCAAGAGATTTGCCGCCAGTGCCCCAGATGGCAGCAACTTTTGGGCACCGCGTCGGGCCAGCGCCTTTGCCACCACCTCAGGCGATGGCGAAATCTCACCGATCAGGCGGTTGATTTGTGGATAGGCATACACGCCTCGTGAAACCCGCGTCAGCACGCTTTTCTTCACCAAGCGGGAAAGGGATTGATCCACGGCTGCCCGACTCCCCAAATCGAGAAAATCCGACGGTGTGGCCGCCGAACCACGTCCCCGCCCACGGACCCGCTTCATGATTGATTCTTCAATGGTTAGCATTGCTTTTGGGGAGTGTTTCCAGTCAGAAAAATAGGCATTTTTTTCTGACTGGCAAGCCGAAATCGCCGTTTGTCGCTTGCGAGGCGACTCCAGCGGTGTGCGGCGTTGAATACGGCGTCGGTCATCAAAGTTCCCCGCGAAAGGCGCGGTGCTGGAGGGCGGCGAAGAGGGCGTCCAGTTCGGCGAGGTGGGCGCGCTGCGCGGCCTTCTGGCGCTCGATGTATTCGACGATGGCGGCGAATTTTTGTTGGAGGGGGAGTGGGGGGAGTGGGATTGGGAGAGCACAAAGAATCTGTTGATTGATATTTTGAATATTGGCTCCTTGCCCGCTTTGTAGAAGTTTCACGCGGAATGATTTACTTCGGAAAAGGTGAGTGAGGTATGCTGGATTCAAATCTCCGCTTTCGATGCGGTAACGAATGCAGAATCCGCTGAAAGTCGTTGGAGTTTTGCCGGGAAAGATAGATAGACATCTCCCCACAAGAGCCTTGTTGCCGTTTGATCTAACGAATACCAAATCCGCGTCTTTTAGAAAATACCCTTCAGAAGGTCGGCTATCGAGCTTGAGCAGTGGCAATGCATCGACATTTTCGATTTTCGAATGCGCTTTGAAGTCGCCTACGCCGAGGCATCTTACATCGAATCCCTTTTCGCTATTTCCGTAGTTCAGACCGTTTTTGAAAGAGCCATGGTTGCCGAGCGAATCATTCTTCCACCCCATTGGATTGGACACCGGATCGCCGAAGAGGGTGAGGAAGGAGGATTGGAGGAGGGCGTCGAGTTGGGCGAGGGCCTCGCGGCGCTTGGCCCGCAAGGCGTCCGCCGCATCCAGAATCGCCGCGATCCGCTTCTGCTCGGCGACGGGCGGGAGGGGGATTTGGACGCTTTTAACGATCTCAATGTTGAGATTTTTAACGACAGCACCTGCCGCACGCTTTGAAAATTCGCTGTAGAGCGCATCTGATCCGAGTAGATAGTAAAAGAAATCCCGAGAGATGTTCTTTTCACGCGGACTCAAAACTAACCAACCGTCGTGTATGCAACCTGAAGTTTTGAGAATGTATGGATGTCCGAAACTCATTGAGTTGGTTAGAAGAAAGTCTCCCTCGTAAACCATTCTCGACTTTTTGAGACCTGTAGGTTTTATCCGTCTCTTTGTCTTTGTAATGTATTTTGAGCCTTCAGTGGCGTCACTGATCATGATCCAATTGATGCCGTCCTCAGCATCAGTGAGAAAGTTTTGAATTGGGCGCGGTGATCCACCACGGGCTACAGCAAAGACTTCGCCGATAGGTTGAACTGGCCACTTCATTTCAACAACCCCTCCAGTTCCTTTCTGCCCTTGGCGATCTCGTCTTCGAGCTTGGCGAGACGGGGCAGGATTTTCTTCCGCGCCAACGGCGCATCATTCCTCAGCCGAGGGCAACGCCCTGGGTTTGCGTCCGCCGAAATCCCGCGCGCCAACGGTGCGCGATACGGTTGCACGCCGGACCACGCCAACCCGGATCGCGGCCCTACAGGCCGCCCAATCATTGGCGTTCCCCACACAGGGCGGTGCCCTGGGCTGAGGGATAATGGCCCGTTGGGCCAAGGAGAGATCGATTTCATCCCAACAACCCCTCCCGTTCTTTTCTGCCCATGGCGCTCTCGTCTTCGAAATTCATTTTGCGTTTCCTCATCGTGATCCTCTTTCCGCGCCATCGGCGCATCATTCCTCAGCCCAGGGCAACGCCCTGGGTCCATGTCCACCGGAATCCCGCGCGCCAACGGTGCGCGATACGGTGGCACGCCGGACCACGCCAACCCGGATCGCGGCCCTACAGGCCGCCCAATCATTGGCGTTCCCGTCCCAGGGCGGTGCCCTGGGCTGAGGGATTTTGGCCCGTTGGGCCAATCGCGGGATGATGGACTGTTGGGCCGATCGTTTGTTGGTTCAATCCCAGACATATTTTTCATCGAAGGTGACGCGGTATTTTTCCAACAATTTGCGGTATTCATCCTGAAACGTCATTTTCCGATGATGGCTTTCCTGATTCGCCACGTAATTGACGACGGTGTCGGCATCCGACTGGCTAACGGAGAACGCGCCATAACCGGATTGCCAGTGGAACCCTGAAAATTCAGGGCCTTTGGTTTTGATCCATTTCGACGAGCTGGTTTTCAACGTCTCGACGACTTCGGCGATGGTGCGGGTTCGCGAGAGGCCGAAAAAAAGATGCACATGATCGGCGACGCCACCCACGCGGAGCGAGGGGCAGTCGATTTTGTCGAGGGTGCCCGCGAGGTAGGGGTGTAGTTCCGTGCGGATTTCCGGTGTGATGATCGGTTCCCGGTTTTTCGTGCTGAATACCAGGTGGATCAGGATGCGTGATAGGGATTGGGGCATGGTTGTGTGGATTGTGACTACGCCCGCGCCAACGGCGCATCATTCCTCAGCCCAGGGCATCGCCCTGGGTTCCCGGCGGTAGAAATCCCGCGCACCAACGGTGCGCGATACGGTTGCGCGCCGGAACACGCCAACACGAATCGCGGCCCTACAGGCCGCCAATCTGTCGACGGCCGCCTCCCAGGGCGTTGCCCTGGGCTGAGGGATGGAGGCCCGTTGGGCCGGAAGAAAAAGCGATGCACGCTCATCCCAACAACCCCTCCAGTTCTTTCCGGCCCTTGGTGATCTCGTCTTCGAGCTTGGCGAGACGGGTCAGGATTTTCTTCGGTGAGTCGTGATCGACCACTTCATGGACGACTTCCTTGTAGCGGTTGAGCGAGAGGTCGTAGTTGTTGGCGACGATCTCGGCCTTGGGCACGAGGAAGGACTGGTCCGTGCGCTTGCGTTTCGCCTCTTCACTCTTCGATCCCCGATCTCCGATCCCCAATCTCTTCCATCTGGCCAAGATGTCGGGCAGGTCGGACTTGTCCGGCTGCGGGGTGCGCTTGTCGTCGAGCGAGAAGCCGTCCTGTTTCATGTCGTAGAACCAGACGTGGTCGGTGCCGCCGGAGTTGGTCTTGGTGAAGAGCAGGATGGCGGTGGAGACCCCGGCGTAGGGCTTGAAGACGCCGGAGGGCATGGAGATGATGGCCTGGAGCTTCTGATCCTCCACCAGGATTTTGCGGATCTGCTGGTGGGCATTGGACGAGCCGAAGAGCACACCATCCGGCACGATGACGGCGGCGCGGCCACCGGTCTGGAGCATCCGCAGGAAGAGCGCCATGAAGAGCAACTCGGTTTTCTTGGTCTTGACGATGCGCTGGAGGTCCTTGGCGGTGGACTCGTAATCGAGGC
Source organism: Akkermansiaceae bacterium (assembly GCA_031429315.1). Classification (GTDB taxonomy): domain Bacteria; phylum Verrucomicrobiota; class Verrucomicrobiia; order Verrucomicrobiales; family Akkermansiaceae; genus Luteolibacter. Next base: position 8,778 of record JANOZJ010000236.1, read on the forward strand.
TGCCCGCGAAGGGCGGATTGGCGAGGGGAGGGAGTATTTTTCCGAATCGTCCTCGTCGCTCTCGGCCAATGAGTCCTTGTAGCGGATGTCCGGGTTTTCCACGCCGTGGAGGAGCATGTTCATGCTGCCGATGCGAAGCATGGTGCTGTCGAAATCGTAGCCGTGGAAGGTGGCCTCATTGAAGCGGCGGCGGGAGGCGGCGTCCTTGTAGATGGCGTCGCCGTGGTGGGTGGTGAGGTATTCCGAGGAGGCGACGAGGAATCCGGCGGTGCCGCAGGAGGGATCGCAGATCTTGTCCTTGGGCGTCGGGGCGGTCATGTCCACCATCAGGCCGATGATGTGGCGCGGGCTGCGGAACTGGCCGTTCTGCCCGGCGCTGGCGATTTTCCCGAGCATGTATTCGTAGAGATCGCCCTTGGTGTCGCTGTCGGCCATGTCGATGGCGTCGAGCTGGTCCACGATGTTGGCAAGGACGCGGGGCGTGGGCATCATGAAGGTAGCGTCCTTCATGTGGTGGCTGTAAGTGCTGCCGCCTTCGCCAGTGATGGACTTGCCGAGGTCCTTGATGAAGGGGAACGCCTTGTCGCGCACGGTGGTGAACATCTCCTCGGGGGAGGTTTCCTTGAAGCGGGACCAGCGGAGGCTTTCCTGCTTCGGGGTGAAGATGGGTTCTTCGATGGGTTTCTTGAGGCGGTTGGCCTTGTTTTCCTTGAGGGTGTGGAGCTCGTCCAGGCGCTTGATGAAAAGCAGGTAGGTGAGCTGCTCGATAATGGTGAGTGGATTGGAGATGCCGCCGGACCACAGGGTGTCCCAGATGCGGTCGACTTTGGATTTGATTTCGCCTGTGATCATTGGATGGGGAAGGCCTATCTGGGCCGGATACAGGAGTCCAGACGGGATGCAGGTAAAAGAGCCTGGCGCGAATGTCCGAGGAGCAAATCTTGAGGTGTAGCCACTCTTCCTCTTAGAACACACGCATCCGAACGCACCGCCTTGCCCAGCTTGAAATACGGAATCAACCCGGACCTCCACTTTTTTCCGAAGGGGCTGAAATACCTCGGCTTGATGCGGCCTTGCTTTGGTATTCGCGTTTATTCGCGTCCATTCGCGGGTTCTAGGGCAACTCGCAGCCAGTTGCAAAAAAGTGGGGGTGGCGCGGGATCCACTCGGACCATCCGCACCACCCCCGGGTTCCCTCTCCTATCTGGAGATCTGTTATGTCACGCGTCGAGCCGGAGGGCGGCTTTCTGCGCGGCGCTTTTCGCCTCGGTCTTGTTGCCCTGGCCGTCGTCGGCG
>JANOZJ010000237.1:0-4713 GCA_031429315.1 Akkermansiaceae bacterium
TCGCTCGTGAATCGCTTTCACCGCCTCATCCAGCCCGGATTCCGTCGTGTAAATCGCCGTCCGGGCATCCGCCAATTCCTTTGCCACCCCGGCCACGAACGCCTCGCTGTAAATCGCCGACAACCGCTTCAACAGCACCTCCTCCGAAAGCCCGCCCTCCGCCATCGGCGGGACTTCCAACAGCAGATGGAAGTGATTGCACATCAGACAGTACGAAACCACCCGGCAACCCGTGAATTGCTCCTGCAAGCGCATCAACGCCCGGAATTTCTCCTTTTCCTCCGCGCCGAACGCAAACCGCCGGTCCACCACTCGCGAGATCACATGGTAGAACACCGGTTTCCCGGCAGATTTCCGCCATTCAGCCAACCAGCGCGCCTTTCTCATGGGGAAGAACTACCGCGCCGGGCGCGTATTGGCAAGAATTTTTTCAGACTAAAGGCATGTCCCCCTGTCATGATGTTTTCGACTACAGGCCTGTCCCTCTGTCATATGTCATGATGGGAACGCAAAAGAGGCGGGCTTGCGCCCGCCTCTTTATTTAATTATTAATTCTGTTTTGAACCGATCCGGATCAGATCCGGCGGCGGCGAAGCAGACCGAGAGCACCAAGCGCTCCAAGAAGAGCGGCCGATGGCTCGGGGATGGCACTCAAGTTCAGAATAGTGCCTCCAACAACTGGAGTTGCTCCACCAAAACTTGCCGATGGATTTCCACTGGCAATGATGGTCCACCCGCTGGCTCCCGTAGGAACGGTAGCAGCCAATGTCACCGAACCCGTGCCGGTAACGTCCGCCGGGAATTTTGCGGTGGTCGCACTTGGTCTAATAACGACCCAACTTGTGGAAAGTCCGATGGTGCTGGCGTTGCCAACGAACAGATCAATAATCGAATTATTGAGCGAAGTTGGCGAAGTTGCGGCAATTCCACCAGCACCACCCACTTTGCCAATATCCGCAATAGCATTGCCAAACTGAGTCCATGTGCTCGTCAGCGTATTATAACTTCCAACAGCAAAGGAGAAGGCTGGTAAGACGACTGAATCCACGTAAGGGGTAAACCCCTGAGTTGACAAACCTGATGCGACGGTCACGGTTGCAGCATTGGAAAATCCGGTTGCGCAAGCTAGAAGTGCTAGATACTTAATTGATTTCATGTGTTTTTGTTGTTTATGTTATTACTTAGAAGAAAATTATACAAAGGTCAATTTTACGGAGCTACAACAGTCCCTGGAATGGTAATCACTCCATCTGGATTTCCAATGCGCTTAATCACAACACCTGTGCCTTGAGCGAATGGCTCAGTTCCTGCTTCCACAGAGTTTCCTAAGTCATACATTGTAGGTGGAGCGCCATCAATCGCAGCAAACGGTCTAGCCGTCTGTGATGGATCCAAAAATGACAGCTCATCATAGTTTTCGGAAACGCCGTCAAATTGATTGAGTTGCGTATTGAAGGTCATGCCATTGAGAGTGCCACCAGCGGCAAGGGGTGTCCCAACCCAGTTAAAGTCCGTATACAAATCGACTTGAGTTTTTGTGGTCTTAACTGTGCCAGAGGAAGTGAACGAAAGCGCAGTTCCGATTCTCTTTACCCTCACCGCACTACCGGGTTCAATCGGATAGTCATTTGCAATCGCTGAAGTACCCAAATTCCACCATGCGCCATTTGGATAAAGAGGGTCAGCCAAATCCACACCTGAAATATATGCGAATGGCACCGCGCTTTGCGCAACTGGATCCCAGACTTGAACCTCATCGGAGTCATCAACACCATTGAAGGTCACAAGTCCAGGCGTATTATTTCCGAGAAAAGTCTTCAGCGTACTGTGCTTACGGACACTGATTGAGGTAGCAGTGGCCACTGGAAACACATCGTTTAGAATGATCGAGGATGAGGTTGAGGATGTCACTGTGGACCACCAACCTTCAGATGGACCCGAAGTAATTTCCAAAACATACGTGCTATCAAACGTTGTGGGAACGGAAGTACCGGCAAATGCAACCGTATTGCCAGACGCTGAAATGGAAACGCCTGCATAAGCCGCCGTCTCCACCATGCTGGCGGACAGGTACGTTTCCGCAGATGGATTTGCTCCAGCAGCTGCAATGCTATGAGTGATATACCCCACTGGAGTGGTGTATGCGGTTTCGGCACCGAAGGCCATCCCGGAGGCGGCAGCGGCGAGGATGAGTGAATAAGATAGGTATGGTTTCATGACAGTGTTTTGATTAGGTTTGATCAGTCGAGGTATTAGTTGCAGACGTGCCAGTGACGGCGGTGGTTTTTGCTTTGTCGGTTTTTTGGGGTTTTTTTGGGGTTTAGCGATTGAGCAGCGGAGGCGTGGCACGGGTGGCACTTGGATGCAACTTTTGCTCAGTCGTAGGATTCGCAGGGAGAAAACAGCGGGTGGTGGGAGATCGCAAGAAAATTTTACGAATGGCCAAATGTTTTTTCTGGAGGTGGTGGAAGTGGGGAGAAGGCGAGGGTGGAACGGGGGCTTATGGGGGTGGTATGCGTTCATGCAAATCACAGGTATTCAAAGAGTTGAATCCAATGGGCGAGGAGGGCTCTGGGGAGGAGCGAGGGGAGACCGGGAAATAATCCGGGAATATTTGGGAAGGTTTAGGATTTTGCTTTTCTAGGGGATTTTACGGGGGGTGATGTAAGGAATAGGATAGGTGAAAGCTACGGGATTTACCACTGATTGCGCTGATTTTTACTGATTTCACTGAAAGAAAGGCGGCAATTCGACTCACCTTTTGGGTGACGGGTAATCCTTTCCAACCTCTTCAAAATCAGTTCAATCAGTGAAATCAGTGGTTATCCTCTTCCTTTTTAGGTTTAGGGTCGCGGGGGTCCGGCACACGGGAGAAGCCGCGAAGAAGTTGGGATTTTTGACCACAATGGGAGCGCAGCGGACATGGAGGAACTGGCTGTTTCTAAATCCTTCCTCAAATTTCCCGGATTGTCACGGATGAGAGGTTTGGATGGGTGGGACCTCGCCTTTGTTTTAGCGGTGCTTGAGATGGATCCCATTCTGAAGATTAGCGGCGGGCAGGATGCCCGCGCCACCGGTGGCCCGGGCATTCTGCCCGGAGCCTTGTGCCGCGATTTGGTATCACGCTCACAACTCCGACCGCCGTGGGACATCTAGCATTAGAATCCTTGATTCCACGGACAACAGCCACTTGACCTCTCACACGAGGTCAGGTGTTCTGGAGGTAGTCATGCTCCGCTTTCGCGATCCAGTCACGGGTGGCGGCCTTCATACATGACCCGTCCTTTGGTGGTGATTTCCTGGAGGAAGCAGTCCCCCTCATGCAATCTCTCGGAGAGAAAGGCGGGATCACGCACGAGGACGTCCACGGGAAAGCCGGCGGAGACTTTTTCGTGGATTTGCTGGGTGGTTTGCATCCAAAAGCGACGCGCCTTGGGGATGACGACGAGGAGGTCCACATCGGAATCCGGGGTGGGCTTGCCGTATGCGTGTGAGCCGAAGAGGATGATCTTTTGTGGCTTGAAGGCGGCGGCGATGGCATCGCAATAGCGTTGGATTTCCTGCATGGCGACCATGAGGAGACTAAACGCCGCCGGGGAGGGCCGGGCAATGAGATTTTTTTACCAAGGAGCGGGAGGATGGGGGGGATTGAAGAAAGGAAGATCGAACGCCCAACATTGAACGTCGAAGGGAAGAGCGGAAGAGTTAGGCTCCGCGAATCTGGCGAATCTGGCGAATCTGGCGAATCTTTGAGACGAAGAGGGAAATAGAGCGGCAGATGAACGGATGAGAGGTTTGGGTGGGTGGGACCTCGCCTTTGTTTTAGCGGTGCTTGAGATGGATCCCATTCTGAAGAAAGGCGGCGGGCAGGATGCCCGGGCCACCGGTGGCCCGGGCATTCTGCCCGGAGCCTTGTGCCGCGATTTGGTATCACGCTCACAACTCCGACCGCCGTGGAACATCAAACATTAGAATCCTTGATTCCACGGGCAACAGCCACTTGACCTCTCACACGAGGTCAGGTGTTCTGGAGGTAAGCTCCGAGATTTACCACTGATTGCGCTGATTTTGACTGATTTCACTGAAAGAAAGGCGGCAATTCGACTCACCTTTTGGGTGACGGGTAATCCTTTCCAACCTCCTGAAAATCAGTGAAATCAGTGGTTACCATCTTCCTTTCTGGGCTTACCAGTGGGTGGCGAGGCGGAATTCGAGGATGCGGGCTTCGAGCTCGCCGGGGGCGAGGGATTCCATGCGGCGGGTGGAGAAGGCTTCGCAGGTGAAGGAGGCGAGGATGGAGCCGTGAATGACGGCCTGGCGGAGGGTGGGGGCGTCATAGGGCGGGTGGCCCTGGGAGGCGAGATAGCCGGCCATGCCGCCGAGGAAGGTGTCGCCGGCACCGGTGGGATCGGCGACGGTTTCGAGGGGGTAGGCGGAACAGCGGAAGATTTCGGAGTGCGGAGTGGGGAGTGGGGAGTGCGGAGTTCGGAGTGCGGAGTGCGGAGTGGGGAGATTGGAGTGCGGAGTGGAAGATTCTTGGATTCCGCACTCCGCATTCCGCACTCCGCACTTCTTAGAAAAGAGCATGGCTCCGAACTCGCCGAGCTTAATGACGACGTGGCGCGGGCCTTTTTCGAGAAGGATACGGCCGGCTTTAACGAGGTTAGAAGTGCCTGCTAGATCGCGTGCTTCGCCTTCGTTGAGGACAAAGAG
>JANOZJ010000238.1:0-6965 GCA_031429315.1 Akkermansiaceae bacterium
CGACTCGATGGCGGTGATGCAATTGGTCGTCGCGGTTGAGGACCGCTTCGGCATCGAGCTCGGACCGGAGGAGCTGACGAAGGCGAATCTGGCGACGCCGACGACCTTGGCGGCGTTGATCGCCGGCAAGACTTCATGAAGTCGCGCGAGTCCTTCGACGTAGCGGTCATCGGCGGAGGAAGCGCGGGTCTATCAGCCGCCGTGAGTGCGGCGCGGGAAGGCGCGCGGACCATCCTGATCGAGCGCCACGGGTATCTTGGCGGCATGGGCACGGCCTCGCTGGTGCATACGTTTTGCGGACTCTATCTGCTACGGGCGGAACCCGGCGCGGTGCTGGCGAATCCGGGTTTTCCTGCGGAAATGGCCGGGCGGATGATCGCAGCGACGGGCATGGGACCGCTGCGGATGGGGCGGGTGGACGTGCTGCCGCAGCATCCCGTCGAGTTCGTGCGGATCGCTGACGAACTGGTTTCGGCGCAGCCTCTGATCGACTTGCGGCTGCACACGGAAGTGATCGCGGTGGCTCGGGAAGAGAACTGGGAAATCCAGCTCGCCGGTCGGGCAGGGGGGCGCTGGGTGAGTGCCGGAAGCCTGGTCGATGCGTCGGGCGACGCGACGGTGGCGGCCTTGTTAGGAGAAGGCACGGCAATGACGGAAGCGCCGCGCCTGCAACGGCCGGCGTATGTGTTCGGGGTCCACCATGAGGTGCCGATGAATGACGAGGCCCGCTTGCAGACGGCCGGACTGATCGTGGAGGGAATCCGCGCCGGGGAACTAACGGCGGACGCGCTGGGCCTGGCATTCCGCAGCTCCGGGAGGCCGGGGGAAATTTTCGGCACGCTCGATCTAACCGGCGGCGAGTCGGTGGCGGACTACGACCCGCTCGATGGGGCCTGCCTTACCGCGTTGGAAATCCACGGGCGTGCGACCGCTGCGAAAGCCGTGGCGTGGCTCGCGGCGAAATCGGATGTTTGGAAACGCGCCTACATCAGCCACTGGCCGGTGCGGGCGGGCGTGCGCGAGAGCCGCCGCTGGACCGGCGAACACGTGCTAACGGGTGCCGAGTTGTTAGCGGGAACGCGGTTCGACGATGAGATCGCACTGGCGACTTGGCCGATGGAATTCCGCGAAACCCCGCGCGGGCCGAAGCTGCGGTTTCCCGAGGGCAATCGTCCGGCGGGGATTCCCTTGCGGTGTTTGAAGCCGGTGGGCAGCGAGCGGCTGTTCGTGGCCGGGCGCTGCATTTCCACGGACCACGACGCGCAGGCGTCGATCCGGGTGATGGGGACTTGCTTCGCGACGGGGGAGGCGGCCGGGCGCGCGGCGGCGAGGATCAGTTAGGCATCATTTGCCACCCACAGAACACCTGACCTCGCGCTTGTTTTAGCGGTGGTTGAGATGATACCACTCTGAAGATTGGCGGCGGGCAGAATGCCCGCGCCACAGTGGCCCGGGCATTCTGCCCGGAGCCTGATGCCGCGATTTGGTGTCCCGCTCGCAACTCCGACCGCCGTGAAACACCTAACTTGCCCTGCATCCATGAACGGGGCTCTGCCGAATGCGGGGTTGTTTCGTGGAACGGCGGCGGTTAGCTTCCGCGCGGCTCCCTGGAAACGGACTGCCTCGACCTATGAAAAAGTGCCCCTATTGCGCCGAAGAGATCCAAGACGAAGCGATCAAATGCAAGCACTGCGGCGAGTTTCTGGATGGCTCGGGACCGCCGCGCCTTCCCGCGAACAGCCTGCCGTGGTATTTCAGGACCTGGGCCATCGTGCTGGCCGTGGGCAGCGGGGGGCCACTGGCTTTGCCCATGATTTGGTGGCATCCGCGACTCCCGGTCGTCTGGAAAATCGCCATCACCGGCGGCACGATTGTCCTGACGTGGCTTGCCTATCAGTCAGTGATCGCGTCGTTCCAAATGATCAAGCAATACGAGGACCTGCTCAAAACGATGTGATCGGCCGGCAATTTGAGTTAGAATTGCCGCACCATTTCGCTTGCCACCCCAAGGCCGAAGCCCCACAAAAGCCGTCCGCTCATCCACGGGGCTGCGCAAAATCTGTTGCTCCGCCCGGGTTGGCGGCTCAACTCCAAATCGCACTCTCCCATGGAAAGCATTTCATCCCGTATTGCCAAGGTTTCCCCGTCCCTCACGCTCGCCGTCACCGCACAGGCCAAAGCGATGATCGCCAAGGGTGAAGAAGTTTACGCGCTCGCCGGTGGCGAACCGGAAGTCGATACCCCGCAGTTCATTAAGGACGCGGCCATCGAAGCGCTTCAAGCCGGCAAAACCAAATACACCCCGGCTGGCGGCATTCCCGAACTGCGCGCCGCGCTCTCCAAGAAGTTCAAGGACGACAACAACCTCGACTACGCGCCGAGCCAGATCTGCGTCACCGGCGGTGCGAAAATGGCCTGCTACAACGCCATCCTCGCCGTCATCGAGGAGGGCGACGAAGTCATCATCCCTTCGCCATTCTGGGTTTCCTATCCGGAAATGGTGCGGCTCGCCGGCGGCGTCCCCGTCATCGTTGAGACCAAGGAATCGACCGGTTGGAAAATGACTCCCGAGCAATTCGAGGAAGCCATGACCCCGGCGACCAAAATGGTCATCATCAACACCCCGGGCAATCCGACCGGTGCCGTTTACACCAAGGAGGAACTTCTCGCCCTCGGCGAAATCGCGCTGACCGAAGACATCGTCATCCTTTCCGACGAAATCTACGAAAAGCTCGTCTATGGCGAAAACAAGCACGTCTCCATCGCCTCGCTCAGCCAGGAACTCTACAATCTAACCGTCACCGTCAACGGCTTCTCCAAAGCCTACTCGATGACCGGCTGGCGTCTCGGCTACACCGCCGCGCCCAAGGCCTTGGCGGATGCGATCGAAAAGATCCAGAACCACACCACCTCCAACGCCAACAGCTTCTCCCAATACGGCGCGCTCGCCGCCTTGGAAGGCGACCAATCGTTCATCGAAGACCTCCGCGGCGAATATGACGTCAAGCGGCAGTTCATGTTTGCCCGCCTCAAGGCGATCAACAACATCCGCGTTGTCGAGCCACAAGGCGCGTTCTACTTCTTCGTTTACACCGGCAACACCGGCCTGAAGTCGATGAACCTCTGCGACAAGCTGCTCTCCCGCTACAAGGTCGCCGCCGTCCCCGGCGTCGCCTTCGGCTACGACGAAGGCATCCGCCTCAGTTACTGCACCACGCTCGACATCCTCAACGAAGGCCTGACGCGCTTCGAGCAGTTCTGCCGCGAGCATTGAGCGTCGTCGCGGCGGTCGCTCTTGTTCTTTCCAAATCCGCCACCGGTCCACCCCGTTGGCGGATTTTTTTGTCCTGAACGCCAGACCATGGCCCGGAATTTTCCCGGTTGTCAGGGGTGCTTCACCTACAACCTTCTCCTAACTGAAATTAAGCGCGTCTCCGCCGCAGCATCGCGGCTCCCAGCGTCAGCAACCCTAGAGTCACTCCGGTCGGCTCGGGGATGGTCGCCGTTTGGCCGGCGAAATTCTTCGGCGTGGCCTGCGAATTGACCGAGGTGGATGCGGAGGTCGTGCCGGGGTCGCCGACCAGTCCGTTCAGCGACGAGGTGCCGTCGTTGGGCAGTCCCCCTAGATTCACGATGTCAAAGCCCTCGCCGAAGTTGACAAAGTTGTTGGTGCCGGCGGTGAAGAAATTCGCGGGAATGACGAAGTCGGGCGTGACGCCGTAAAGAGTGGTGAGGTTCGCGGTGCCGATGAGGACGCTCTTGTTGGCGGTACTTCCCACCAGGTTGCTGGGGAATGTGAATGAGTTCTGTTGTACGCCGTTGAGCAGGAAGGTGAGGGTATGGCCGTTCAGGAAGGGTTGATTTCCATCGGTGGTGAAGAGTTCCACGAATTGCACGGTGCCGGCACCGTTGGTGTAGATTTCCTGGATGTCAAAGAGGTGGAATCCGGCTTGGGCGGAGCTGGAAAAGGCGAGAGCAGCAATCAGTGATGGGGCGATGGCAGGGTTTTTCATGGCAAAAATGATTTCGCGGACTCGATCAGGATCGATTTGCCACGGCAAGGAAATAGTTTCAGAAAATAGTTTCCGGAATGTCGGCGGGGACATCATGCGTGTGAGAAATAATCCGGAATCGCGCAAGTCACCACGCAGCCGTCCGGCGTTCCCCGGCGGACGGAGATTCTGGCACCGATCAGTGCGGCCCGATATTGGAAAATATGCAGGCCCATGCCGGTTTCCTCCCCAGGTTCCGGGGGCTTGAAGCCGTTGCCGTTGTCGGTGACGGTCAGCGTCGAGACACCATTTTCTCGCGGGCAGTCGATCTGGATGTGAGTGGCCTTGCCGTGCTTGAGGGCGTTGTTGATGGACTCCTGGACGATGCGATAGAGGTGGATCTCGGTGGGGGTTTCGAACCGGAAATCCGCGGCGGCATTGACGGTGCAGTGGACTCTGGAGAGCAACTGCGTCCGCAGCGCGAGATCCTGGAGGGCGAGGATCAGGCCGCCACGTTCCAACTCGACCGGGTAGAACGATTTGGCGAGATTGCGGGTGGTGCTGATGCTCTCGGTGAGGCTCCGGGAGATCTGTTCGGCGTCCTTGGCAGCCGGATGAGACTCCTCTTGAAGTTGGCTCAAGAGAACTTGGGAAAGGATGGCGATCCCTGTGAGTTGCTGGCCGAGATCGTCGTGGAGGTCTTGACCCAACCGGGTTTGCTCACGCTCGCTCACTTTGAGGATTTCGCCTTCCAGCCGGCGACGTGCGGCGATTTCGTTTTCCAAGAATTGGACCGTGCTGCGGAGTTCCTTGGTCCGTTCCACTACGGATTCCGCGAGCCTGCTGTTGAAATTCCTCAAGGCTTCCTCGCTCTCCATCAGCGCCTGTTGCGCCTGTTTGCGGGCGGTCACGTCGCTCGCCGCGCCGAACCATTCGACGATCTCGCCCTTCGAATCCTGAATCGGCACCGCCCTCGAAATCGTCCAGCCCACGCTGCCATCCGCCCGCAGGACCCGGTGTTCCAACTGGAACTTGCTCTTCGTCCGGATCGATTCCTGGATGGCGGCCATCACCTGCGGTTGGTCATCCGGATGGATGTATTCCTGAAGCCATTTGCGGTTTCCTGGCGTGGAGGGCGTAAGAAATTCCCTGCTCTCAAGCTGGTGCATTTCGCTCCAATCCGGAGCCATCCGATAGACCACGTCGGAAATGGCGGTGGCCAGCGCGCGGAAGCGTGCCTCACTTTTGCGCAGCGCGGCGTCGCTCTTCCTGCGTTTCTCCAACTCCCGCGTGAGCCGCCACAAGGCTCCTCCGACCAATAAGAATGCCACCGCGCTCGCGGCTGTGATTGCCCAACGGGTCGCCCGCGCGCTGGCTTCGCTCTGATCCACCCGTTCGTTCAACAACGTCCGTTCGTGGGCAGTCATCTCCGCGGCGACGGTGTAAATCCTTTCCAACATCCGTTCCCCTCTCCCTGAGGCCACGTTTTTTTGAACCGCCTCGAAGCCTTCCCGCCGCCGCAGCTCGACATGGTTCTTAGCCAACTGCTCCCGTTCCGCGATCCCTGCCGCGAGCTCGGTCAGGCGTTGCCGTTGGGCAGGGCTATCGGCCACCAGGCTTCTCAATTCCTCCATGGCGGCATTGCGCTCCAGAATGGTCTGCGGATGTTTGGCCAGAAACGCCTCGTCGTTAGTGATCAGGAATCCGCGGTGACTCACCGCGTTGTAGCTGACGGTTTTCACCAGTTTCTCGATCACGGTCATGACCTCGTAGCTGTGATCCACCCATTGGGCATCGGCGGTCATCCGCATCGTGCGGTGAAACGAAATCGCCGCGACTCCGGCTAGCAGCAGCAGCGCGAGGACGAATGCGGCGAGGATTTTCTTGGCGGTCGTGAGGTTCATTGGAATTTCCCAGTGGACCGATCCTGACTTGCTGTGAACAAAAGTCGCCACATTTCCGGCTCCGGCAGGAAATATACTGCCGCGCATCAGGATGAGTGAAATTTAGTGGAGCGGTTCGGAATGCTGATTGTGCTTGTCTGCTTCGCACGGTTGGTCGAAGGATCAGGTCATGCGTTGTCAAACATGGGTGTGGGTCGTATTGAGCGTCGCGATGGTGGCTTGGTTGTCGTTTTGGGGATTCCGAAACGTCGATTCCGGATCGAGGATTTCAGACTCGTTCCAGGTTTTCCCCGAGACTGCGGCGGATTCGCTAGCGGACGTTCGCCGGGACTCGGTTGGCGAGGCGCAAGAGCCATCGACCCGTCGCGCGGAGGACTCGCAGGTGCCGGTCGCTCCTGCGAAAGTCGCGGTGGCCGCCGATGAGGCTCCGCATGTCGGCCCTGACGGTGGGGTGGCTGAAACCCCGCGTGTCGCGCTGCAGCGGGTGCTGGCCGAGCGGTGGTTGGACCCGGAGACGAAGGACTCCCGGCGGCGGGTGCGGGTGGTGGAAACGGATTTCAAATACCCGCTGCTGCGGATCGAGGATGAGGTGGTGCGTGCAGCCGATGGCTCGGAGCGGGTGATTTTCCGCCAAGCCGAGGTGGCGGATCATGTGATGGTCGGCCTGAAGGCGGGAGCTGGCGATGCTCCGGCGCGACTGGCGGCGGCGGGCTGGAAGGTGCGCTCGGTGGGCAGGAATTTGTTCGTGCTCGTCGAGGTGGCCAACCCGGCGGATTTGGATGCCTTGCCTGCGGCGGTGGACCGATTGCGCCTTGCCTTGCCGGAGGTCGCCTACGTCGAGCCCGACCCGATGGTGTGGGCTTCAGCCTCGCCGAATGATCCGAAGTTTCTATCCGGCGCACTCTGGGGGCTGAACAACCCGGGCGGACGCAGTGGCTACGCGGCGGATGCAGACATCGACGGACCCGAGGGCTGGGATGCGCTTCACGATGCGTCCGGCAGCGTGGTGGCGGTGGTGGATACCGGCATTCGCTATACTCACGAAGACCTTGCCGCTAACATGTGGAGC
>JANOZJ010000239.1:0-3740 GCA_031429315.1 Akkermansiaceae bacterium
CCACGTCTCCGAACTCGCCGAAGGCCGCACCGAAAACGTTGAGGACATCGTCAAAAAAGGCGACGTCATCACCGCCAAGTGCCTCGGAGTCGACGAAAAAGGCCGCGTGAAAATGTCCCGCCGCGCCTGGCTCCGCGACCAAGCCGCCGCTGAGCACGAAGCCAAGCAGCCCGTCGCGGCCGAATAAGGAGTCGCGACATTCCTGTCGCTACTTTCCAATACATCATCAATCCGGCGTCCTCACAAGGGCCGCCGGTTTTTGTTTTTGATCTCTCCCTTAATTTCCGACTTTCAGAGAACTGCGGTCATGCTACTCTGCCGTTGAGCCAATCGTCAAGTTCCGCAGAAACTTCCCTCAATCCGTCGAAAGTCGCACGAGGGCCGAAGATGCCTTTGCGCTCGGTCGGATCGTTCTGCCCATATTGGAATCCTGAATAGACCCTCACACCTTCCGGGTTGGAAAGCACAACCGGTGATAAATCGGCTCGCGATTGGCAAGAACGGCGTTTGGGAAATCGCACTCGAGCCGGCAGCGGTCTGCGGCGAGACGCCCAATGCTGTCAGTTTAAGAATTTTTAACCGCAGATGAACTCAGATGGACGCAGATGAAAGACACAGATAAAGACTGCGTTTTCATCCTCTTCATCTGCGTTCATCCTGTCCATTTGACTCATTATCAGAAAAAGCCAGTTCGTCTATGTCCGCTCTGCTCCCATGGTGGTTGAATTCTTCTGATCTTTTGGAACTAAAATGACAGCATTGGGCGAGACGCCGCAGCCACTTTCAGTTAGCGGGCAGCGACGAGATCATACCCCCGCCAGTCGCCGATGGTGATGTCGGCGAATTGGCCGACGGGGATGCTTTCATCCACCATCACAGAGCCGTCGATTTCCGGGGCGTCCCACTGGGTTCTAGCAACGCCGGGTTGCTCGACTAACACGCGGACGGCTTTGCCGACCTGGGCCTGGTTGGTTTCGCCGGCGATTTTCTGGAGCGCAGCCATCGAGCGGGACCAGCGGCTCTTGCGGGTGGCGTGGTGGAGGTGGCCGTCCATTTTGTTAGCGCGGGTGCCTTCTTCCTTGGAGTATTGGAAAACGCCGGCGCGTTCGAATCGGAATTCCTCGATGAACTCCAACAGCTCCTGGAAATCCTCCTCGGTCTCGCCGGGGAAGCCGACGATGAAGGTGGTGCGGATGCCGAGGCCGGGGATGCCGGCGCGCATCCGGCGGAGCAGGTCGCGGATGTAGTCGCCGCTGGTCACGCGCTTCATGGCGGTGAGCATTCTATCGGAAATATGCTGGAGCGGGATATCGACGTATTTCGCGACCTTGTCGCACTCGGCGATGGTTTGAATGAGCTCGTCCGACCAATGCGCGGGGTGGGTGTAGAGCAGGCGGACCCAGAAATCGCCTTCGATCTTGTTGATCTCGCGGAGCAGAGTGGAGAGCGATTCGCCTCTGCTAGAATCGACGGGCGAGCTCGGCGTCGGGCGTTTGCCTTCCCACTGGTCCATGCCGAAGTAAGTAGTGTCCTGCGAGATGAGGTTGATTTCCTTCACGCCGGATGTGACGAGCGCCTGGACTTCTCTAACGACGGAGTCCTGCGTCCGCGAACGGTGTTTGCCGCGGATGGTCGGGATGATGCAAAAGGTGCAGGTGTGGTTGCAGCCCTCGGCGATTTTGACGTAGGCGAAATGATCCGGTGTGAGACGGATGCGCGGCGTGGAATAGTCGGGGACGTATTGCGGCTTGAGGGTGACGAAGTCGCGCGGATCGTCGGTGGCGGACGGGCCTTCGGTTTTTTGAACTTCAGAATCGTTCTTCTTTCCTAGCAGGTTTTCGATGATCGGCGCGACCTTGGTGATTTGATCCAGGCCGATGAACGCATCCACCTCGGGCATGATGCCGGGAAGGTCCTTGGCGAAGCGTTGGGACAGGCAACCGGCGACGATGATTTTCTGGCGGACGCGGTCCGGATCGTCAGCGCGGTCTTTCACGGCACCAAAGATGGCGTCGATGGACTCCTGTTTCGCCATGTCGATGAACGAGCAGGTGTTGATGATGAGGACATCGGCTAACTCCGGATCAGGCGTTAGAGACATGCCGGCTTGGGCGAGGTGGCCGATCATGACTTCCGAGTCGATGAGGTTTTTTGCGCAACCGAGTGAGATAAGACCGACAGTGGTGGACATTCTGAAGAGATTTGAAATTTGAGATCTCAGATTTGAGATTCTTAGTATTGCGGCGGCAGGATGAGTTCGTCGCCGACTTGGGGTTTGACCGGGCCGAAGCCGGGCAGCGGGTTGGCGATCGCGCCTTCGACCGTGACGTCGGACACCTTGAGCTGGCCGAGGATGCCGGTCTTGCGGCGGATCGCGACGATGGCACCGACCTGCACTTGCTCTGGCAGAAGCACCTCGAAGGTGACGAAATCTCCGCCCTGCGGACTCTCGACGTATTCCAAGATCCGACCGATCAACAGCGACTGGGCAATCATGCGGGCGCGGCGGAGTTCGACGTCTCGGCCTTCCACATCGCGCTGGCCACTCAAGCCTTCTTCATCGCGGGCGGTATTCTTGTCGCGCTGTTCGCGCTCCTTGAGTTCGATTTCCTGGAGCGCCAGTTTGTTTTTCTCGACCTGGAGTTTCATCGCTTCGAGTTCGGCGGTGGAGGCAGTGGGGGTATCGGCAGCGCTGCTGCGGAGTTGCTGTATTTGCTTCTCATACTGGAGCTTGTCTTGCTCTGCCCGGATCTCTTTCACCTGCTTCTCGAGGCGGGCGATTTCATCTGGCGGGGCGTTTTTCACGCCGGTTTTCATGCCTTGCCACGAGACGGCGAGCGCCCCGAGCAACAGCGCGATGGTGGCGCCAAGAAGAAGTTTCATCGTGTCCATGGGCGGGACGTTGGCTGGCGGAGCGGTGGATGTCAACGCGCGGCGATCCTGGCGGAAATAACAGGATCAGGGGCGTCGGCAGCCGTCCGTTCACGGTTGCCCGGACTGGCGCTGGGCGATGCCGGCGCGCACGGAATCAGGAATCTGATTCGTTTGAATCCACGCCTGCGCGGAGGCCGCATCGCGCTCGATCCAGGCTTCCAAGGTCCGGCGATACATTTTCTCACGGTCATTTTCATCGCCGATGCGGGCGATCTGGGTGACTGCGGTGGCGGGATCGTTGCCAAAAGAATGCCAGATGAAATTTTGGACCATCCGGTCGTTCACATCGTTCGGATAGCGATCCATCAGGGAGAGTGCCGCCTTCGGGCTTTCCGCCGCCAAGCTGCTGACCACGCCGCGGAGCGCGTTGCTGCGGGTGGCCCCGGCCGGAAGGGCGTTTAATGAACTCAACGCGGCTTGCTGGTCTTTGCTCGCCCAAGCGCCGTAAACGTCGTCCATCCGGCGATCGGTCGCTTCACTGGGATTGGCCAGCAGCCAAGAAGCGGTGCCGGCCGGATCGGTGGCGGCCAGTTTTTCCGCCACCCGCATCATCGCGCCATTTTTGAGAGCCTCATCGGTGAGGGACGCGATCCAAGCGCGGGTGGCGTCCGCTCCTTGTTCCAAAAGATGGGGCAGGATAAAATCAAGACCGCTGCCGCGTTCCTCGCTGCGGGGCATGCTGGCGAGCAGCTCGGTGGCCCGCGCCAAGTCAGCTTGGGCGAGGCCGCGGATGATGCCGGGCAGGTAGGGATTCGGGTCGTCGCCATCGTGGTTGGTTTGCGCCCAGCGGATCGCGGCTTCCGGGT